>DAOVWI010000257.1 GCA_030636765.1 Gemmatimonadales bacterium
ACACGGCCCTGGCCCGACTGGCTGAAGAGCTGCTCCCGGGCGTCGAGGAGAGCAGCCGAATCCGCGCCGCGCGACCGCCCGCGCTCGCTTCCAGCTC
Source organism: Gemmatimonadales bacterium (assembly GCA_030636765.1). GTDB lineage: Bacteria > Gemmatimonadota > Gemmatimonadetes > Palauibacterales > Palauibacteraceae. The sequence goes on from DAOVWI010000257.1 coordinate 98, forward strand.
GAGAGAAAACCTGGAGGGATTCCTCTCCCGCGCCCTGGTGGAGCAGCTGCCCGAGGAGAAGGCCGATGCCGTGGCGGCAGTCTACGCTCGCCTCGGCCTGCTGCCCGACACGCTCCAGCTCGGACCCCTGTTCCGCTCGCTGCTCCTGGAGCAGGTGGTCGGCTACTACGACCCGCGCCGCGACACCCTGTACGTCGTCGACGATGTTCCCGAAGGCCAGCTGCAGCCCATCCTCGTTCACGAGCTGGTCCATGCCCTCCAGGACCAGCACATGGACCTCGACTCCCTGACGCGATCGGTCAACGAGCAGAACGACCGCGCCACCGCCGCGCAGGCGGCGCTGGAGGGCCATGCCACCTACGCCATGATGGAGTGGCTCATCTCCAGCCAGACGGGCGCCTCCGTCGACCTGACCGCGATGCCGGATCTCGGCAGCCTCCTCGGCGGCCTGGATCCCTCCCTCCTCGCCGGAACGCCGGTCATGCGGGACGCGCCCAAGATCGTCCGGGAGTCCCTCATCTTCCCCTATATCGGCGGCCTCGTCTTCCTGCAGCGGGTGTGGTCGGCTGACCCGGCGCGTCCCCTGCCGTTCGGGACCGACCTGCCCGAGTCGACCGAGCAGGTGCTTCATCCCGACCGGTACCTCGGCGATCGTGACCATCCATCGGACATCGTCTTCATGGAGGATCCGCCAGCCTCATGGCGAGAGATCCACTCCGACGGCCTCGGGGAGCTCGAGACACGCGTCCTCTTGGAGGAGCACCTGGGGGATCCGGACAGGGCCGCGGCGGCGGCCGAAGGCTGGGATGGAGACCGGTACCGTCTGCTGGGCGACGGGGGCCGGGAGGTGCTGATCTGGGTGAGCGTGTGGGACTCGGAGCGTGACGCCGTCGAGTTCGAGGAGGAGGTGGGACGAGCCTTCGAGGAGCGGTACGCGGAAGACGCGGACGCTCGGGTGGTGGCCGTCGAGCGTAGCCAGGCCGAAGGACGGCCCGTCGTCATCGTGGTGGATGCGCCCGAGGGACTGGACCCGAGCTCCCTCGAGACTGTCGTGCGCTTCGAGGTTCAGGGCGGCTGAGGTCCGGCGGCTGAGGTCCATCGGGTGACCTGGGGCTCGCTCCGGATCGAGGTTCCGGGCCGTGAACCGGAGGGCTACGAGGTCCGCATGGAGCGGGGCGTGTTTGCGGATCTCGCGCGGCTGACCCGGCTGGCGGCCCCCGCTCATCGCTACGCGATCATCTCCGACAGCCGGGTCGCGCCTCTCTACGGCGAGCGGGCACGCTCGGCCCTCGAGGCGGAGGGCGGCGAGGCGCAGCTGTTCACCTTTCCCGCTGGTGAGTGGAACAAGACACGGCAGGAGTGGGCCCGTCTCTCCGATGAGATGCTCGCGGAGGGCTTCGGGCGCGACTCCGCGGTCGTGGCGGTCGGCGGGGGCGTCACGGGCGACCTGGCGGGGTTCGTGGCCGCCACGTATATGCGGGGGATCCCGTACGTACAGGTTCCTACTTCCCTGCTCGCCATGCTGGACAGCTGCGTGGGTGGGAAGACCGGTCTGGACACGCCGGAGGCCAAGAACCCGATCGGTGCGTTTCATCAGCCGAGCCTCGTCGTCATCGATCCCGATCTGCTGGGTACTCTCCCGATCTTTCAGCTGGCCTCGGGCCTTGCCGAGGCCGTCAAGGCGGCCGCGATCGCGGATGACGCGCTCTTCGATTGGCTTGAATCGAACGTGA
>DAOVWI010000141.1 GCA_030636765.1 Gemmatimonadales bacterium
ACCCTCGGCGTCTGGATCACCTTGGGGTTGACCGACATTTGCACGGCGTCGAGCACGTCCCGGCCTGCCAGATCGATCGCCGCGGCCTGCTGGAACGGGAGCTCGATGTTCGCCTTGTCCGCGGAGATGAGCGAGAGGACCACCTTTTGGACATCGCCGCCGGCCAGGTAGTGCGCCTCCAAGTCGTCGGTCTCCAGCTTGAGACCCGCCTTTGTGGCGCTGATCAGCGGCAGGATGATGCCCCGCGGATCCACCTTCCTGAACCGCATGCCGATGAGGCTGGGGAGCTTCACTCGCACCCCTGAGGCGAATGCGGTAATCCAGAGCCCGACCGGCACGGCCCACAGGAGGAAAAGGAGGAAAAACGCACCCATCGCGACGAGAAGAACCGTACCTAACGCTATGCCTTCCATATTACCCTCGCTCTAAGTTCTATGTGTCTTCCGCTTCGTCTTCCGCTTCGCCGTCTGCGCCAGGCGTCGCTGCTGCCTTCTCGCCAGCGGCCGGGAGCTCGTCAGCCTCCTCCGGTGGCGCCTCCCGCACCACGTGACGGTAGCTCTCCGCGTGGATCACCTTGATTCTCGTGCCCTCCTCGATCCAGGGACCCTCGGTGACCACGTCGAGACGCTCATCGTCCACGATCGCCGTCCCCGACGGACGGAGGTCCGTCGCCGCCACCCCGATCCGGCCCACCAGCTCCTCCCTCTCGGGAGCGGAGAGGTATCCGGTCTCGCGGCTCGTCTGGCTTCGGAGGAAGATGCCGGCCAGGCCTCGGCTGTGCGGCAGGTGCCGGAACAGGGCGTAGGCGAGCACGGCAACCAGAAGGATCGAAAGCGAGATCAGGCCGGCCGTGCCGACAAGATCCGCGGTGGTCGGAAAACGGCCCAGCATGCTCATGTAGGCAGCGCCCAGGACTGCGAGGGTACCCAACACGCCCGCGACCCCGAAGCCCGGAATCACGAACGCCTCCACCAGAATCAGTACGACGCCGGCGCCCAGGAGGAGCAGCTCCTCGATCCCGGCCAGACTGACGATCAGTCGCGCCCCGAAGAACGCGCCCAGGCAAGCGAGGCCTATCGTTCCCGCCAGGCCGAAGGCGGGAGTTCGGATCTCGATCAGGAGTCCGAGGAATCCGAGGCTGAGAAGAAGCGGGGCCACCATCGGATTGGTGAGGAACCGAACGATCTGCTCCGCCCAGTTCGGCATCGGATCGACCGTGTCGGCCCCGCTGAGCCCGACCGCAGCGAGCAGAGCCGCGTAGTCCTCTACCTCGGCGGTCGCCACGCCAAGCTCGAGCGCCTCGTCCGTGGTGAGCGTGAGCAGCTTCCCGGCCGGCACGACCCCTTCGACCTCGACCTCCTCGTCGACCATCGCCTCGGCGATCCGGGGATCGAACCCGCGCTCCTCGGCCAGAGCGCGGAACTCCGACCGCATGGCGCTCACCATCTTTTCGGAGGCCTTGTGGCCTTCACCGGTGATCGGCGTCGCCGCGCCGATTGTCGAGCCCGGTCGCATATAGAGCGCCTCGGCGGACAGCGCGATCATCGCCCCCGCCGAGAGCGCCCGGCGGTTCACGTAGGCGTAGACGGGGAGCCCTGCATCACGGACCGCGTCGATGATCTCCCAGGCGGCGTCCACGCGCCCGCCGGGCGTGTCCAGATCGAGCACGACGGCGGCCGCGCCGGCTTCCAGGGCCTCGCGCAGCGCACGCCCCACGTAGGGAGCCAGACCCATTTCGATGGCTCCGGTCACCTGAACGCGGTATACCTGAGCTCCGTCCTCGGATTGACCGGCGAGCGAGCCGATGCCGATGAGCGACGCCAGCGAAGCGACGCCGATGAACAGCGCCAGCGAGGCGACGTGCGCTCTGCCGAGAGAAAGACCGCTGCGGCTCATATCTTAATCTAGCGCCGCACGGAGAGGGCTCCAAACCGGCATGCCGTGTTCGTGGAGAGCGAGCGACTATCGGCCCGTGAACCTCGGCGACCTCCCCCTGAAGAAGGACCTCAGCCCCTCCGAAAAGTCCTCCGTGTCGAGACAGGCGAGCGTGTGCTCTACCTCCTGGCGGAGTCCCCTCTCCAGCTCCGAATCGAAGGATCCGCGCAGGAGCCGCTTGATCCGGCCGACCGGGATCGGGGCGTTCGCCGCGATCCGCCGGGCTTCCTCCAGCGCCACCTCCAGGACGTCTTTCCTCGGCACGAGGCGCGTGACCAGGCCGGCGGCCAGCGCCTCTTCCGCCGAGACCGTCCGGCCCGACACGAGCCAATCCAGGGCCCGCCCCAGACCGACCAGCCGCGGAAGGAGGTGGGTGGAGCCGCCCGTCGCGAAGAGCGCCCGCTGCACCTCCGGGAAAGCGAACGTGGCCTCCTCGGCCGCGATTCGGATGTCGGCCGCGACCGCGAGCTCGGCCCCGAATCCGACCGCGGGGCCGTTGACCGCCGCCACGACGATCTTCTCTCGGAGCACGATCGTTCGGGTGATCTGTTGGATCGCCTCGAGGGTCGATCGCTCGACCGCGGCTCCTCGCTCGGCCCGGGCGGCCAGCTCCTTGAGGTCGATGCCCGCGCAGAAAGCCCGGCCCGAGCCCGTCAGTACGATGGCCCGGAGCAGCGGGTCGGCCGTGGCAGCCTCGAGCGTCTCGAGCAAGCTGGCGAACATCGAACGGCGAAACGCGTTGAGGACCCGCGGGCGGTCGAAGGTGACGACCCCGACGGGACCTTCTTCCCGGTAGAGGATCTCGGCGGCAGACATCGCCTCTCAGACCCGGTCGCCGATGGATGTGTCCGACATCGCCCTCAGACCCAGGCGCCTAGGGCCGTGTCGTACGCGCCGGCCGTGTCGTTCTCCTGATTCTCCAGGAGGCGCCCCTTCGCGATTCGCTCGGACGGGGTCATCGGGAAGCTCTCCACGAACTGGATGTAGCGGGGAACCTTGAAGGCAGCCAGTCTGCCGCGGGCGAACTCGGCCAGCTCGTCCGGCGACACGTCGCGGGACGACGGATCGGAGCGGAGCTGCACGAAGGCCTTCACCTCCTCGCCGCGGTCCTCGTCCGGCACCGAGACGCAGGCTGCCGCGCGGACCGCCGGGTGGTCGCACAGGACCGCCTCCACCTCGGCGGCGGCGATGTTCTCCCCCGCACGCCGGATCATGTCCTTGATCCTGCCCACGATGCGGTAGTATCCGTTCTCATCCTCGACCACGAGATCGCCCGTCCGAGCCCACCCGTCCTGCCTCCACCTCGCGGTCTCCTCCGGCAGGCCATGGTAGCCCAGCATGGTCGCTCCTCCTCCTACGAGCATCTCGCCCGGGACTCCGCGTGGTACTCGTTCGCCCCGCCCGTCGACGACCTTCACCTCGCGGCCCGGAACGGGCGCCCCCATCGCTCCCGATCCCACGCAGTCGGCATCCGAGAACGGCGCGAGCAGAGCGCAGCCGAGCTCCGTGGAACCGTACGTCTCCCGCCAGGGGCAGCCGTACCGCTCCTCGAGCCGGCCGTGGTGCCTGGGCGGTATGCCCGAGCACAGAACGCGACGAACCCGGTGGCCACGCTCGTTCGCCTGATCCTCCGGCTGCTTGAGGAGATACGTCGGCATCGTGCCGATGCAGTAGAAGAACGTGGCGCCGCTCCGGCAGACCGAATCCCAGAAGGTGGAGGCCGAGAACCTCGGGAGGATGACGAGCGGAATCCCCACCAGCAGCGCGGCCACCATGTTCCAGGCCGGATCCATGTAGTAGAACGGCTGGGCCGTGAGGCACACGTCACCGGGCTCCAGCGAGCAGGAGTCCCGCACCTGCTCCGCCAGCTCGATCCAGTACTCGTGGGTGAGCAGGCACCCTTTCGGAAAGCCCGTCGTGCCGGACGTGTACTGGATCGTGACCACGTCACCGGGCCGGGCGGCGGCGTCCCTGCAACCGGCCCGCGCGGCCTCCTGCAGCGCCCCTGGCTGCGCCGCCTCGGCCTGCGCCGCCTCCGGCGCGGACTCCGAGAGCGCGGCCACCCGGCGGAGGGTCCGGAGCTCGGGGCAGCTATCGGCGACGGCACCGAGCTTCGGCATCTGCTCCGGCTCGCCAATCGCCAGGCGGGCGCCGGAGTCGCGCAGCACGTGCGTCAGGTCGGACTCCCCGTAGCCCGGGTTGACCGGCACGACCACGCCGCCCACCCTGGCCACAGCCAGCCAGAGGAGCGGGAACTCCAGCCCATTCGGCAGCATGATCGCCACCCGATCGGATGGCCCGACTCCGACGCCGCGGAGAGCGCTGGCGAGCCGGACCGTGAGCTCCTCCACCTCGCCGAAGGTGAGGCTCGAGCCCTCGAAGCGAAGGAAGTCCCGCCCAGGCATGGACCGGGCCCGCTCGGCGAGAAGCGCTGGTATCGTTGGACGTTCGATCCTCATGCTCCGATAGCGTGTGGGCGCCTGGAAGCCCGCGGGCACCAGGAATCCCGCGGACACCAGGAAGCGCGTGGGCACCAGCGCACCCCGCCCGCACCCGTGACCGGGCGCTCGTGGTTTCGCCAGGCGAGCGGCGACTCCATGTTCACGCCCCGCTCCTCAGCATGTCAACTATCGGGTGAGCCATGCGCAGCCGCTTCTTCCGCACATACCTGCTACCGGGGTTCCTCTTTCAGTCGGTCGTCGTCGCCGGCGGGTACGGCACGGGCCGTGAGATGGTCGAGTTCTTCTTGAGCCACGGGCCGGTAGGCGGCTTGCAGGCCCTCACCCTCTCCACGGTGATCTGGAGCGCGGTCGCCGCCGTGAGCTTCGAGCTCGCACGCACCTTCCGTGCTTTCGACTACCGCAGCTTCTTCCGCAAGCTCCTCGGGCCCGCATGGGTGAGCTTCGAGCTCGCATACATCCTGCTCGTGCTCCTGGTCGCCGCGGTCATCGCGGCGGCGGCCGGCGCCATCGTAGAGGAAACCTTCGGCCTTCCGCGCCTCGTCGGCGTGCTGGGGGTCGTCGTCTCGGTGGGCTATCTGCTCTTTCGCGGAAGCGACACGATCGAGAAGGCGCTGGCCGTCTGGTCGCTCGTGCTTTACGCCGTCTTTCTCGTGCTCTTCGTCTGGTCCTTCCAACGGTTCGGGGGGCAGATCGTCGCGGCGTTCACGGCGGGACACGACCGGGACGGCTGGATCCTCGGAGGGTTGTCCTACGCCGGCTACAACCTGACGGTCGTGCCGGTCATACTGTTCGTGGTCCGCCATCTGGAATCCCGCAAGCAGGCTGTGGGAGCGGGACTCCTGGCGGGTCCGATCGCGATCCTGCCGGGCTTGCTGTTCTTCATCGCCCTGGCGGGACAGTACCCCGAGGTGCTCGACAGGGCCGTTCCGGCAAACATGCTCCTCGAGCTCCTCGGCTCGCGGGCGTTCCAGATCGTCTTCCAGGTCGTGCTCTTCGGGACGCTGATCGAGACCGGCACCGGGATGATTCACGCCGTGAACCAACGCATCGCGGTGACGTTCGAGGAGCGCGGTGCGCCGCTGCCGCCCATCGCTCGTCCCCTGACGGCCGTCCTGTTTCTCGGGGGAGCGGCCGCCCTGGCCCCGCTCGGTCTCATCGAGCTGATCGCCAAGGGTTACGGCACGCTCACCTGGGTCTTTCTGGCCGTGTTCGTCCTGCCCGTGCTCGCCTGGGGTCCCTGGCTGATCCG
>DAOVWI010000160.1 GCA_030636765.1 Gemmatimonadales bacterium
CAGGGCTGCCTCGGTGAAGGCGTAGCCCATTCCCATGATGAAGAAGGTGGTGAAGACCAGCGCCATCAACACGCCGTGAGCCGTGACCGACAGGTAGTAGATCTTCGCGGTCCGGAAGGGCAGGTCCAGTTCCGCCCGCGAAAGCGCCTGCATCAGCGCCATCGCCGAGGCGACCGCGAAGGCTCCGATGCCGACCCACAGGTTCGCCAGCGCGAGCTTGCGCCCCCCGTTCACGGGGCACCTCCCCCGGCGGCGTCGACGCGCGGATGCTCATCCACGATCAGCGTGGCGTACATCACGTGGTGCCCGAGCCCGCAGAACTCGTTGCACACGATCAGGTACTCGCCAGCCCGCCTGAACTCGGTCGTGAACTCGCTCACGTAGCCCGGCACGATCATCGCGTTCCCGTTCGTCCCGACGATCTGGAACCCATGGATCACGTCGGGGCTCGAGATCCGAAACGTGACGTGGCGGCCGACGGGTACCCGGATCTCCCCCGGCTGGAAGGCGAACATCGAGGCGACGATCACCACGGTGGCGCTGCCATCGTGGTGGATCGTGACCCCCGGGTTCGCGAAGCGGGGATCGGTGCGCAGCGCCGTCGGGTCGATGGTTTCCACGTGGCTCGGCGGCTGACCGGCCTGTCCCAGCGTCGTCAGTCCGATGGAGGTGAGAAAGACCGCGACGATCACCACTGCCGCCCACATCCACAGCTTCTCGTAGAGATCGATTTTCATCGTCGCCTACTGGGTCAGGGGCCCGCGAGGGAGAAACACGAGGTAGTAGAAGACCAGGAAGCCGATCACGAAGAGCACTCCATACAGTCCGACGAGCACCAGGGTGCCGATCGGGTGAGTGCCGAACTCGGGTTGTGAAGGCTTGGACTCGGTCGCTAGGGCCTCGGGACCATCGGAACTCACGATCGCGCTCCGGCGTTCGGTGGATGGTGACGACTCGAAGAGCCATAGATAGGGGCAAGGAAGCGCGAACGGCAAGCGCCTCATTTCGCGGCCTGGTCCGCGGCGCCCATCTTGTCGGCCTCGGGGGCGGCCCAGGCTGACCGCCCCTCCGTCCCATTCTTCACAGGAGCCCATGCATGCTCAACGAGACACAGCTGGAATGGTGCGAGAGCAGCCCATCGGATTTCTCCGATCTCAGGGCGCTCTTCCTCAACTGCACCCTGAAGCGAACCCCGGAGCTCTCACACACGCAGGGCCTGATCGATATGTCGACCGCGATCATGGAGAAGAACGGCGTGAAGGTGGACGGGCTTCGCCCCGTCGACTACCAGATCGCCTACGGCGTTTATCCTGACATGACCGAGCGAGGGTGGGAGAAGGACGAGTGGCCGGGGATCTACGAGAAGGTGAAGGCCGCCGACATTCTCGTGATCACGTCACCGATCTGGCTGGGCGAGAAATCCTCCGTCTGCACCCAGGTGATCGAGCGTCTGTACTCGACGTCCAGTGACCTCAATGAGGAGGGCCAGTACGCCTACTATGGGCGGGTGGCCGGATGTCTGATCACGGGAAACGAGGATGGGGCGAAGCACTGCTGCATGAACATCCTCTACTCCCTGCAGCACTTGGGCTACGTGATTCCGCCCCAGGCCGACGCGGCGTGGTTGGGGGAAGCGGGCCCCGGCCCCTCCTACCTGGATCCGGGATCCGGCGGTCCCGAGAACGACTTCACGAACCGGAATACCACGTTCATGACGTGGAACCTCATGCACCTGGCGCGGATGATCAAGGACGCAGGAGGCATCCCGGCCCATGGGAACCAGCGCTCGCTGTGGGAGGCAGGCTGCCGGTTCGACGACCCGAACCCGGAGTATCGGTAGCTTTCCGCTCAGGTCTTCCAGGAGCCGGGGTACTTCTCCAGGCCGCTGACCTCGTCGATCGCCGCCCTCTTATGGGCCACTCGGAAGGCCATCCAGACGGCGCCGCCGTATAGAAGCAGGATCACAGCGAGTACGAACCAACCCGAGATCGGACCGATCTCCATCCGGTCGAGGAGCTCGGCGAAGTTTCGGGCCGGTGTCGGATGGATGTGGATCTTCGCCAGCCAGGCGGCGAGAATAGCGAAGTAGATCCACAGATAGTTGCGGTGGAGCCGAATCCCGATGGCCTCGACAACGCTGAGCTTGAAGGTCGGGCAGTCGAGATCCTCCGCCACGAACTCCCCCCAATGCGCGCGGGGGCTGACGAGGTTCCTCCGGATGATCGGGATCCAGAAGTTTTCCTCGATCATCCGCACCCGGGAACGCCAGACGTCGAAGTAGCGAAATCGGCGCGCCTCGAACCAGAGGAAGATCGAGACGAGCAGGAGGGCGAGAAGGAGCGTGACGTGCGAGTGCTCCGGGGTGCTGAACGCGAACGACAGCATCGCGCCGGTGGTGACGATCGCCCAGTTCGTCGTCGGGTCCAGGCGCGCGCGCCAATGGTCGGCCCGGCCCAGCTCTCCTCGGTAGAAGTGGACCATGGCGCTGATGTACTCGCTCCGGGTGAGCGGGTAGTCCTCGAACTGGGTTCCCGGGGCAGGCTGGGCCGGCCTGGTCTGCCCGGGCGCTTGCGGCGGCTCGAGCGGATCGGGCGGCCCGGCAGGCTCGACCGGATCGCTCACGAGGAGTCGGGGGCCGCCGCGTCGCCTCTGGCCCCGCCGGCCCCGCCGGTCTCGCTGGCCTCGGCGGTCTGGTTGGACCCGCTGGCCCCGCCGGTCTCGGCGGCTCCGCCGGTCGGAGGCTCGGGCAAGGAGCCCACGCCGATCTTGCGAACGCCGCGGAAGCTCGGATCCTCGACGAACGGTTCGTACCGTGAGACGCCGAGCGTAACCGTGTCGCCGACTCCGACGAGCAGATCGATCTCGGCCACCTGCTTTCGGAATGTGGCGAGAACCGCTCCCTGCTGGCCCTGAACGGTGAGGAGCAGGCGGTTCTCCTCCAACCGCTTCCCCAGCACGGGGCCCTCGATCGTCTCGTCGTGTCCCCTGAGCCCGCCAGGCAGGTAATCGCCCAGGTAGCGCGGAGCCAGAAGCGCGCCGGCGATGCCCAACAGGAGGCCCAGGAGGAAGAGCAGAAGCCCCGCCCGCTTTTTCGGTGCAGTCACCTCATCGAGATCGAAAGAAGCATCGTTCATGGCGCCGGCCGGTGTGGGGTGAACGTGACGACCTATAGCAGGGCTCTTCAGCGACCTGCAGGAAAGCTGGACGGGCCTACGGGACACGGCAAGGGCTGACACTTCGGGTGTCAGATCGCTCCCCGGCTGTTACTCTGTGCCCGATGCTTGGTCGCGAGGACCGCGTTTGGCGGTATGGCGAGGCCGAGAGCTCGGGAACAACTCGAGAACGAAGAGAGACGGGAGACCGAATGGCGCGACGACGGGTGGTGATCATGGGGGCCGCGGGGCGGGACTTTCACAACTTCAACTGTCTCTTCCGGGACAAGCCGGAGTACGAGGTGGTAGCGTTCACGGCCGCCCAGATTCCGGACATCGAGGGCCGCCGTTATCCTCCCGAGCTCGCCGGAACGCTGTACCCGGAGGGCGTTCCGATCGTTTCGGAAGAGGAACTGGAGGCGCTCATCCGGGAGCGGGTGGTGGAGGAGGCCTGGTTCTCCTACTCCGACATCTCCCACGAATACGTCATGCACCGGGCCAGCCAGGTCATGGCATGGGGTGCGCACTTCGTGCTCTGCTCGGCTCCGAGCACCATGCTGCCCTCCTCCAAGCCGGTCATTGCCGTGACCGCCGTCCGGACGGGTGCCGGCAAGTCGCAGACGACCCGATATCTGGCGCGCATTCTCAAAGAGCTGGATGTGCGGGTGGTAGTGGTGCGACACCCGATGCCGTACGGCGACCTCACGCGGCAGGCGTGCCAGCGTTTCGCCACCCTCGAGGACCTGGAGCGTCACGAGTGTACGATCGAGGAGCGCGAGGAGTACGAACCGCACCTGGACAACGGCTTCGTCGTCTACGCAGGCATCGACTACGCGCGGATTCTGGCGGAGGCGGAGCGGGAGGCGGATCTGATCCTCTGGGACGGGGGGAACAACGACACCCCCTTCTTCCAGCCGAGCCTGCATCTGGTAGTCGTGGACCCGCACCGGGCAGGGCACGAGCGCAGCTACCATCCGGGGGAGACCAACTTCCTCCTGGCCGATCTCATCATCGTGAACAAGGTGGAGACGGCCGACCCCGATGACGTGGAGCGAGTGCTGGAGAGCTGCCGCCGGTACAATCCTGCGGCTCGGGTGATCCGCTGCCGCTCGGCGATCACGATCGAGGCACCGGAGCGAATCGAGGGGAAGCGGGCTCTGGTCGTGGAGGACGGCCCGACGCTCACGCACGGGGGGATGAGCTTCGGTGCGGGGTGGCTCGCCGCGAAGCGTGCGGGCGCGGCCGAGATCGTGGACCCGCAGCCGTACGCGGTGGGCTCGATCCGCGAGACGTACGAGAAGTATCCCAACGCCGCCGGAATCCTTCCGGCCATGGGCTACAGTGAAGAGCAGATCCGCGAGCTCGCGGCCACGATCGACGCCACCCCGGCCGATGTCGTGGTGGGGGGCACGCCGATCGACCTGCGGCGCGTGCTGCAGGCGGAGAAGCCGATCGTCCGGGTTCGGTACGAGCTCGAGGAGATCGAGCCGGGCGTCCTCGAGGAGATCGTGCGACGGGCCGCGGGCGTGTAGACGCCGGCGCGGACGCGTGCGCGGGCGCGCCGGTTCAGTTGGGTGAGATGATCGCCTTGGGAACCCGCAGGGAAGCCACGTCGTCCAG
>DAOVWI010000112.1 GCA_030636765.1 Gemmatimonadales bacterium
GGGTATCTCCAGGTCGGCTACCAGTTCCTGAGCGGTTTCGTCGAGGGGCTCATCCGGTACGATGCGTTCGAGCCGATCGGCGAGGAGGATCGCGACTTCCTGCTGGTCGGAGCCAACCTCTACGCCGGCTACAACTACCGCATCGAAGCGCAGTACGTGATCGGCCTGCACGACTCCGCCCCCAGCCCGGAGCTGGCGGACGGGCAGTTCATCTTCTTTCTGCAGATGCGGATCTGAGCCGCGTCCCCGGGCGGACACGACGGCCGATACTGCGGCCGATGAGGATCACCTGCAGTACGCTAGAAGTACGCCTGCAGCAGCAGTTTGAAGGAGCTGGCGGGATCCGTCCCGTCGGTGAAGAGGGCGAAGTCCCAGTTGAAGGAGATCTTGTTTCGTCCGTAGAAGAATAGCTGCAATCCCGGCGTGAGCCCCCAGTTGTCATCCTCGTCGATGGCGGTGTTGGGGTCGGCCCAGGTCACGCGGAAGATCGGTTCTATCGCCTCGATCGGCCGTTTGCGGATCGGTCCCTCGTACGCTTCGGGCCTCGTCACGATCTTGTAGCCTGCCACGGCCTGCCATGTCTGGGCCAGGGCGAACTCGTCGGTCGGCAGGAAGTCCAGAAAGTCCCCCTGCTTGTTCGCGAACGGGTTCTGGCCGTACACGTACTCGCCCTGCAGGTGAAACCCGCCGTCGTAGTCGCCGAGCTCCAGCCACAGCTCGAGGTCGCCGAAGTACTTACCCGTGAAGGTGAACCCTTCCGAGTCCACGAACGGCCGGTCGGTGACGGCGCCGGCGACCGCGATGTCGAGCGGCATGTCCCCGATCTGAAGCCTTGCCTGCACGCGTGCCATCCACTGGCCCCGGCTGTCGGCGTTCGGCAGCGTGTCGAGGGCTTCCTGAATCTGCTGGCCGGCCCAATACCCGGCGCGATACGCGAACCGCCCGCCGGCAATGTCGCCGCTGATCTCGATGCCGACATCGCGATCCGAAAGGCGGAAGCGCGTCGTGAGCTCGTCCAGCGACAGCGCTTTGATGGGCGAGACACCCGGTATGTCGAGGTCCCGTTCGATCGTGAGGATCTTGCTGGAGCTGGCGACCTGAAAGCCGTCGAACGGTCGCTTCATGTTTCCGAAGCGCACCCTGAGCGCGGGGTCGAAGTTCAGCCGGGCCCACACGTCCTTGGCGGCAACATCCTCGAAGCCCGAGAAATCCAGCTCGAGCTTGAGATCGATGAACTCGATGATCTCGGCCTGAACGCTGGCCCGGGCGCGCCGGAGGAACAGGTCGAAGGGGGCCGCTCCTTCTACGCATGCCGAGTCAGGCTCCTCGAGCGGCAGAAACCCGCTGCAGCTGCTCGACCAGCCCTGAAGCTGCAGCCGGCCCGAGAAGGTGAGCTCCATGGCCTTCGACTTGACCTGAACCTGCGCCGGCAACGTGGCCGGGGCGAGGAGAGCGAGGCAGCAGGCTCCTGCCAGGAATCCTCGTCTCATGCGCACCTCTCTCTGGTGTAGATCGACTCCATCGAGCCTTGCACCTCTACCGCTGACTCCCGGGGTCGGGCGTGGCCCCGCCGCAACGAAGGATGGGGGAGCAGCGTAAACGGCCTGTAACAATCCCGCGGGAGTCGTGGCGACCGGGTCGTGGAGTCGGGCGTACGCGTGCTGGAGTCGCGGCCGCGCCTGGAATCCGTATCTTGCCCGTGACGCCGAGCCACAAGATACGTCGGCCCCAAAGGCCGGCAAACAGAACGGTTTCTTCTTGCACGAAGCGCTGAGCCCTGGATTGGGTGGAACAGCCGCGGGAGCCTTCGCCGTCGCGGCGGCGGCGGCGTACGTGGCCATCCTCCTCCTTCTCGTGCCGTTCGGAGCGCACCGGATGTTGCTGCTCTGGCGGCGGCTCGGGAAGCCGGCCCGTCCGGCCTCGTCCCGATGGGAGGGCCCGTTGCCGGTTGTCACCGTGCAGCTGCCCGTCTACAACGAGGCCAACGTGGTCGCGCGACTGATCGATGCCGCGTGCTCGCTGGACTATCCTCCGGAGCGTCTCGAGATCCAGCTCCTGGACGACTCGGATGATGAAACGAGCCGGATCGCGGCGGCTCGCGTCGCGCACTGGCGCCGCCTGGGCCGGCGGATCGAGCATGTGCGCCGGGGCGGCCGGCAAGGGTACAAAGCCGGTGCGTTGGCCGAGGGCGTCCGGCGGGCGCGGGGCGACTTTTTCCTCGTGCTGGACGCCGACTTCGTGCCGCGAGCCGATCTTCTGCGACGAATCCTTCCGCCTCTCTCCGACCCCCGCGTGGGCATGGTGCAGGCTGCGTGGAGCTACCTGAACACCGGCTCGGGCTGGCTGACTCGCGCTCAGGAGCTCCTGCTGGACGCGCACTTCCACATCGAGCACGAGGCACGCTATCGCTCCGGCCTGTTCTTCAACTTTAACGGCACCGCCGGGATGTGGAGGCGCGAGTGCATCGAGGGGGCCGGGGGCTGGCGCGCGGCCACGCTGACGGAGGACCTGGATCTCAGCTATCGAGCCCAGCTCGCCGGCTGGCGGTTCGTCTTCCTGGCCGACGTCGACGTGCCGAGCGAGATCCCGATGGGGATGAGCGCCGTGGAGGTGCAGCAGGCACGGTGGACCCAGGGGGGCGTGCAGACCGCCCGCATGCTGCTGCCGCGTATCTGGCGAAGCCGTCTCCCCCTGGCGCTCAAGGCGGAGGCGACCGCCCACCTGGCCGGGCACGCCGTGCACCCCGTGACGCTGCTCCTGGGCGTAGCGCTCTGCGCGGTAGCCTTCAGCGGCTTGGGGAGGGAGTGGCTGCCCGGCTGGCTGCACGCGTTCGGCCTCGCCGCCGCCACGGTGCCGTTCGTGGCCTTCGCCGCCACCGCCGGAGTGCTTCGTGGCATACCGCTCCGCCGGCTGCCCCGGAGGATCCTCGAGGCGATGGCCCTGGGCATAGGCCTCGGCGTCCCTCTCACCTTTGCGGTGCTCCGGGGCGCGACCCTGCGCGACACGCCCTTCTTCCGGACCCCCAAGCGAGGCTCCCGAACCGTCCGGCGCTACCGGGTGCCGCAGCGCGCCGCAGCTCCTGCCGCGTTGAGGGCCGTGCTCGGCGGGTCACTCTGCGGGGCGGCCGCGGTCCTGGTCGGCAGAGGCGCCCTCGGCACGGCCGTTCTCACGGCGCTCTTCGCGGCCGGCTACGTGGCCACGACCTGGGAGCTGTTTCGGGGCGAGCGCGTCGACCCCGAGGAGAACCAGGAAGGGGATGTGGATGAGGAGGCGTACGGGCAGCGGCTCGGGCCAGCTCCCCGTCGCCGCGTACGTATCCAGGCCCCAGTACGCGAGAAACACCGTCCCGCTGAGGAGCAGCCAGGCTCGGCCGCCGCGTAGAGCGGCGAGCGGAAGGATCCAGAGCACGTACCAGGGATGGATCGTCGGGGAGAGCGCGATCGCGCCTCCGATCGTCCAGTAGAGAGCCCGCCCCAGGCTCCAGCGACGCCATGCCGCGTTGGCGGCGATGCCGGCCACGGCAGCGGCCGCGAGGCCCTTGGCCACGGTCGGGCCGAGCAGGGCCACGAGAGGCGCGTAGAGGCCGGCGTTGAACTCCCATCGGTCCGCGTAGGCGGTGAGGCCCCCGATCAGCGAGCCGCCGGCCGAGAAGTAAGGCAGGTAGAGGAGCGCTGGCACGGCGATCGCCATGGCCCCCGCGGCCACCCGCCAGCGGGCCGCCGCAGGAATCGCGGCGGCCGGGGCGAGCTTGACCGAGACCCCTAGACCGAGCAGCGTGCCAGCAAGGGCGGCCCCGCCCCGGCGCCGTGGCCCGGCCTCGGGAGCCCCGGCGGCGCTCGCCCTCGAAGAGAGGATCAGGAGGGCTCCCAGCATTGGGAGGATTCCCAGTGGCTCCACATGGCCGCTCCAGGCCACCTCGAGAAGCACGAGGGGCGACCACAGGTAGAGCAGTGGGGCGAGAGAGGGAGTGCTCGCCCGCGACGCCGTCAGCCGGTCGAGCAGCCAGCCGACGCCAAGGTCCGCCAGGATCCATGCGGCCTTGAAGACGAGAACGGACACACTGATCGCCGCCAGGGCCCGGAAGACGAGCTGGGCGCCCGGCGGGTAGATGGTCGGCACGGTCGGGTGGTTGATCAGCGCGTGCCAGCCCGTTCGCAGCGGGGCAAGGACGGAGTCGGCGGGCGCGTGGAGATAGGGGTTTACACCGTGGATCTGGACCCAGCCGTCCCACAGGTACCGATAGATGTCGTCGGAGAACCACGGCGTCAGCGGGAGCAGGGCGAGTCGCGCGAGGATCGCCACCGTCCACAGCTGGCGTCGGCTGATCGGCCGTTGCGTATGCCATGTCGCGGCGAGCACGTAGGAGCCGAACGCTGCAGCCCACAGGATCGTGGCCGGCCAGGGCGTTCCTCGAGCGCCCGGCACCCAGCCGAGGACCACGACGAAGAGAACGGCGGCGGCCCCCGGCAGAAGAGCTCGACGCTGCATCAGCGGGCCCTCCACGTGGATCCGTGATCCCGGTCGCGGTGCTGATCCCGGCCCGCAACGAGGCCGAGTGCCTGCCGGATCTCCTCGACCGGCTCTCGGCCGCGGAGGTGGAGCGCACCATCGTCGTGGACAACGGCTCGACCGACTCCACGGCGGAGATCGCGGCAGGCCGCGGAGCAACGGTGGTTCACGTCGCCGAGCCCGGCTACGGCCGGGCCTGCCTGGCCGGCATTCGCGAGCTCCTCTCGTGGGAGGACCGGCCGGAGGTCCTGGTGTTCGTCGACGCCGACGACTTTCTCGCGCCCGCTCAGATCGAGGAGCTCGTTCGCCCGCTTCTGGCCGGGAGAGCCGACCAGGTTGTCGGCGAGCGCCGCTCGGGTCCGGGTGTGCCAGGTGTGCGTGTGCACGCCCGGCTCGGCAACGCGTTCATCACCACGCTCCTCCGCCGGGTGTACGGAAGCCGAGTGCGCGACATGGGCCCGTTTCGGGCGATCCGGATCTCGTGTCTGCAGGGACTCGACTTGGACGATCCGGACTATGGCTGGTTCGTGCAGATGCAGGTGAGGGCACTTCGGGCCGGCTGTCGCGTGCGGGGGGTTCCGGTGGCCTTCCGAGCCCGGACGGCCGGCGCATCGAAGGTGTCCGGATCGATGTCCGGCTCCGTGCGGGCCGGGGTCAAGATCCTCAAGACGCTGGCGTACGAGATGCTCCGGAGTCCCGGCCGGGCTCACCACCCGTCCTAACAGGCTGCTGAAGAACCCTGGCGGGTCGCGTTAGGAGCGCCGTGGGGGCAGATCCAAGGCGGCGCGACGAAGGCGTGCGTATCGGGGAGGAGCGACAACGCGGGAGATGCCTCCACGGCGCCGTAACGGTAACAAGCGCGTAAGCGCTTGTCGGGGCGCATGGGGATTGGCTGGCGCCGACCTCCACTCGCTTCGCTCACTCCGGTTGTGGCCGAATACGGCGTCACTCGTCGTCGAGGGCACCGCGCGCAGCGTGGTCGCACAGGGCATCGACTCCTCCTCGTTCCTTGTCTTCAACTCACAAGACGGTAACAGGCGCGACAGCGACTGTCGCGCGCGACCCACCAGGGTTCTTCAGCAGCCTGCTCAGCGCTACGGCGGCGGTCAGCCCCGCGCGGAGACCAGGAGCTGGAGGAGGACGGAGGCGGGGAGCTTACCTGCCTGCTCGATCACGCCCTTCTGGGTTTCCTCCAGCAGAATACCGGCCGTGTCGTAGCGCTCTTCGTCCATTCGGAAGGAGATGCGTCCGCGGTAGAGATCGGCCTCGACGGGTTCGACCACCACGTGCAGCTCCCAGGTGTCGCTTCCCTCGGCCAGTCGCCCGATCGGGGCCTCGACCTCATCGGCCCAGATCTGGAGCTGCGGCCGAGCGGCACTCGATCCCGCTGCGTCCTTGCGGAGGATCACGCTTCGTCCCCGGCACCGCCCGCGTCCCCGGCACCGCCCGGGTCGGTGTCCCCGGCGTCGCCCGCGTCGGTGTTCGCGGCGTCGCTCGTGTCGGCCTTCACCAGATCCTTCCACAGGCCGAGCAGGTGTTCGTCGAAGCGCCCCGGATCGGCCGTGTACTCGCGGGCCCACGTCTCCAGGTCCGGCAGCGGAACGCTCTCCTCCAACTTCTGCGTGACGAGGCGCACCATGGATTGGAAGTTGAGCGTTCCGACCTGAAGGTTGGCCTCCCGGGCCGCCTCCTCGACGAGCCGGTAGATACGCTCTTCCGAGAGAGATAGGAACACTTCGGTGAGACGGGCGGAGCAGAAATCGAGGTACTTCGCCCGTAGAACTTCGTCGATTTGGTCGTCGGATCCCAGGCTGGCGGCCTGACCCGCACGACCTGCAGGATCATGGCTCAAAACGACGAACCCTCCGACTGTTCGGGGGTCCACAGCGCTGCACCTATCGGTAGCAATAGGCGGAGAAGCCTAAGAGGTGTCAAGCGAAAGCACGTGCCGTCCCGCCCTCGAGGCTGAGGACCGCTGGGTGTGGCCCGGTCCGCCGGCAGGGCGCTACCTGCCAGCGGGGTCTTTCGCCTACCAGGTGGTGGGGGCGGTGGCGCCCTCTCTGCGCGCCTTGAGCAACTCGTTGAAGATCGTCCGACGGCAGATTCCGTAAACGATGACGTCGCTCAGGAATTCCGGGTCGGTCTGTCGTACCTCCTCAACCTCTTCCGCCAGTCCTTCCGGCAAATTCACCACGAGTTCAACGGGTCGCGTGTCCCTCATCCGGCGCAGTGCCCCCCTCGGCAAAAAGTGAAAAATGGGATTAATGTCCCTTGCAACCTTGCGTCCGACCGGACCGGCGACGGCCGTTCCTTCAGCAGGAGCCCAACAATAAACAGGCTCTCGGGTGCCTGCAACCCGCGACCTCAGCGGGTTGAGGCGGCGTTGATCTCGTAAGTCATGTGGCCGCACGGGCTTGATAAAATGTAGAAAACTTTGCTCTTCTCGTGGATTTCTCGCGCGGATACGAGCGTCCCGAGGGGCGGCTTGGCGCAAAAGAAAGAGGCGGCGCCATGTTTCCGCCATCCACGTACGCCACCGAATGCGCTCGCGCGACACGATGTTTTTGAAAAACTGGAGCTGCTGCACGACGTTTCAATGGGCCGCCGCCGCCTCCGCGGACGAACCGATCTTGCCTGCGTCGCCCGAACGCCCGCA
>DAOVWI010000008.1 GCA_030636765.1 Gemmatimonadales bacterium
CGACGTCGTCCTCCTGGCCGGCAAGGGGCACGAGACGTATCAGATCATCGGCAATCGGGCGCTGCCGTTCGACGAGCCCGGGATCGTTGCCGAGATCCTGGGAGGCGAGAGGGTTGGCCGCGCGCCGCACGAAGGGGGTGGGGGCGCGTGAGCGGGCCACCCCCACTCCGTTCGGAAGAGGTGCGTGAAGCTCTCCGGATCACTTCCGGCGGCCCCGGCTCGCGCACCTACACCTCCGTGTCGACCGACACTCGCACGCTCGAGCCGGGTGCCCTGTTCGTGGCGTTGAAGGGGCAGCGCTACGACGCCGCCGAGCTCCTTCCCGAAGCCGAGGCGCGCGGGGCCATCGGAGCCGTGGTGCCGGAGGGGCGCGCCCTTCCGGTCACGGATCTCGAGCTCTTCGGCGTCCCCGACGTGTCGCGCGCTCTGGGGAGTCTGGCTGCATGGGTGCGCCGGCGCAGCGGGGTCCGGGTCGTGGGGATCACCGGGACCTCCGGGAAGACGACCGTCAAGGAGATGGTCGCCCGGGCCCTGGCACCCGGCTTCCGTGTCTACAAGACGGCCGGAAACCTCAACAGCCAGGTGGGGCTTCCGCTGGCCATCCTGGACGCGCCTTCCGACGCGGACGTGTGGGTGCTCGAGCTGGGGACCAGCGAGCCCGGCGAGGTCGGCAGGCTGACCGAAATCGCGGCGCCCACCGATGCCGTCATCACGACGGTAGGCCCGGCGCATCTCGAGTTCTTCGGCGACGTGGAGGCCGTGCTGCGAGAGAAGCTCGCGCTCGTGGAAGGCGCGAGCCGGGACGGCGTGGTGATCGTCGGCGAGCGACCCGTCGAGCTGGTAGAGGCGGCGAGCCTGCTCAGGCCCGAAACGATCGTGGCCGGGATCGGCGAGACCGCCTCCTGGAGGCCGGACGAGTACCGGATCGCCGCCGACGAGGTGAGCTTCGTCAAGAGCGGCGTGACTTACCGCGTGCGGGCCGGCGGCCGTCACCATCTGGCCGACGCGCTCATCGCGGCCGCTCTCGCCGATGCCGTTGGGATCCCGGCCGAGGAGGTGGCGCAGGGGCTCTCCGACTTCCGGCCACTGGGAATGCGCAGCGCCCTCCGCCAGTTCGGCCGGCTCACCGTCATCGCGGACTGCTACAACGCCAACCCCGAGTCCTTCGAGGCCGCGATCGACTACTGCAGCGACGCGTTCGGGGACCGGCGGCTTGTCGCGGTCGTGGGTACGATGCTGGAACTGGGCGAGGCGTCGGAACAGGCTCACAGGGGCATCGCCGAGCGGCTGGTCCAGGCGCATTTCGAAGTCGTGGCGGCCACCGGAGACTTCATCGCGGCGTTTCACGGCCTCACGACCGATCGCGGCCCGAGGACCGATCACGGCCTGACCGGGGTCGTGGCGGCCGACACGGTGGAGCGTCTCTGGGCGGACCTCGAGCCACGGCTCTCCGGTGATGAGGTCGTGCTCGTGAAGGCGTCCCGGGGCGTGCGGCTCGAAGGGATCGTGGAGCGGCTGCAGGCGTTCGCCGAGGGTGAGGCCTGATGCTCTACGAGCTGCTGTTCCCGCTGGCCGACCGTCACATCATCTTCAACGTCTTCCAGTACATCTCCTTTCGGTCGGCGGGCGCCATGGTGACCGCGCTTCTGACCTCCTTCCTCGTCGGACCTCCCGTCATCCGTTGGCTGAAGACGAGAGGCTGGGGTCAGGTGGTGAGGCTCGATGGGCCGAGTTCCCACTTCCAGAAGGCGGGGACACCCACGATGGGCGGGCTCATCATCCTCGCGGCGGTGGTGATGCCGACACTGCTCTGGGCCCGTCTCGACAACCCCTACGTCCTGATCGCCGCCGCGGCCACGGTGTGGATGGGCGCCATCGGCTTCATGGACGACTACCTGAAGGTGGTGCGCCACGAGCCACGCGGCCTCGTGGCGCGCTACAAGCTGGTCTGGCAGATGGCGGCCGGTCTCACGCTTGGCATCTTCCTGCTGCTCTTTCCGCTGTCGAGCCAACCGCCCACCGAGACGATGCTGCCCTTCTTCAAGAACCTGTACGTCGCCTTCTGGGCGCCGGCCTTCCCGTTGTTCGTGGCGCTGGTCGTGACGGGCAGCTCGAACGCGGTGAACCTCGCCGACGGCCTCGACGGGCTGGCCGCCGGGCTCAGCGGAATCGCGGCTCTGACGTTTGGAGTCTTCGCCTATGTGATCGGCCGGGTCGACACCTCCGCGTATCTCGGGACCTTCTACCTTCCGGGTGTTGGCGAGCTGGCGGTCTTCTGCGCGGCGATCACCGGGGCGGCGATCGGGTTCCTGTGGTTCAACGCGCCACCCGCAGAGGTCTTCATGGGGGATACGGGCTCGCTCGCGCTGGGCGGCGCGCTCGGCGTCACGGCTGTTCTCCTGAGATCCGAGTTCCTTCTGATCCTGGTGGGCGGCGTGTTCGTGGCGGAGGCCGTGTCGGTCCTCCTCCAGACGGGGTGGTTCAAGTTCAGCCGATGGCGGACCGGCACCGGTCGGCGCCTCTTCAGGATGGCCCCCCTCCACCATCACTTCGAGAAGCTCGGCTGGCCGGAGACACGGGTCGTGGTGCGCTTCTACATCCTTGCCATCCTCTGCTCGCTCGTCGGTCTGGCGACGCTGAAGATTCGATGAGCAGGACCGGGCGGCCGACGGGGCCGCGACCGCCGCTGGTTCGACCGGGGGACGCGGTCGCCGTGCTCGGACTCGGCGTGTCCGGCGTGGCCGCGGCCCGGCTCGCCGCGGCCCGGGGCGCCGCCGTGTATGCCAGCGACGTCGCGTTGACCGAGCCGCAGTCGGCGGCTGCGGAGGAGCTTAGAGCGGAGGGGATCGATGCGGAGGTCGGCCGTCACGATCTAGAGCGGATCCGCGGCTGCGATCTCCTGGTCGTGAGTCCCGGCATCCCCCCTTCGGCCGAGGTTCGGCGCGAGCTGCGGGACGCCGGCATCCCATCGGTGGCCGAGGTGGAGCTGGCGTATCGCGACCTCACGTGCAGGCTCATCGGCGTCACCGGAACCAACGGAAAGACGACGGCGACGGCCCTGTGCCATCAGGTCCTGCTGGCGGGCGGCATCGATGCCGCTGCGGCGGGGAACATCGGGGTGCCGCTGTGCGAGATCGCGCTCCGGACGACGCAGCCCGACTGGGTGGTGGTGGAGCTGAGCTCCTTCCAACTCGCCGACGTCGACGCCTTCTCGGTCGAGATCGGCGTCCTGCTGAACCTCTCGCCGGACCACCTCGACCGGTACCGCGACCTCGCGAGCTACTACGCGGACAAGAAGCGGCTCTTCCGGAACGCGACGGCCGAAAGCTGCTGGGTGCTGAACGCGGACGACCCGGCGGTGCTGGAGCTCGGCCGGGGTGTTCTGGGGACCCACTACCACGTGTCGACCGCCGGCCCCGTTCGGCCTGGCGCCTACCTCGACGATGGCGCTCTGACGCTCGAGACCCCTGGCCGATCCGAGCGCTGGCTGACGGTCGGCGAGATGCGGCTCCCCGGCCGGCACAACATCGGGAACGCCCTGGCGGCGGGCCTCGCCGCGAGCCTCGCGGGCTGTGACGGCGAGTCGATCGGGCGGGCGCTGGCCGAGTTCGAGGGACTGCCACACCGGCTGGAGCCTGTCGGCACCTACGACAGCGTGCTCTGGGTGAACGACTCGAAGGCGACGAACGTCGCCGCCACGCTCGTGGCCGTGCAGGCTTTCGATCGGCCGCTCGTGCTCATCCTGGGCGGCCGGCACAAGGGCGAGCCGTTCGCGCCCCTTCTACCGTGGCTCGACCGCGCGTCCGGCATCGTGGCGTTCGGCGAGGCCGCGCCGCAGGTGGTGGCGGAGCTGAACGGTTCGCTTTCGGGGGTCCAGGTCGAGAGCAGTCTGGAGTCGGCCGTGCGCTCGGCCCGCGAGCTGGCCACGCCCGGAGGAGTGATCCTCTTCTCTCCGGCCTGCTCCAGCTACGACATGTTCCGGAACTACGAGGAGCGCGGGAAGGCCTTCCGGAGGGCCGTGGCCGGACTCCACACGCCGGCGGCCGGACTTCACGCGCCGGCGGACGGACCTCGCACGGGGGGAGAGGGAGGGTGAGTCGCCTCACGGGGGCCCTCAGCCTCGACGCCCGGCAGGAGACGGGCGGCGCCTATCTCGCTCCCGGTCTCGTGACCGTTACGCTGCTCCTCGTCGGATTCGGGCTGCTCAGCGTGTACAGCGCGAGTTCCTTCACAGCGCAGTCCGAGGGTCTGCCCGACAGCTACTACCTGGTGCAGCAGGCCGCGCGCGCGCTGGTGGGCATCGCCGCGCTCCTGGCGGCCAGCTACGTCGACTACCGCGTGTACCGGCACCTGGCCTGGCCCGCGCTGGCGATGACGGTCGTGATGCTGGTCATCGTGATCCTGCCGTGGACCGAGCCCATCGCGCCGCGACTCAACGGCGCCCGGCGCTGGCTGACGATCGGCGTGACGTTCCAGCCATCGGAGGTGGCGAAGCTCGCGGTGGTGGTGTGGACCGCGGCTCTGGCCGTGAAGAAGCAGGATCGCCTGCGCAGCCTGCGCCACGGGCTTCTGCCGTTCCTGCTGGTCATCGGCCCCCTGTGCCTGCTCATCCTGCTCGAGCCCCATCTGTCGGGGGCGATGCTCGTAGGAGTGCTCGCCTTCGTCGTGCTCTTCGTGGCGGGTGGCCGCCTCGGACACTTCATCTTTCTCGGCACCCTCGGCCTGCCGGTCCTCTGGGACCAGGTGATGAACACCGGGTATCGCCTGAACCGCATGATGGCGTTCCTGAAGCCCGAGTTGGGTGCCGACGACATCGGTTACCAGCTGAACCAGTCGCTCATCGCCATCGGGTCGGGCGGCCTCTTCGGCGTAGGCTTCGGAGAGAGCCTGCAGAAGCTCTTCTACCTGCCCGAGCCACAAAACGACTTCATCTTCGCGATCATCGCCGAGGAGTGGGGGCTCGTCGGCTCGGTGCTGGTCATCGGCCTGTTCCTGGCGTGGGCGCTCCTCGGGGTGAGAATCGCGGGCTGCGCTCCGGACCTGTTCGGACGGCTGATGGCGGTCGGTCTGACGGCGCTGGTCGCGGTCGGAGCGCTAGCGCACATCGGCGTAACGCTCGGTGCGTTGCCCACGACGGGCGTGAACCTCCCGTTCGTGAGCGCGGGCGGGACCGGTCTTGTTCTCGCCCTGGCCGTAACCGGCATCCTCGTGAACATCGCCAAGCAGCGGAGATGCTAGGGCGTGGCGGGCTTTCGGATCCTTCTCGCTGGAGGTGGCACGGGTGGCCACCTGTATCCCGCGCTGAACCTGGCCCGGGCGCTTCGCCGTGCGGATCCAGCCGTCCGGCTCGCCTTCATCGGTGCGCGGCGGGGGATCGAGGCGAGGATCCTACCGGAGAGCGGCTACCCGTACCGTCTGCTTCCGATGCAGCCGCTCTACCGGAGCCGTCCATGGAGGAACTGGCGGCTCGTGGCGTCCGCTCCGGCCGTCCTCCGTGGAATCTCGCGGGCCTTCTCGGAGTGGGATCCGGAGCTGGTCGTGGGGACGGGTGGCTACGTCTCCGCTCCGGCACTCTTCCGGGCGTACCGGCGCGGCGTGCGCACCGCGATTCAGGAGCAGAATGCCGAGCCGGGACTCGTGACGAGGCTTCTCGCCTCACGCGTCGATCAGGTGCACCTGGGCTATCCGGAGGCGGAAGAGCGATTGGAGGTGGGGGAGAGGACGCGGGTCTTCGCGTACGGCAACCCGGTGGCGGCCGGCACGATCGGCTCCCCGGGAGAATCGCGCTACCCGTGGCCGGCGGGGAAGGTGCTGCTGGTGGCCGGCGGGAGCCAAGGGGCGGCGGGCCTGAACCGGCAGCTCGTGGAGGACCTGGCCTCGACCTCGTCGTGGCCCGAGCGCACGACCATGGTTTGGGCGACGGGGGTGGGTCACCACGCTTGGGTGACGGAGCGGGTGGCTCTCCTGCCCTTCGCGGATCGCATCCGGGTGGAGCCGTTCATCGACGACCTGGGCGCCCAGCTGCACCGGGTTTCGCTGGCGATCGCGCGGTCCGGGGCGATGTTCCTGGCCGAGCTGGCAGCGGCGGGCGTGCCCGCGGTCCTGGTGCCGTTTCCGGGGGCGGCGGGCTCTCACCAGACGGCGAACGCACGGGCCGTGCAGGCGGCGGGCGCCGCGGTGATGCGCGAGGAATCGGAGCTCCAGGCGGGCGAGCTCTGGGAGTTGGCGTGCGGGATCTTGCGGGACGAGCCGACGCGGCAGCGCATGGCGGCGGCGTCCGGAGAGCGGGGCGCTCCCGACGCTGCGGAGAGGATCGCGCTGGAGCTCCTGGAGCTGATCGCTTCCGGGTCCTCGCCGCGGGAGACCGGGCCCTCGCCGCGGGCGAGTCGATGACCCTTCCACGCCGCTCGGACCTGCCGCCTCCCGGCGCGCACGTGCACCTGATCGGTGTCGCGGGCGCCGGCATGCGGGGGCTCGGCGTGCTCCTGCTCGATGCCGGCTACCGGCTGAGTGGCTGCGACCAGGCCGGCGCCGCCGAGCTGGACGAGCTGACGGAGCGCGGAGCCGTCCTCTCGGCGGGGCACGCGGCGGCCCACGTGGAGGGAGCCGATCTGGTGATCTTCAGCTCGGCCGTGCCCGCGGACCACCCGGAGCTCCTTGCGGCCGCGGAGGTTGGCGTGCCCGTGATGAAGCGCGCGCGAGCGCTGGCGGCGCTTCTGAACGAGAGACGCCTGGCCGCCGTGTCGGGGACGCACGGCAAGACCACGATCACGGCGCTCGCCGGCCTCGCCTGCTCGGCGGCGGGCCTCGATCCGATCGTGGCCGTCGGTGGGCGGGTGGTCGACTGGAACGGGTACGCCCGCCCCGGAGCCGGAGAGGTGGCGGTGGTCGAGGCCGACGAGTACGACCGATCGTTCCTGGATCTGGATCCGTCGCTGCTTCTCATCAGCTCCGTGGAGCCGGAGCACCTGGACACGTACGGCACGCTCGAGGAGCTGGAGCGTGCCTACCTCGTGCTCGCCGAGCGCGCCCGCGCCCGAGACGGTGTGCTCTACTGTGCCGATGACGCCGGGGCCAGAAGGATCGGCGAGTCCGTGGAGGGGACGAGCTACGGGCTCGCGGCGGACGCGGACTGCAGGGTCGAGGTGCTTGCCCGAGAGGGAAGCCTGCAGCGGTGCCGGCTGACGCTCGCCGCCGGAGGGTGGGATTTCGATCTGGAGATCCCGGGTGAGCACAACGCCCAGAACGCGGCCGGCGCCCTGGCGATGGCGCTCCGGCTGGCTTCGGCGAACTCCTCGGGCGTGCTCCTGGAGGGCGAGCTCCTGGAAACGGGCGCGCTGGCCTCGGCTTTCAAGGGGTTCAGGGGCGTCGATCGCCGGCTTCAGCTTCTCGCCGACACGGCCGGCTTGGCGCTGTTCGACGACTACGCCCACCACCCGACCGAGGTGGAGGCCTCTCTCACGGCGCTCCGGCGGGCGTTCCCCGAGCGCCGGCTCGTGGCCGTGTTCCAACCGCACCTGTACAGCCGGACGCGAGCGTTCGCCGACGAGTTCGGCGAGGCTCTCGGTGCGGCGGATGAGGCGCTCGTCCTGCCGATCTACCCGGCGCGCGAGGACCCGCTTCCGGGCGTCACGTCGCGGCTGATCGCGGACGCCTCCGGCGGCGGCGTACGGCTCGCTTCGAAGGAGGAGGCGCTCGAGTTCGCGCTCACGGTTCGGGGACCGATCGCCCTGGTCTTCATGGGAGCGGGCGACGTAACGGAGTTGGCGCACCAGGCCGTCCGCGAGATAACCGATGCGATGGGAGGCTGACGTGCCCCTGGCGGGCCTGACCCGGCTGGCGGTCGGCGGCGCGACCCCTCGACTGGCGCGACCGGATTCGCCGTCGAGCCTTCGGGAGGTCGTGAGGGGCCTGGAGGGGATCGCCTTCCGCGTTCTGGGCGGTGGCGCGAACACCCTCGTGTCGGATGCCGGCGTGGGCGAGCCGGTGCTGATCCTCGAGGGTGAGTTCGATCGGCTGGAGCTCTCCGAAGAGGAGATGCAGGCCGGGGCGGCCACGCCCATTCCGGCGCTCGTCAACGCGGCCCGACACGCCGGACGGGAGGGCTACGTCTTCCTCGAGGCGGTTCCCGGGACGGTGGGTGGAGCGCTGCGGATGAACGCCGGATCGGCGGAAACGGGCCTGTGGGACCGGGTCGTGTGGGTCACGGCGATGACGCCGGAGGGCGAGACGGTGAGAGTCACATCCGAGGAGGCACGGCCCCGGTACCGCGGGATCGGGGTGCCCGAGGAGTGGGTCTTCCTCGGTGGGGCCTTCGCTGCGCCGCCCGGCGACCCCGGCCGGATCAAGGACGCCCACCGGGAGCGCCGCCGCACCAAGGTGGAGACACAGGTCTACGAGCTCCCGTCGTGCGGATCGACGTGGAAGAATCCGGGTGGCCCGTACGGCGCGGCCTGGGAGATCGTGGAGCGCGTCGGGATGAGGGGGGCGCGGCGCGGGAGCGCGGTGATCACGGAGAGGCATGCCAACTTCATCGTGAACCTGGGCGGGGCGACCGCCGCGGACATCCTCGGGCTCATGGTCGAGACGCGCCGGCGAGCCTACGAAGAGCTGGGAGTCAGCCTCGAGCCGGAAATCCGGCTCTGGGGCTTCACCGATGATGAGCTGCGCGCTGTAGGAGCCAAGGCATGATCTGCGGGACCGGTCTTCCGTGGGCTTGCGGCTCCTACGGCCCGCAGCTTCGCTGCTGTGAACCGGGGAGGTGAGCGTGACGAGGCGAGGCAGACGAAGACTGTACGTCATCAGCTTCGCGGCCGTGCTCGGTGTCGGAGCTCCGTTCTGGGCCCCTCCGCTCCTGGGGACGCTTCCCGTCTTCCGGATCGAGCGGGTCGAGATCGCCGGGACGGTCTACGCGACGCCCGATGAGCTTCTGGAGCTCGCCGCCATCGAGCCCACCGCCTCCGTGTGGAGCGATGGGACGATGTGGGAGGAACGGGTTCGATCTCACCCGCTGGTGCGGGAGGCACGGGTCCGTCGGACCGGCATGCAGGACATCGAGATCCGTGTGACGGAGGTGCTGCCGCTGGCCTTCGTGGCCGGCCCGACGCTCGTGCCGGTGGACGAAAACGGCGTGGCGTTGCCGCTCGATCCCGCCGAGTACGCGCTCGACCTGCCGGTGCTCGCAGGAGATGCGAGTCTGGAGAACGGGCGGGTCAAAGGTGCCGGCGCACGCGACGCGCTGCGTGCCCTCGCCGCCCTGCAGGAGTACGACAGCGCCTTCTTCGGCCAGATCTCCGAGATTCGATGGCTGGAATCGGGGTGCGTGGAGATCGAGCTCATCGAGGCGGGGAAGACCGGCAAGATACTGCTTCGGACGTCGGATCCCGTGAAAGGATTGCGGCTCGTGGAACTGGCCCTCGGCCACGCGTCGGATCTCGGGGTGGCGAGCGCCGACGCACGGTTCGAGGGACAGGTAGTGCTCAACCTCAGGGAGGAGGGATGATCTCAGGCGAACGCTTCATCACAGGATTGGATATCACGTCGACCCAGACGTGCGCCGTCGTGTTGGGAAGCGACGCCCGCAACGGGAACGCACCCGCGCTCCGCGTGCTTGGCGTCGGTCTGGCCGCGACGGAGGGCATGCGGGACGACACCGTCACGAATCTGGACGCGACCCGCGAGGCCATTCACACGTGCCTGCGAGAGGCCGAGATGATGGCCGGTCGAGAGGTCAGCAGCGTGTTCGTCGGGCTTTCCGGCCGCCACGTCGATCTCACCTACTCGACCGGGATCGTGAAGATTATCGGCAGTGAGGTCGTGGCGTCGGATGTCCGGCGCGTCCAGGAGGTGGGCCGAGCGGTGCCGATGCCGGCGGAGCGTGTTCTGTTGCACGCCATCCCGCAGGGCTACGCGGTCGATCACAGGGCTGGAATCCAGGATCCGCTCGGGATGTCCGGTACCCGGCTGGAGACGGAGATCTGCATCGTCACGGCCGCCACCTCTGCATGCCGGGACCTCCGCAAGGCGGTCGACAAGGCCGGCTATCGGATCGAGGAGATCGTCCTCCGCCCGATCGCGACCGCGTCGGCCGTGCTGAGCGAGAAGGAGCGCGAGGGAGGAGTCGCTCTCGTCGAGGTGGGCGGCGCCGCCACCGAGGTTGCCGTGTTCGAGCGGGACAAGATCCTCCGGCTCTTCACGGTGCCGCTCGGCGCTTGCAGCGTTTCCAACGACATCGTCAAGGGCCTGGGTGTGCCGCCCGAAGAGGCGGAGCTCATCAAGGAACGGCACGGAGTCGCCTTGACCAGGCTCGCTGCGCCGGATGAGAAGATCGAGGTCTCCGGACCCATGCCGCGTGCGAAGCGCCGCGTCTCGGCCGAGCTGCTCGCTCACATCATCGAGCAGCGGATGGATGAGGTCTTCGGCCTCGTCTACGACGACCTGGATCAAGCCGGACTCCTCGAGCGGCTCGCCACCGGCATCGTGCTCACGGGCAGCGGCGTGGCCCTTCCCGGAACGCTCGAGCTGGCGCAGGGCGTGTTCAACCTCCCGGTGCGCCTCGGAGAGCCGGGGCTCGGAATGAGCGGGCTCGCCGATGCGGTGCGCCGACCGAGGTTCGCCACGCCGGTGGGTCTTGCCGCCTACGGCGGTCTGCGGGCACGCAAGAACGGGTGGGCGCCGGTCGAGCGTGCTGTCAAACGGGCGAGCGCCTGGCTCAAGGACTTCTTTTGAGGATTTCATGGAGGCATACGAGGTGAGAAGCGGCGGAAGCGACAACCATCCAACGCGGAGGCGCACATGATATTTGAATTCGATGACAGCATCGCACGGCACGCGCGGATGAAGGTGGTCGGCGTCGGCGGCGCCGGCGGGAACGCCGTCAACCGCATGATCGAGGAGGACCTGGAGAGCGTCGAGTTCGTGTCGATCAACACCGACGCGCAGGCACTGCGCCGGTCCAGGTCGCATCTCAAGATCCAGATCGGCAAGGATCTGACACGAGGGCTTGGGGCCGGCGCCCGGCCCGAGATCGGCCGGCAGGCGATCGCCGAGAACCAGGAGGATGTGCGGCAGGCCCTGGAGCAGGCGGATCTGGTGTTCATCACCGCGGGAATGGGTGGCGGTACCGGAACGGGCGCGGCACCCGTGGTCGGACAGATCGCCCGGGAGCACGGTGCCTTGTGCATCGCCATCGTCTCCAAGCCGTTCCGTTTCGAGGGAAGGAGGCGCATGAGGCACGCCGAGATCGGTCTGCGCGAGCTGAGGGCGTGCGTGGACACGATGATCGTCGTGCCGAACGAGCGTCTGCTTTCGGTGGTGGGCGAGGGCACCAGCTTCCGTGATTCGCTGAAGAAGGCGGACGAAGTCCTGCTGCACGCGACGCAGGGGATCTCGGACCTGATCAGCGTGACGGGAGAGATCAACGTGGACTTCGCGGACGTCCGAACCGTGATGTCCAACCGGGGAGCGGCGCTGATGGGTACCGGCGAAGCCAGCGGCGAGGAGCGCGCGCTCGAGGCGGCGCAGCAGGCCATTTGCTCGCCCCTGCTCGAGGATGTATCCATCAACGGCGCCACGGGCGTGCTGGTGAACATCACCGGTGGATCGGACCTGGCGATCGACGAGGTGACCACGATCAACTCGATCGTCCAGGAAGCGGCCGGCGAGGAGGTCGAGCTCATCTTCGGGGCTGTGCATGATCCGGCTCTGGAGGGCTGCGTCCGGGTCACGGTCATCGCGACGGGCTACGGGGAGGTGGAGGAAGACATGTTCCTCGAGCCCACCGACGATGTGGTCCCGTTGCACCTGGCCAAGCCACGACTGGTCTCTGACCCGGCCTACTCCGAGTTCGCGCTGGAAACCCCGGCCGATGTCGGTGTAGAGGTCACGTCTGATTTCGGTGTAGAGGTCACGTCCCATTTCGGACCGCAGCTCGGGGGCGAGGCGCTCACCCTGGCGGACCCGGGTCTCGCCGACCTCGAGATCCCGACGTTCATCCGCCGGCAGATGGACTGAAGCACTCCGCGTCGGATGGGATCGAGCCTTTGATACGAAGAACCGTTGCCGCCTCGGCCGCCGTGTTCGTTGCGGTCGGCCTGTGGCTGTGGTGGGCCGGGGGCGAGGCCGAACTCGCTCCGACGCAGGTCCGTACGGTCTTTGTCCCGTCCGGTCCTCCGCCTGTCACGCTTACGGACACTCTGAGGGTCGGGCAGACGCTCGGTCAGCTGTTAGATGCGTACGGCCTCAGCGGACCGGACGCTGTGGAGGTGGTCAACCTTCTACGCCGCTATAAGAACCCCCGCTCCCTGCGTCCGGGCACGATCGTACAGTTCGAGGCCAACGTGGTCGAAGGACCCACGCGCGACGGCCATCCCCTGATGGATGGCTTGCCCACCCGCATTCTTCTTCAGCCCGATCCTGATGCGCGACTCGTGCTGGACTCGTCCCGGGGCGAGTGGCTGGCGAGCCTGGACTCGGTACCGGTCGTCCGAGACACGGTTCGGCTCACCGCCCTGATCGAGACGAACCTGTATGACGCGGGCGTGGCGGGAGACACCGTGGGCATGGCCTCGGTGGAGGTGAACCAGGTCGTGTGGGCGCTCTCGGAGGTGTTCGCGTGGCGAATCGACTTCTATCGAGATGTCCGCCACGGTGACGCGTACCGAACGCTGGTCGAGCGAGTGGTGAGACCCGACGGCTCCGTGCGCTCCGTTCGGGTGCTGGCTGCCGAGTTCCGGAACCGTGACAGGGTCCTCACGGCGATCCATTTCCAGCCTCTGGAGGGTCGGGCCGGCTACTTCGATCAGGACGGAGGCTCGGTGCGGAGGGCCTTCCTCCTCGCGCCGCTCGACATTCGCCGCGTCACGAGCGGGTTCAGCGGACGTCGCTTTCATCCGCTCCTGAAGCGCTATCGGGCCCATCTCGGCACGGACTACGGGGCGCCCGCCGGCACTTCGGTGCGGGCCACCGGGGACGGCGTCGTCCGGCGGGCAGGCTGGTGGGGCGGCTACGGGCGGATGGTCGAGATCCGCCACGCCAACCGAATCTCGACGCGGTACGCACACCTCAGCCGGGTGTCGGTCAGATCGGGTCAGCGCGTCGTCCAGGGTGACGTGATCGGCCGCGTCGGGTCGACCGGCCTCGCGAATGCGTCGCACCTGCACTACGAGTTCCTGCAGCGCGGCCGGCATCGAAACCCTGCGCGCCTGAACCTTCCGCCTGCCGAGCCCGTGCCGGAGAAGCTCAAGCCGGCCTTCCTCGAGGAACGTGACAGGCTTCTCGCCCTGCTCGGCGAGATCGAGCTGCCGGCCCTCACCCGGATGGCGGTCACGAGAGAGCGGCAGCGAGAGACCGAATAGTCCTCGCCTTCGCAGACCACAACCCGGGAACGAGGATTGGAAGGCGGAAGGATCGATCTGAGGAGCGAACGGCCGAAGCGCTCCTTCTGGCAGAAGGTGGTGGACCTCGCCCTAACGGATGCGCGCACCCTCCAGAACGGCATCGACGAGGCCTCGATCGAGCGTCTGGAACGCACGCTGCTGGAGAGCGACTTCGGGGTGCCGGCCACCATGGAGCTCGTCGCCGAGTTGGAGCGGGCGGCGGAGCGAGGGCAGGTTCGGGTTGAAGAGGATCTGCGCACCCTGCTGTCCGGCCGGGTGCGCGAGATGCTGGTCGAGGGCGACCCGGTGCCGGCGGAGCTGGAACGCCCGGCGGAGGGACCCGGCGTCACGCTCGTGCTCGGGG
The DNA here is from genome assembly GCA_030636765.1 of Gemmatimonadales bacterium. Classification (GTDB taxonomy): domain Bacteria; phylum Gemmatimonadota; class Gemmatimonadetes; order Palauibacterales; family Palauibacteraceae. The sequence continues at coordinate 13,741 of DAOVWI010000008.1, forward strand.
TGAACGGCACGGGGAAGACCACGACGGCGGGCAAGCTTGCCTGGCGCTTCATAGGGCGGGGCGAGAAGGTGCTGCTTGCCGCCACGGACACGTTCCGCGCCGGCGCACAGAAGCAGCTCCGCATCTGGGCGGAGCGCGTAGGCGCGGGTTATGTGGGAGGCCGCGAGGGCGGCGATCCGGCGGCCGTCGCGTACGACGCCCTGGAGGCTGCCCTGAGCCGGGGCTACGACAGGCTCCTGGTCGACACGGCCGGGCGACTCCACACGCAGCGCAACCTGATGGAGGAGCTCGGGAAGATCGACCGCGTGCTCGGCAGGCTCCAGCCGGGAGCGCCGCACGAACGCATCCTCGTCGTCGATGCGACGTCCGGCCAGAACGTGCTGAACCAGGCGGCCGACTTTGGCGCAGCCGTGGCCCTGACCGGCTTGATCGTCGCGAAGTTCGACAGCTCGGGGCGGGCGGGAACGATCGTCTCGGTCGCGAGGGAGCTTTCCCTACCGGTCCGGTATCTTGGGACCGGCGAGCGCCCGGAGGATCTGGAGTTGTTCGGAGCCGATCGCTATCTGGCGAAGATCTTCGGGTGAACGTCGGGTCTTCGATCTACCGCCCGGTCCAGTTCCTGAAGACCGTCGGGCCGCGGCGGGCCGAGCGGTTCGCGCGTCTGGGCGTTCTGACGGCCCTCGACCTTCTGCACCACGTTCCGCACAGGTACGAGGATGCCACGACCGTGGCGCGCATCTCGTCCCTCGAGCCGGGCGACGAGGCCACGATCATCGGCCGGGTGGTTTCGACGGGCGTGATCCGCGCCCGCAGAGGACTGCGTGTGTTCCACGCGGTGCTGCGAGACGCCACCGGACAGATCGAGTGTGCCTGGCCTGGCCGACCCTGGCTGGAGCGCACCGTGCGGAAGGGCCAGCTCCTTCTCGTGACGGGACCGGTGCGCTTCTACCACGGACGACAGATGCAACCCCGTGAGCACACCCTTCTCGAGGAGAGGGATGAGGCGGGGGATGAGGCCGACAGCGAGTCGGCAGCCGGGCGCGAGGGCGCCGACCGCGAGTCGGCAGCCGGGCGCGTCTTTCCCATCTATCCCGCCACAGAGGGGCTTTCCCACCGGCAGATTAGGGCGATCGTCAGGGTGAATCTCCCCACGCTGCTCCGGGAGGTCGAGTCCAGAGAGCCCTTCGATCCGGGCTGGCGGTCGGAGCTCGGTATTCCGCCGCTGCGGGAGGCGCTGGAGACCCTGCACGATCCCACTGCGCTAGAGGACGTAGAGCCGGCCCGGCGGCGCCTGGCCTACGAGGAGCTTTTCTATCTGCAGCTCCTCCACGCCCGGGCTCGACATCGGCAGAGAACCGATGCTGTCGGCATCGCCCATTCGGGCGAGCGGAGGCTCTCGGAGGCCTTCCTGCGTGGGCTCCCGTTCCGGCTCACGCATGCCCAGGAGCGCGCCTGGAGAGAGATCGAGGCGGACATGGAGCGTGACGTTCGCATGTACCGACTGCTCCAGGGGGATGTCGCGAGCGGAAAGACGGTCATCGCGGCCGCCGCGATGCTGAAGGCGATCGAGAACGACCGTCAGGCCGTGCTCATGGCGCCCACCGAACTGCTGGCCGAGCAGCACTACCGGACGCTGACCGAGCTGATGGCGGAAGTCGGTGTGGAGCCGGACATCCTCACGGGCTCGCTCTCGGTTCGCGAGCGGCAGCGAGCGCTCGAGCGGCTCGCGAGCGGCGAGGCCCGGGCGATCGTGGGCACCCACGCACTCATCCAGGCGGACGTCCGATTCGCGGCGCCGGGCGTCGTGGTGATCGACGAGCAGCACCGGTTCGGAGTGGAGCAGCGACGAGTGCTTCGGGAGGCCGGCGAGCGGACCGATACGCTGGTGATGTCGGCCACGCCGATCCCCCGATCGCTCGCGCTCACGCTTTACGGCGATCTCGATCTCTCGGTGTTGGATGAGATGCCCCCGGGCCGGACGCCTGTGACCACCGGCGTTCGCGGTCCCGAGAGCCGGGAGGCGGCCTTCCAGTTCCTGGAGAGTCAGCTCCGCGAGGGGCGTCAGGGCTACATCGTGTATCCGCTGATCGACGAGTCGGAGGTCCTCGACCTGCGCGCGGCTACCGAGATGCACGAGCGACTCTCCGAGCGGTTCGCCGGGTTCGAGGTCGGTCTCCTGCACGGCCGGCTCTCCGGGGCGGAGAGAGAGGACGTGATGCGCAGGTACCTGGCGGGAGAGATCCAGCTGCTCGTCAGCACGACGGTGATCGAGGTGGGGATCGACGTACCGAATGCGACGGTCATGTACATCGAGGATGCGGAGCGATTCGGGCTGGCACAGCTTCATCAGCTGCGCGGCCGGGTCGGCAGAGGGTCGTACCCGAGCTACTGCGCCGCCTTCTACTCGGGGAAGGAGCCGCCGGAGCGCCTGGAGGCTTTCGCGCGCACCACGGACGGCTTCGAGCTCGCTCGCGCCGACTTGCGGCTGCGGGGTCAGGGGAACCTGTTCGGCGAACGTCAGCATGGCGTCCCGGAGCTTCGCTTCGCAGAGCTGGAGCGCGATTCCGATCTGCTCGAGCATGCCTGGCGGAAGGCCCGGAAGCTGGTCGCCTCGGATCCGAAGCTCGAGCGCCGGGAACACCGCCAGTTCGCCCGTGACCTGGTGGAGCGCTACGGTAGAAGCGAAGCGCTCTACGAGGTCGGTTGACTCGCGAGGCGGGCCGCCGTCCGGGGTTGACCGCCGCGCGGCCCCCCCGCAAGGTGGAGCGACCCTAACCACAGGAGCCCATGCCAGATTTCGTCACGGTTTCCGAGCTCGGCGATCACGTCGGCGACACCGTTCGGTTGCGGGGATGGGTGCGAAACCACCGGTCGAGCGGGAAGATCCTCTTCGTGATCCTGAGGGACGGGACCGGAGAGGCGCAGGTCGTCTTCGCACGAGATGACCTCGATGATCGGAGCTGGGAAGTCGCCGAGGCCCTGACGTACGAAGCCAGCGCGGTCCTGGAGGGCGTCGTCCAGGAGGACCGGCGCGCGCCGGGCGGCTACGAGCTCTCCGGTCGTCGGGCCGAGCTCGTCGGGGCTTCTCCCGAGTACCCGATCCAGCCGAAGGAGCACGGAGTCGATTTCCTGCTCCAGAACCGGCACCTGTGGCTGAGGAGCCACCGCCAGGTGGCGATCATGCGGGTGCGGGACGAGATCATCATGGCGATCCGGGATTTCTTCTACGAACGGGGCTTCACGCTGGTCGACACGCCGATCCTCACCGGTGCGATCGGCGAGTCGGCCGGCACCCTCTTCGAGACCGAGTACTTCGATCTCGGGCCGGCCTATCTGGCCCAGACGGGTCAACTCTATCTGGAGGCGGCGGCGGCCGCGCTCGGGAAGGTGTACTGCTTCGGTCCGACCTTCAGGGCGGAGAAGTCGAGGACGCGCCGGCACCTCGCGGAGTTCTGGATGGTGGAGCCCGAGGTGGCCTGGCTGGACAGCGACGGCAATATGGAGCTCCAGGAGGAGTTCGTCTCGTACATCGTCGGCCGCGTCCTGGAGCGCCGGCGCGACGAGCTCGAGCAACTGGAACGGGATGTCGGCAAGCTGGAGGCGGTCCGTCCGCCGTTCGACAGAATGAGCTACACGGATGCGATCGCTCATCTGAAGGAGCAGGGAAGCGACATCGAATGGGGCGCCGATCTGGGGGCCGACGACGAAACGCTCGTGGCGGGAGGGCGGTCCAAGCCCGTGTTCATCTACGACTATCCCAAGGAGGCGAAGGCCTTCTACATGAAGGAGAACCCCGAGGACCCGCGCACGGTGAAGTGCAACGATCTGATCGCGCCCGAGGGCTACGGCGAGATCATCGGGGGAAGCCAGCGCGAGGACGACCTCGAGCGCCTGCTCGCCCGGATCCGGGAGGAGAAGCTACCGGAAGACGCGTACTACTGGTATCTGGATCTTCGTCGCTACGGCACGTACCCCCACAGCGGATTCGGCCTCGGGCTCGAGCGCACGGTGGCCTGGATCTGCGATCTGGGTCACCTGCGTGAAGCGATCGCCTTCCCCCGCCTCATGACCCGGCTCGCTCCCTAGCGCGTTTCCGCCTCGAGCGTCTTTCGCTCCGCCCGTAGCTCCGGCCACGCCTCAAGATCCTCTCTCGCCCGTTCCTCTAGTTGTACAGGTGTGCCACTAGAGCCACCACAGGTAGTTTCACCCTCGGCTTCCTTCTGGTCCGGTGTACCAGCGGATTCGCGGCCCGCCGCTTCCCACTGGAACTCCGCTTGCACAACCCTCTGAAGCGCGGCGTCTCGCGAGGGCGTAAGTCGCGATCGCGCGATGGGCGCACGAACACGGGTTGCCGCGAAGTCGCAGCCTCGCGCGGCGGGAGCCGGGAGTCCCTGCCGCCGTGGGGCAGACGTGCGCCAGGCGCTGCGTGCAGCAACACGCACGGATCGCGGCGAAAAGCGAAGAGGCGGGGCGAATCGGGCGAATGGGCAGACAGCACAAGACGGTCACAACCGAAACGTCCGATGCCGGCGTTGGGGAGGTCCTCGGCCTGTACCAGGAAGTAGCCGGCGCGGTGTCCGGTGCGGGTCTCACCGAGGCGATAGCGCGGGTTCTCGACCGCGTGTGTTCGTTTGCCGGCTGGCCCGTGGGCTACGGCCTCGTCGACCCGTTCGGCGACAACCGGGCCGAGGTCTGGCATCTCGCGGATGACGACCGGTTCAAGGAACTGATCGAGGCGCCCGAGGCTCGGACGCCTGCCGCCATGGCGGCCCGGAGGCCCGGCGACACGGCGAGGGCAATCCCGCAGCCAGGCGCGGGCCTTGTGGAGCGCGTTCTGACCGGAGGATCGCTGGTATCCATCGAAGACCTCGCGACGGACGCGGAGTTGCCGGAAGCCGAAGCGGCGATGGAGGCTGGACTGCGGGCAGCGTACGCCATCCCGATCTTCGCGGGTGAGGAGATCGCTGCGGTGCTCGCCTTCTTTGCCGAAGAGCCCGGACCCATGCCTCCCGGGTTCGCAGAGGCCGTGGAGTTCACGGCGAAACAGCTAGAGGTGATCGCCGGGAGCGAGAAGGCTCAGCGAGCCGTGCAGGCCGCGGCCCGGCAAGCTCGGGCGCAGGCGGTGGAGCTGAACCGGATGGCGGCTCAGCTGAGGGTGAGCGGCGCGCCGGCCGGCGACGGCATGTACGACGCTCTGACGGGCTTCCCGCGACGCCGATTGCTTCTCGACCGGTTGCAGCAGGCGTTCCGGCGATGCCAACGCAATCCGGAGCTGCAGTTCGCGGTGGCCTGCGTGGGTCTGGAAGGCATGAAGGATCTGCGGAATGAGCTGGGTCTCCGGGCCTCCGAGGAGCTTCTGCTTGCTCTCTGTCGTCGAATGGTTGGGGCCGTCCGCCCCGCTGACACGATCGCCCGGACCGCGGAGCACGAGTTCACGATCATCCTGGAGGACACGGAGGGGCTGGATGACTCCAGGAAGGCCGCGGAGCGGCTTCAGAGCGCCATCTGCCGTCCGTATCGGGCGGAAACCGATGAGGTGTCCCTACGGGCACACATCGGCCTGGCGCTGAGCGCCGCTTCTTACGAGCACGGCGAGTCGATTCTTCAGGACGCGCTTGCCGCGCTCAGAGCCTCCCGTGCGTTCGGAGACGAGCATCCCCGAGTGTTCGACCTGGCCGACCAACCGCGCCTTCGCCCCGGACGGGTGGACGACCGGGAGATCGAACGGGCCGTCGAGGACGGCGAGCTGCGCCTCGAATACCGTCCCGTCGTCTCGCTTGCCTCCGGACGGGTAGCAGGCTTCGAGTCTCACGTCCGTTGGAAGCATCCCGAACGCGGCGTGTTGGCGCCGGAGGAGTTCCTTCTCGAGTCGGGTTCCGGCCGCGCGGCTTCCGTACTCCTGTCCTGGACGCTGGAGCAGGTGTGTCGTCAGGCGCTGGAGTGGCAGAGCCTGGCCGCGGGGACGCTCCCCTACGCTGCGCCGCTGCTGACCTCGGAGCAGTTCTTCGGTCCGGAGCTGGTCTCGGCGACATGGGATGCCCTCACCGCCACGGGATTGGAGGGCCGAGGGCTCCGCTTCGTCGTCGACGAGAGCGTGCTCATGCGGTCACCCGCGCAAGCCGCTCAGGTACTGGTCGGCCTCGGGGCGCTGGAGGTGGGAGTGGTGATCGACGCGTTCGGGACGAGCTCGTCTCTTCCGCACCTGCACGAGCTGAGGCCCGCCGCCCTCAGAATCGAGCGAGCCTTCCTGACCGGTGCCTCGGCCGCGCCACGAAAGTGGCTGGTGGCCCGGATGGTCGTCGAGCTTGCGAGGATCCTCGATGCCGAGGTCCACGCTGCCGGGGTGGATTCGCGCGAGCGATTGGCGGCCCTCTTTCACTTGGGGTGTGAGTTCGCTCAGGGTCCGCATTTCGGCGGCGGGGTGTCGGCAGAGAAGACGGCGGCGCTGCTGCGAGGGGGCTTCGCAGCGGAGGTGGAGCCGCTTGTTCGCCTGGGAGGCGGGGGAGGTGGCGTTGGAGTGCGCCGGTCGCAGTCGGCGCCGACCGTGGCGCGTTAGGAGCGAGCTACCGGCCGACTCACTCCTCGTCGCTCTTGCTCACTCCTCGTGGCTCTTGCTCACCCTTCGTCGCTGTTGCTCACCCCTCGTCACTCTTCACCCGCGCCCACAGAGCATCCAGCTCCTCCAGAGAGGCCGCTCGGGGATCTACGCCCAGACGCCCGGCCAAGCCGAGCAACTCGCCGAACCTCCGCTCGAACTTCCTCGTAGCGTCCGCGAGCGCATCATCGGCTGGAACGCCGGCCAGCCGCGCCACGTTCACGGCCGCGAACAGCAGGTCGCCGATCTCATCCCTCACCTCCTCGTCGGCGCCCCCCCGCTCGCCCGCTGAAGCAGAGCCGGCGAGAGCGGCGTCCAGCTCCGCGATCTCCTCCCTCAGCTTGGCGATCGCGCCGTCGACGTCGGGCCAGTCGAAGTTCAGGGTGGCGGCATGGCGCTGGACGCGGAAGGCCCGACGCAGAGGATCGCCTGCTTCCGAGAAGCCGGTTGCGTCACGCGACTTACGTTGCTCGCTTGGCATAGCCTCGGTATACTAGGCGCGTTTTGAAAGCCGAGTCAAACCATCGGCGCCGCGCCTGGATGGAGGTGGATCTGGGGGCGATCCGCCGGAACGCCGAACGCCTGGCCGGCCTGAGGCCCGGGTGCCGCCTCCTGCCCATGGTCAAGGCCGATGGGTACGGTCTCGGGGCCTGGCGGGTCGCGCGCGCCGTTTCGCCCCTGGATGTGTGGGGACTGGGCGTCGCTACGGCCGATGAGGGGGTCGCGCTCCGGTCGGCGGTGTATGCGGGCCGAATCGTGGTCTTCTCCCCTCTGCCGTCTCACGATGCCGCGGATCTCCTGGAGCATGGGCTCGAGCCGGCGATCACGAGCCTGGAGGCGTTGGAGGCGTTCGGAGTGGCCGCCTCCCGGACGGCGCGCGCCCTCTCGGTGCATCTGGAGTTGGACACCGGCATGGGGCGGCTCGGACTGCCGGCAGGCGAGGCTCGCCTCTGGTCGGGCGAGCTCGGTCGAGCCCTGGCCTCGCACCCTCTCTCGCTCGCGAGCACGTTCACGCACTTCCATTCGGCGGACTCGGACGAGGCGGCGACGCGGAAGCAGTGGCGGGAGTTCCAGACGGCCCTCCAAGGATTGCGTGAAGCCGGGATCGATCCCGGCTTGTCCCACGCCGCGAACAGCGCGGCGGCGTTGCGGTACAAGGAGTTCGCCCCGGACATGATTCGGCCCGGAATCGCCCTGTACGGCGGGGGTGTCGGCTCGAACGTCGTGCCCGAGCGCGTCGTGCCCGAGCGCGTGGTGTCGGTGTACGCGCGTGTGATCGACGTCCGGGACGTTCCGCCAGGTCAGACGGTCAGCTACGGCGCTACGTATCGGACGAGCACCCGGTCGCGGCTGGCCACGCTGGCCATCGGTTACGCCGATGGGCTTCGCCTGGAACTGTCGAATCGAGGCTCGGTGCTGCTCCGGGGCCGGCGGGCCGCCATTCGGGGCGCCGTGTGCATGGACGTCACGGTCGTGGACGTGACCGGGCTTCAGGATGTTGGGGTGGGCGATGTCGCCACCGTGCTCGGGTGTGATGGAGAAGAGGAGATCACGTTGCAGGAACTGGCGTCCGAGTGCCGGACGATCGAGTACGATATCCTGACCGGGTTGAGCCCCAGGCTGCCTCGCATTTCCATTGAGACTGAAAATGGCTGAGTCCGGGAGCGAGATGAGCTCGCGCCGGGACGTCGAGGAGCTGGTGGAGGTAGCCCGCCAGGCGAGGGAACGGGCTTACGCGCCCTATTCGGGTTTTTGCGTCGGGGCCGCTCTGGAGACGGAGGATGGTCGGGTGTTCGAGGGCTGCAACGTGGAAAACGCCTCGTTCCCCGTCACGGTTTGTGCCGAGCGCGTGGCGCTCGGCTCCGCGGTGGCGGGGGGCGCCCGCCGGTTCACCCGCCTCGCGATCGTCACGGGCGCGCACAGGCCGACGCCGCCGTGCGGGATGTGCACGCAGGCGCTCTCCGAGTTCGGCCTGGATCTGGAGGTCGTGAGCGTGACCGAGGGCGGTTCTCGATCCGAGTGGCCGCTTCGGAGTTTGCTTCCCGAGCACTTCGTGCTCCAGGATCGGCCGGCTGAGGGTGAAGCGTGAGGCCGGTGAGGCGGCGGCTGGAGACTCGCAGCTCGGCCGTCTGGCTCGCCGTCCTGCTCCTGGCGGCGGCCGGGGCGTGCACCGAGGAGGCGATCGTCGTCACCGGCCCGGACGGGCCGGGTGCCACGATTCCGACCGTCGAGGTGTCGGCCCTGGCATCCGAGCTGCCCGGGTGGCGCGATACCACCTTCCTTGGCTACGCGGAGCCTGCCACCTTCGGGCTCAAGATGCTTGCCGACCGGGCGGATCTTGCTTCCCGGATCCTGGGCCGCTTCGATATCCCCGACTCCGTCTTGACGGCGGGGGGGGAAGGGGCGGAGATCGAGACTTTCGAGTCGGCGATCCTCCGGGTGGTCTTCGACACCACCCGGAGCACCTTCGCGCTTCCCTATCTTCTCGAGCTCTACTCGCTGACGCGCTCGTATGATTCCCTGCAGGCGACGTGGACGCTGGCCCGAGACGGCGACGCGTGGACGACGCCCGGCGGAGATCTGGGGGCGCTGCTCGCGTCGACCGAGTTCGACGAGCCGCGGGACACGGCTTTCGTGGAGTTCATCGTGCCAGTGGACTCTCTGCTCCAGGCGTGGCGCGCCTCGGATGGGGAGCCGGGGTTCGCTCTGGTGGCTTTCGGCGACGGCGCCGACCTCGCCGTGAGTGAGGTCAGCATCCGGGCCGAAGTCACCGCGATCGATCAAACCGACACGGTGACGGCCACCGCGCGGTCGCGAGCCGTGACCTTCATCTACGACCCGCCGCAGCCCGCCGTGGGTCTGGGGCTCCGTCTCGCCGGGCTGCCCTCCGCCCGGAGCTACCTCGAGTTCGAGGTGCCGGAGGAGATCGGCGGCGTGCCTCTGGACGGAGCCACGATCAACCACGCGGAGCTCGTTTTCCAGCCGCTGGCGCCGCCGGCGCCCCCGTTCGAGCTGGCGCGCGATTTGGTCATCGGAGGCGTGGAAGTGGACGCCGACCCGTTCGAGGTCGGCCCCAAGGTGCCCGTCGGCCCGCCGCTCAGCGAGCCGAACGCGAACTTCGCGCAGTTCATCACGGTGACGCCGGAGGAGCTGAAGGCAGGTGTCCCGCTGCGCATCAATCTGACGGACTTGGTTGGAGGCTTCGTGCGGGCGGGTATCTCCGGGGTGATCCGCATAGCGCTGCGTCCAGCGCCGGCCGACGGCCAGACGTTCGGCTTTTGGGAGTTCGGGTCCGTCGAATCGACTCTGGCGTTGCAGCCCGAGCTCCTCCTTCTTGTCACGCCGCGGCCCGGGTTCGACGTGCCGTGACGGGCTGGCGTTCGGCCCTCGGAGTTGCGTGCGCCCTCGGCCTCGGCGGCTTGCTGCTGGGTGCACCGTCGGCAGAGGCGCAGGTCCCCTTCACGGCGATCGGTCTCGGATACCCGATCCGGTCGCTCGACGCCCGGTCGCTGGGCCTTGGAGGGGTTGCGACGGGCCTGCTTGACGGCACGTCTTCGTTGGGGAATCCAGCGGACCTGACGCTGCACGATTCGCCGGTGGTGAGCGTCTCGGTGGCGGCCGAGGCCATCGACCTCAAACACGAGGACGGATCGCAGAACACCGGCAGGAGCTGGTTTCCGGTTATCGATGCGGTCATTCCGCTCGAGGACTGGGCCTTCCGGGTCGGATTCGGAGGGTTGTTGGATCAGGATCTGAAGGTGATTCTCACGGATACTCTCTCCACATCGTTTGGCCGCTTCGAGTTCGAGGAGCTCCGCACGAGGGATGGCGGCCTGAGTCAGATCGACATCTCGGCCGCGAGGCGTCTGGGCCCCTTCTCCATCGGTTTCGGCCTGCAGCGCCTGACGGGCAGCCTGCGGCAGACGCTCCGACGCCGGTTCACCGCGGACGTGGACAGCACGGGGTCGCTGCCCGCGCCCGTGCTCGAAGGAAGCCGGACGGACTACGGGGGCTGGGCGTTCAAGGCCGGCGCGAACGCCACCTTTGCGGACCGCATCCTGGTCAGCGGCTCCTTCTTCTGGTCGACCGTTCTGAAGGCCAGGGAGAGCGAGGATCTTTTCGAGCGGACGTTCAACCTGCCGAACGGTTTCGAGCTGGGCGCGAGCGGACGGATCAGCCAGCGCCTCATGCTGACAGCCGGCGCCGGTTTTTCCGGTTGGTCGGATACGGCTTCTCCGCTCGTCGGGGCGGAGGCCGTCGACGTGACGTGGCTGGGGGGAGGCTTCGAGTACACCACTGTTATGGGCACGATGCCGGTCGCGCTGCGCGTCGGAGGCAGGAAAAGAGATCTTCCGTTCAGGCTTCCCGGGCGTGCTCAGCCCAGCGAGCAGGCGATCACGTTCGGCTTCGGTGCGCTGTTCTCCGGCCGGGCCCGCTTCGACCTGGGCTTCGAGGTGGGGAGCCGCGGCGACCTGGATACTACGGACATCGAGGAGAGCTTCCTCGCCGGCTCGTTCACGTTCTCGATCAGCCAGTGATGAGAGCGCGTTGAGCGACCTGCCGACGCTGGGGCCGGTCGGCGGTCGGGTATACATCGAGACGTACGGCTGCCAGATGAACATCGGCGACACGGAGCTCATGGCCGGCGTGCTTGCCGAGCGAGGGTACGTGCGCGTCGAGGATCCGGACCGAGCCGACGTGATCCTGGTCAACACGTGCGCGATTCGCGAGCGTGCCGAAGAGAGGGTCCGCGGCCGCATCGGCCAGCTTCAGCGGTACCGAAGGGGGCGGCCGGATCTGGTCCTGGGAGTCACCGGGTGCATGGCGCAGCGGATCGGCGGTGAGCTGCTCCGGCAGGGGAGGGGCGTCGATCTGGTCGTGGGTCCCGACGCGTACCGGCGGATCGCGGAGCTGGTCGACGACATCCGTGATGGCAGCCTCGAGCGCGGACAGGCACTCCTCGAGCTCGACGCACGGGAGGATTATGCCGGCCTCCCATCGCTCCGGGGGCAGGGCGTGTCGGCTTGGGTCACGGTGCAGCGTGGCTGCGATCACCGATGTACGTTCTGCATTGTTCCCTACGTTCGCGGTCCTGAGAAGAACAGAGCGCCCGACGAGGTGCTGGCCGAGGTCGGAGCAGCCGTACGCGATGGGTACAGCGAGGTCACTCTGCTCGGGCAGACGGTGAACTCCTACGAGTGGGGAGAGTGGGACTTCCCGAGGCTGCTGGAGGCCGTGGCGCGCGAGCCGGGTGTCCGGAGGGTGCGCTTCACGTCACCACACCCGAACGACGTGAGCGTGCGGCTGCTGGAGGTGATGGCCGGCGAGCCGGCGGTGTGCCCCCAGCTCCACCTGCCGGCACAATCGGGATCCGACCGGGTCCTCAGGCGCATGGTGCGCCGCTACACCCGGGAGAGGTTTCTCGAAAAGGTCGAGCTAGCCCGGCGGATCGTGCCCGGGATCGCGCTCAGCACCGATATCATCGTGGCTTTTCCGGGCGAGACGGATGGGGAGTTCGAGGAGACGCTTTCGTTGCTGAGGGAGGTCCGGTTCGACGATGCCTACCTTTACAGGTTCTCGCCGCGCGATGGGACGCCAGCGACGCGCTTCCCGCCGGAGGAGTTCGTCCCTGCTGATGTCGCGAGCGCTCGCCTGGAGCGGGTGATCGACGTGCATCGGAGCCTACAGCTCCAGTTGAACCGGGGGGAGCTCGGATCGGTGCGTGAGGTGCTCGTGGAGCGGGAAGCCCGCTCTCCGGGCGACCTGCTCGGGAGGACCGCCACGAACAAGGTCGTGGCCTTCAAGGGTGGAGACGAGCTGATCGGGTGCTACAGGGATGTGCGACTGACCGCCACGACCGGCGCCACTTTTTCCGGAGAGGCCGTGTGAAAATCTGGGTCCAGGCCCTCTCGTTCCTGGCCGTGGCCGGGCTGTCCTTCGGGTTCGCAGCGGCGAACGCGTCCGAGCGGGTCACGTTGCATCTAGGAATCGTGACTCTGCGCGGGATCTCCCTACCGATCGTGGTGTTCGCGGCGGTCCTGCTGGGGATGATCGCGGTTTTCCTCGTGGGTCTCCGCGCCGACCTGCGTGCCCGCGAACGGCTGCAGCGCTATCGGCACGCGCTCGAGGACAGGGAGTAGCCACCGGGCGCCCCTCGCTCGACCGGGAGCGCTCCTCGCTCGGCCGGGGCCGCTCACCCTCGCTGCGGTCCTCATGTGCGTGGGCGTCGCCGCAGGCCTGCACGCCACGATGCCCCCTTCGGCGAAATGGGTCGCCCTTCTCGTCGCCGCCGCTCTCTTCGTCCCGGCCGTTCTCGTCTGGAGCCGGGTTCCCGCGAGCGTTCGGCCGGCGAAACCGAACGTGCCTCTCCTGCTGGCTGCTGCGTTCTGCGGAGGGCTGGCGCCCGGCCTCGAGGCGGGATCCCGTGCCAGAGCGGCGTGCGTGGCGGAGATCTCGAACG
>DAOVWI010000093.1 GCA_030636765.1 Gemmatimonadales bacterium
AGACGCGACCTCCAGCGCGCTACACCGAGGCGACGCTGGTGAAGGTGCTGGAGAGCGAGGGGATCGGCCGCCCGAGTACGTATGCCGCGATCATCTCCACGATCCAGGACCGGGGTTACGTGCGGCGTGCGGGGAAGCAGCTCGTGCCGACGTTCACCGCCTTCGCGGTTACCCAGCTGCTCGAGGCCCACTTCCCCGATCTGGTCGACCTCGGCTTTACCTCGCAAATGGAAGATGCCCTCGATGCGATCGCGGGAGGCGAGGCTGACTGGCGGAGTTACCTGGCAGAGTTCTATGCGGGCGACGACGGCTTCGAGGCGCGCCTGCGGGAGCACGAGACGCAGATAGACCCGCGAGAGGCCTCCACGCTGGAGCTGGTCGACTTGGAGGCGAGGGTGCGAATCGGCAGGTACGGTCCGTTCCTCGAGCTCCAGCGCGATGGAGACAGGCTCACCGCGTCGATTCCGGAAGGCACGGCGCCTGCCGACCTCTCGAACGAGGAGGCGATCACGCTGCTGGAGAGGAGCGCGGAGGGGCCACTTCAGCTGGGATCGGATCCGGAGTCCGGCAAGCCGGTCTACGTCAGAACGGGTCGCTTCGGGCCGTACGTGCAGTTGGGCGATGTCGAAGAGGAAGCCGGGAAAGGGAAGAAGGGCAAGAGGACGAAGAAGCCGCCTCGTGCTTCGCTCCCGCCCGGCATGGAGCCCGATGATGTGACGCTCGAAGTGGCGCTGCGGCTTCTCTCGATGCCGTATCAGGTGGCCGAACACCCGGAGACGGGCGAGCCGGTGAAGGTGGGTATCGGCCGGTATGGCCCGTACGTCGTACACGACGGCGACTTCCGTTCGCTCAAGAAAGGGGATGACGTTCTGGACCTCTCTCTGGAGCGCGCCCTCGAGCTGCTCGCCGAGCCGAAGCGGGGTGGTCGCAGACGGTCTGCGCCCAAGCCGCTGCGGGGTCTGGGTGCTCACCCCGACGACGGCAAGCCGGTGGCGGTATACGACGGACGGTACGGGCCGTACGTGAGGCACGGCCGAACGAACGTCTCCGTTCCGAAGGGTACGGAGGTCGAGCAGCTGACCCTGGAGGCGGCGCTCGATCTGTTCGCCAAGAAGAAGGTGCGCGCCCGGCGCCGGAGCTCCAGCTGACCGCGCAGCGGTTCACACCGGCCTGCGCAGGCGGGACCGATGGCTAGTGCGGCCTCGGCGGTCGAGGACTTCCTGCGATACGCACGGGTCGAAAGAGGCCTCTCGCCTCACACGGTAGCTGCCTACGAGCGAGACCTCGATGAGTTCTCGGGCTTTCTGCAGGGGTACCTGGCCGCAACGGACTGGAGTTGGGACGAGGTCGATCGCCTCGCGATCCGCTCCTTCCTCGGTTCCCTGCAAGCGCGCGGCCTCGAGCCTTCGACGATGTCGAGGAAGCTTTCCGCGACGCGCGTGTTTTTTCGTTTTCTTCACCGGACCGACCGCGTGGCGGCCAACCCGGCCCGCCTGGTGCGGGCGCCGCGTCGCGACCGGAAGCTCCCCGGCCACCTGAGCCAGGTACAGGCGGACGATCTGTTCGTGCTTCTGCGGGCGCACGCCGAGCATGACGGAGGGTTTGTGCCCCTCCGAAACCGTGCGCTGCTCGAGCTGCTCTACTCGAGCGGCCTTCGCCTCGCGGAGATCCAGGGGTTGAATCTCCAGAGTGTGGCCATGCGGGCAAGGCAGCTCAGGGTAATGGGAAAAGGGAGGAAGGAGCGAATCGTTCCGTTCGGGCGACCCGCTGCTGCGGCGCTCACGGCCTACCTGCCCGAGCGCCGCGCCCTGGTCGAGTCGCGCCGTCGGACATATGGGAGCAGAGTGGCTGTCACGGCTGGCACGGACGTGGGGGCTGCGCTCTTCCTCTCGCGGCTGGGTCGGCGTCTCTCCCGCCGCCAGATCCAGCGGGTGGTGAGCCGCGTCTTGGACGCCGTGGCTTCCGGGGAGGAGCTTTCCGTGCACGCGCTCAGGCACTCGTTTGCCACACACCTGTTGGACAACGGGGCCGATCTGGTCGCCGTTAAGGAGCTGCTCGGGCACTCGAGCCTCTCCACGACACGGATCTACACGCACACCTCGACGGAGAAGCTGAGGCGTGTCTATCGGCAGGCCCACCCCAGGGCCGTCTGAACGGCCCATGAGAACGGATCGCTCATGAGGAAGCACGGAGAGGACCGCTTCTACGGAACCACCGTGGTGTGCATTCGACGGGACGGGCGAGTCGCGATCGGGAGCGACGGGCAGGTCACGATGAACGACACGATCGTCAAGGCTCGCGCCGAGAAGGTGAGAACGATGATGGACGGCCAGATCCTGGCGGGCTTCGCGGGCGGCGTCGCCGACGCTCTCACGCTGTTCGAGAAGTTCGAGGGGAAGCTGAAGCGCTACCCGGGCAACCTCACTCGAGCGGCGGTCGAGTTGGCCAAGGAGTGGAGGAGCGACCGCTACCTGAGAAGACTGGAGGCTCTCCTCGGGGTGGCGGACAGGGAGCACAGCCTGCTCGTCGCCGGTAGCGGCGAGGTCATCGAGCCCGATGACGGCGTCCTGGCGCTCGGCTCGGGCGGAGCGTACGCACTCGCGGCTGCGCGGGCCCTCATGGCGCACTCCGACCTCCCGGCGCCGGAGATGGTCCGGGAGGCGCTTGAGATCGCGGGGCAGATCTGCGTGTATTCCAACACGGAGATCACCGTGTTGGAGCTGGAAGGCTCTTGAAAGACCTCCTTCTGGACGAGTCGAGGCAGAGGTCGAAGTGATAGCTCGGGACAAGCTAGAAGAGATCGAGAACGCGCCGCCGGCCGAGGACGCGCTTCCAGCCGAGTCCGCGCCGCCGGAGCCAGCGAGGTTCGCCGGCCCGCCGATCGAGGGTGGCGAAGGTCCGGCGACAGCGACCCTGGTGTCGCTCACGCCTCGTCAGATCGTCGCCGAGCTCGACCGGTTCATCATCAGCCAGGGCGCGGCCAAGAGGGCCGTAGCCATCGCCCTTCGCAACCGGTGGCGTCGGCGTCAGGTGGAGGGCGACCTCCAGGGGGAGATCCTCCCGAACAACATCATTATGATCGGTCCCACGGGTGTCGGGAAGACCGAGATCGCCCGCCGGTTGGCTCGACTGGCGGGGGCGCCGTTCCTCAAGGTGGAGGCATCGAAGTTCACCGAGGTCGGTTACGTGGGCCGGGACGTGGAGTCGATGGTCCGTGACCTGGTGGAGATCTCGGTCAACATGGTGCGTGGCGAGCGGGAGGATGAGCATCGGGAGACGGCGGCGGAGCGCGTCGAGGAGCGGCTCCTTGATCTCCTGCTTCCGCCGGTCGCGGAAGAGCGGCCGACCGCCTCCGAGGAGGACGGCGCTCCCCGCAAGTTCGTCGTCGGCCGAAGCGGCATCGCGGAGCAAGAGGCCGAGGATGAGCTTCAGAACCGGCGCCGCCGCACGCGAGAGAAGCTGCGAGGCCTGCTCCGCGACGGGAAGCTGGAGGAGCGCGAGGTCGAAGTCGAGATGACCGAGAGCAGCGTTCCGATGCTGGACCTCCAGGGTCCCGGCATGGACGGGCTGGACTGGAACATCGGCGAGATGCTCCAGGACATGCTTCCCAAGAAGACGCGCCGGCGCCGGATGAGCGTGGCCGAGGCGCGCCGCGTTCTCCTATCCGAGGAGCTGGACAAGCTGATCGACATGGAGGAGGTGATCGACGACGCCCTGGATAGGGTCGAGAACATGGGGATCATCTTCCTCGATGAGCTGGACAAGATCGCTGGAGGGCGTGGCGGCGTCGGTCCGGACGTATCGCGAGAGGGAGTGCAGCGCGATCTGCTGCCGATCGTCGAGGGCTCGACCGTCCAGACGCGCTACGGCATGGTGGTCACCGACCACGTCCTCTTCATCGCGGCGGGCGCCTTCCACATGGTGAAGCCGTCCGATCTCATCCCGGAGCTTCAGGGGCGGTTTCCGATTCGAGTGGAGCTGCGCAGCCTCAACGAGGACGACTTCGTCAGGATCCTATGCGAGCCGGAGAACGCGCTCCTCATACAGTATCGCGCCCTCGTGGCGACCGAGGGGATGGATCTGGAGTTCACGGAGGAGGCGATCCGGGAGCTTGCCCGGATCGCGTTTGACGTCAACCAACGGACGGAGAACATCGGAGCGCGCCGGCTCCAGACCGTGCTCACCACGCTGCTCGAGGACGTGATGTTCGATCTTCCCGACTCGGGGGGCGAGAAGATGACGATCGACGATGCCTTCGTGCGAGAGCGGCTGGCCGAGATCGCCGAGGACGAAGATCTACGCCGATACATACTGTAGCGTGCCACCCGACTCGAGCGCGGAGCGAGAGACGTCGGGGAGGCGCGAATCGCACTTCCTCTCGATTGCCGGATGGCGGGCGAGCTCGCTGGAGCGGTTGCTCGACCTCGCCGATGACGTGAAGGCGGGACGGGCCGGCACGGGGCGTCCACTGGCCGGCCGGACACTGGGAATGGTGTTCGCCAAGAGCTCGACCCGGACACGGGTTTCCTTCGAAGTCGGGATGTACGAGCTGGGAGGCCACGCCCTCTTTCTCTCCTCGCGGGATATCCAGCTCGGGAGGGGTGAAACGATCCCGGATACGGCACGGGTGCTTTCCCGCTACCTCGATGCGGTGATGATCCGCACCTTCGATCAGAGCGACGTCGAGGAGTTTGCGGCATACGGCTCGCTTCCGGTGATCAACGGACTCACCGACCGCTACCACCCCTGTCAGGTGATGGCGGACCTGATGACCGCGCGGGAGGAGCGAGGGACGCTCGACGCTCTGGTCGTGGCCTGGATTGGGGACGGAAACAACATGGCGAATTCGTGGCTGAACGCGGCCGGTCGGCTCGGTTTCGAGCTTCGTCTGGCCTGTCCGGAAGGCTACGACCCCCACCCGGATGACCTGGCTCGAGCGTCGGCGGAGACGGCCGTTACATTGACGAGAGATCCGGCCGAAGCCGTAACGGACGCCCACGTTGTGGCGACCGACGTGTGGGCCTCGATGGGCCAGGAGTCGGAGGCCGAGGAGCGACGCGAGGCGTTTCGGGGCTACCGTGTGGATGCCGAGCTCATGGCCCTCTCGCACGACGGGATCTTCCTCCACTGTCTCCCTGCCCACAGGGGCGAGGAGGTGACAAGCGACGTGATGGATGGCCCGCGATCGCGAGTCTGGGACGAGGCGGAGAACCGGCTCCACCTCCAGAAGGCGCTGTTGCTCGCCCTCATGACCGACGCTCTGGAGACCGACAGCGCCGCGGACCACTAGGGAGGCGACCCCCGAGGGAACGAAAACGCCGATGGCCGATCCACCTCCCGAGCTAAGAACCACACCGCTCCACGAGGAGCACGTTCGCCTGAACGCCAGGCTCGTGCCGTTCGGCGGCTTCGCGATGCCCGTGCAGTATCCCACCGGTATCCGGGCGGAGCACCAGGCAGTGCGCGATGCGGCCGGGTTGTTCGATGTCTCGCACATGGGAGAGTTCTCGGTCACCGGACCTCAGGCCCTCGATCTCGTCTCCTACGTCACGACCAACGATCCCGCACGGCTGAAGATCGGTCAGGCCCAGTACAGCGCCATGTGCCGGGAGGACGGCGGGATCGTGGACGACCTGGTCGTATACCGGATGGGCGAGGGCGAATACCGCCTCGTCGTGAACGCGGCCAATATCGAGAAGGACTGGGCGCACATAACGCGGTTCGCCGGCGACTTCGAGGCCGAGTTGTACGACGAGAGCGACGGGATCGCGCTCCTGGCGCTGCAGGGCCCGCTGGCTCGCGACGTGCTGGCGCCGCTCACCGGCGCTGACCTGGACCGGATCGGCTTCTATCATTTCGCCCAAGCGGAGGTCGCCGGTGTGCCCGCCGTGATTAGTCGTACGGGCTACACGGGCGAGGACGGGTTCGAGCTGTACGTCGAGGCGGGAGACGGACCGCCCGTGTGGAGAGCCTTGTTGGAGAGTGAGATCGCGGTGACGCCGGCCGGACTCGGAGCGCGTGACACGCTTCGCCTCGAGATGGGCTACGCACTCTACGGCAGCGACATCGATGAGGGCACAACGCCTCTGGAGGCTCGCCTCGGCTGGTTGGTGAGGCTGGACAAGGGCGAGTTCGTGGGGCGCGGCGCGCTGGAGCGCCAGAAGGCGGAGGGCGTGCAGAGGAGGCTGAGCGGTATCCGGCTCACGGAGCGCGGGTTTCCCAGGCCGGGTCACGAGGTCGTGTTCGACCAGCAGGTCATCGGCCCTGTGCGGAGCGGGACGGTGAGCCCGACGCTGGGCTACGGCATCGCCACGGCGTACCTGCCGCGGGCGGCGGAGCCGGGATCTCCCGTGCGGATCGTGATCCGCGGGCGGGAGGTACAGGGCGAGGTGGCCCGGACGCCGTTCTACACGGAAGGATCGCTTCGGCGGTGAGCAAGCCCGTGCGGGTAGGGATCCTCACGATCTCGGATGGCGTGAGCGCCGGCTGGCGCGACGACGAATCGGGCGACCGGATCCGGCGGTGGAGCGACGAGTCGGGCTTCGATGTGGCTGCCCGAGCCGTTGTGCCCGATGAGTCGGAGGTCATTGCAGACACTCTTCGGGAATGGGCGGACGGGGGCATGGTGGATCTCGTGCTCACCACAGGCGGTACGGGGTTCACGGAGCGCGACGTCACGCCGGAGGCTACCCGGCGGGTGCTCGAGCGCGGGGCGCCCGGGATCTCCGAGTGGATCCGCGCGGTGGGGGTGAAGAAGACGCCCTACGCAGCGCTCAGCCGGGGCCTGGCCGGGATCCGCGGTCAGGTCCTCATCGTGAACCTGCCCGGCAGTCCATCGGGCGTGACGGACGGGCTGGCCGTGCTTTCTGGGCTTGTGGTCCACGCGATAGAGCTGCTGCGGGGCCAACCGTGTCACGGCCCCGACGGCCCCAAAGGCTGAAGGGAGGGCAAGAGGACACAGGTGGCACTCGTCTTCATCGATACGGCGAATCTGGAGGCGGCGGTGGCGATCCGCGACGCCGTGCTCGCCGACGGACATGAGATCCTGATGGTCGAGGCGGCGCGCGAGATCGAAGACCGTGCCGAGGAGGAGGTCGCACTCTTTCTGACCGGCGACCCGATGAGCCCGCCTGCGGAGAGCATGCGCTTGCTTCTCGACGCGCGGATCCTGCGCCCGCCGATTGTCGCTCTGCAGGGACCCGACGAGGGCTGCGCACGGCTCCGGGCGGATCTCAAGGTAGACGCCTGCCTGCCGCCGTCTCCTACGGCTGAAGAGGTGCAGGTCGTGCTCGCCCAGGAGCTCGACCGCTTCCGCCTCCAGCTGGAGACCGGTATCGTCGGCCGCACCGAAGCGATCCGGGCCGTTCTGGAGAAGATCCACCTGATCGCTCCGGTCCCATCCACCGTGCTGCTGACCGGCGAGAGCGGGACCGGGAAGGAGCTTGTCGCCCGGGGGATCCACCGCTTCTCGCCTCGCCGCGCGAAGGCGTTCATCGCGGTCAACTGCGCCGCGCTACCCGAGTCGCTGCTCGAGTCGGAGCTGTTCGGCCATGAGAAGGGGGCGTTCACGGGCGCGACATCTCTGCGCAGGGGCATGTTCGAGCTGGCCGACGGCGGCACGCTGCTGCTCGACGAGATCGCCGAGATACCGCCGGCCACGCAGACGCGGCTGCTGCGGGTGCTGGAGTCTCGCCGCTTCATGAGGGTGGGTGGAAGCTCCGAGATCCAGGTGAACGTGCGCGTCGTGACGGCTACGAACCAGGATCTGCACGAGGCGGTGCAAACCGGCCTCTTCCGGCGCGACCTCTACTATCGTGTGAATGTGCTCGAGATCGCGCTCCCGTCTCTCCGGGAACGCCCGGAGGACATCCCCGTGCTCGTGCGTCACTTCATCCAGGAGGTCAGCCGCCAGCACGACCGCGAGTTCAAGGGACTGACGCCGGATGCCATGCAGATCCTCCTGCGCTACAGCTGGCCCGGCAACATCCGGGAGCTCCGGAACCTGGTCGAGTCGATGGTCGTGCTCGCGCCGGGTTCGGTCATCCGGCCGGAGGACATCCCCGAGGAGATCCGGACGGGGAGCGGACGGGTCCTCC
>DAOVWI010000234.1 GCA_030636765.1 Gemmatimonadales bacterium
CGGAGATGTTCGCGTGTCCGGCGCCGACGCGGAGAACGAGCGAGGTAGACGAGGAGAGCGAGGTTCTTGCGCCAGAGGAGCTCACGCGGAGCGGGAGAGCCATCCACCCTCAGCTCTGCGGCGCCGAGGGTCTTGCAGTAGATCAAGTGCCGCAGGCCTCGTCTCGAAGCCGGCGCGCTTCCTGCGCCAAAGGCTCCAGCGCGGGCTCTGGCCGATTCCAGGAGCGGGTCACGTCGGAGGCGTGACGGCAGGCGCTCTCCAGGTCGTCCATGGTGAGGGCGAGCCGAGCGCGCCGGAGTCGGGCGTACGTGCCGAGCGCCCAATCCACCTCGGCCGCCTGAGCGGGGCCGCCCGGCAGACCTTCCAGATCTTCGTTCTCGTGCCACACGAGCTCGCTGGCGGCGCCGGGAAGGTCGCCGATCCGCTCGTGCCATTCAGCCCGCAGCAGGTGGACCGCGGAGCGAGCGAACGGCCGCTTCACCTTGCCCAAAGAATCGTACGCCAGGAGGGGAGCGCTGGCGGCGAGTGCCGCATCGTAACGTCCGGTCGAGGCTTCGAGCGCCGCGTCGAGGAGCGTGGCCATCCCGGCATAGCCGGTCTGGCCGCCCAGGTCTCGAACACGATCGGCCCGGCGTCGAGCGGCGAGGGTGTCTCCCGCCCGCAGTTCCGAAAGGCCGAGCGTCCACGCCGCCCGGATGGCCCGACCGGGGTCGGCGGCCGATCCGGCGGTGGCGACTGCTTCCAGGGCGTTCCTGCCCGCCATCCGTTGCGCTTCCTTGGTGCCTCCGAGACCAAGGGCATCGGGCAGGATCCGCCACTGGGCGGCCTGGAACCTCGACTCTTCGTCGCCGATCGTCGCCGCGGCATCGAAGCGGGAGAGCGCCTCCTGCGGCCGGCCCATCGCGAACGCCGCGAGCCCCTGCGCCACCCGACCGGTGACCCTCTCGCTTGGATCACTCTCTTCGGCCTCTGCGAGCATGGTGCCGAGGGCCTCTTCGGTTACGGCGAGGTCGAGCGACAGGCCCCGACGCGCCGCCAGCGCGGTGGTCTGCCGGTCCGGCGGAGTAGCCACCCGAAGTACCTCGGAGCGTCTGGCTGCTGCCGCCTCCGGCTCGAAGCGCTCCAGGTACGCCTGCTCCCATAGAGCTGGTAGATAGACGTCCACCTCCGGCGGAATCGCCGACAAGCTGAAGAGATGTTCCAGGGCGTCACGAGCGCTGGCGCTGTCGGCAAGCTGGATGTCCGCCTGGACCAGGTGGTCGAATGCCGGTACCAGAAACGTGTCGATTCGGGCTGCGCGTTGCAGAACCGTTCGGGCACTGTCCAGCGGGATCCCCCAGAGCGGCCCTCGATGGAACAGCTCGTCCCCGTAGATGAGCGTGGCGTAGGCATCGCGAGGGTACTCCCGGGCTATCGCCTCGTAGGCTTTCAGCTGCTGTCGGCTGTGGCCCATCAGCCGAGTCTGCAGAAGCAGCCGGTCCACTTGCCCGAGCTGCGTCGCGGCTGCCGAGTCCAGGCCTCGGAAATCGGCGGGGGATGCCGTGATCGTCCAGCGGCGGACGTCGGCGAGTCGCCACCGAGCCAGAACGAAGCTCGAGTCGATACTCAGCGCATCCGTGTAGTGTCGTTGCGCCAACGCCCAAGCACCCCGCTGGAACGCCGCCTCTCCTGCGAGCAAAGACCGGATCGCCGCGACGTGGTGCCCCGAGAGTGCCCTATACCCGAGGTCCGACAGCACGACGGCCGGCCGCAGCGCGCGGACGATCGCCAGTGTGAGAGAGTCGGCAAGGCCCACGGGCGGGCTCGTCGCGGGCCCACCGACCACCGAGGCGTGCTGCACGCTTCCCGACCGGTCGACCAGCTCGAAGCGGGCCTCGAATCGATTCGGGGACGTGCGCACGAGCGTGCACCGAAGCACGTGCTCGGCGCCGAGCGCGCCGGCGGCCTGGCTCCACCGGTCCGGGGCCTCGCGGTGGGCGTCCCACCACCGGAGGCCGGTATGGACCGGTACCTCCCTCAGGTTGCGGATGCCCTCGAGGTTGAGGGCCGTGATCCGAGCGATCGCGCTGGCGGCGCCGCTGTCCGCCGGCATGGCGGCGCTGCAGGGAAGCACCGCGATGTCCGAGACGATGCTCGCCGGACCGTCGGCCTCCTTGCCGGGTTCGCCCACGAAGCGCCACGCGAGGGCGAGGGCGAGTACGAAGGCCAGGGCGAGGAAGACCCCGGCGACCATTCGCTGCCGCCCGGAGGGCGTGGTGCGCAGCTCTTCGGGGTCGGCTCCGGTCGCGAGCGCGCTGCCGAACTCCGTGGCCGTGGAATACCGGTCCTCGGGGGATTTCGAGAGGGCCCGATGCACAGCCGCCTCGACAGGGGGCGGGACTCCCTCGACCTTGCTTCCCAGCGGCGCAGCCTCCTCGCGCAGGCTGCGCGCTATCATCTCCAGGGGCGTGTTTCCCGTGAAGGGTGGCTCGCCCGCTAGCATCTCGTAAAGAACACAGCCCAACGAGTAGATGTCGCTGCGCCCATCGATCTCAGGCTCACC
>DAOVWI010000255.1 GCA_030636765.1 Gemmatimonadales bacterium
GGTTGGAATCCTGCCGGGAGCTCTTGGGCAGGAAGCCCACGCTCGCCGAAGCGGCCGAGGAGCTCGAGGAAAGGGAGGGCGAGCTGGAGAAAGTGGTAGGCTGAACCTCGGACGGGACGGGAGGGTAGGGCAACGCACCTTGGACCCCAACGGAGGCAGAGTGTTGAGCGACATGAAGGAGACACCGGGAGCGGCCGACACACCGGGAGCGGCCGACACGCCGGGAGTGGCCGACATACCGGATCTCGTGCGTCAGGCGCTTCGGACGGTAAAGGATCCCGAGCTCGGGCTGAACATCGTGGACCTGGGCCTCATCTACGACGTGGAGCAGGACGGGAGCTCCGTGACCGTGACGATGACGCTCACGAGCCCCGGTTGCCCGGCCGGAAGCCAGATCATGGAGGGGGCGAAGGCGGCCGCGGAGTCCGTCTCCGGAGTGGATGCCGCGAGCGTGAACCTGGTGTGGAAGCCGTTCTGGACGGCCGACCGCATCGACCCGACGGTCCGGTCGATGATGGGGTTCTGACGGGTCCGTCTTCCGGGGTACGCCTTGTTCTTTCGACTTCTTCTCCTCTTCACGCTGGTCCCGCTGGTCGAGCTGTACCTCCTCATCCGGATCGGCGGGCTCATCGGCGCGGGGCCGACCATCCTCCTCGTTCTTGGAACGGGCGCAGTGGGAGCCTGGCTCGCCCGCCGGGAGGGGCTGCGCAGCTGGATCGCCGTGCAGCGGGAGCTCGCATCCGGCCGTCTTCCGGCCAATGAGCTGCTTCACGGCCTGCTCGTGGTCGTCTCAGGCGTGCTTCTCGTGACGCCCGGGATCTTCACCGATGCCTTCGGGCTCCTGATGTTGATTCGGCCCGTGCGAACCGGGATGATCCGCCGCGTGCAGAAACGCCTGGCGTCGCGGATTCAGGCAGGGGATGTCCGGATCTGGACGGGAGACGCGAGCCTCGGCTCCCGGGCGCCCTCCGACCCGCAAGCGTCCGCACCGGGTAAGGGCGGTTCCGAGCGCGGGAGGGTCATCGATATCTGATGAGAGTCCGCTCATGAGCAAAGGAGCCCTCCTTGCCGAGCTCGAGAGAGCGAGAGCGGACGGCGCGACTCGGGACGGCCTCCTGCGGACGACCGTTCGGCGGATCGAGGCGGCCGACCCCCGCTACGATTGGGTCGGCATCTATCTCCTGGAGGAAGATACGCTCGTTCTGCACAGCTACGTGGGCCGCCCGACCGAGCACGCGGAGATTCCGGTTGGCGTGGGCGTTTGCGGCGCCGCGATCGCGGAGGGACGAGACATGAACGTTCCGGACGTCCGCGCCATCGAGAACTACCTGGCCTGTAGCCTGGAGACGCGCTCCGAGCTCGTGATCCTGATCCAGGACCGGGCGTCGGAGAGGATCTTCGGCCAGATCGATCTGGACAGCGATCGGGCGGACGCGTTCACGGCGGAAGACGAGCGGACGCTACAGCAAGTCGCGGACTGGCTGGCCACCCTTTTCGTCTAGCACGTAGTCACGCCACGACCAGCAGGGCCGTCCCGTACATGACCAGGAGGCCCACCGCGAGACCGGCCGCGTTGAGCGGCTGGAAGAGACCGCCCGGATCCTCGCGACGCATCATCCCTCCGATCTCCAGAACCACCTCGAGGATCGCGCCGGCGCCGACCGCCAGGAACAGCGTCGCGGCGATCGGCGAGTAGGAGAAACCTCCAATCCAGGTGCCGGCGATCGTGGGAAGGCCGGCCAGCGCCCCACTCGAGGCGGAGAACGCGATCGGGATCGCGCCCACCAGCAGCGTCCACTGATTGACCTTCGACGAGATCAGCGCCCCGATCGCCAGGGAACCCCGCAGGCGCCAGGCGAAGAGCGTCGCTACGAGAAAC
>DAOVWI010000067.1 GCA_030636765.1 Gemmatimonadales bacterium
CACCGGCCGTGAAGCCCTGCGAGTAACATGCCGCCAAATCCAGGACAACGTAAGGGCCTTAGCAGGTCGCTGGAAAACCCTGGTGCGCCCGCATCCCGATCAGAGGCGGGGCGTCGTGACGCCGGTTTGGCCCTGGTACTTTCCCTTCTTGTCCCGGTAGCTCACCTCGCAGACCTCGTCCGACTCGAAGAAGAGGACCTGTGCGATCCCCTCGTTCGCGTATATGCGGGCCGGGAGGGGAGTCGTGTTGCTGATCTCGAGCGTAACGTAGCCCTCCCACTCCGGCTCGAAGGGCGTGACGTTCGTGATGATGCCGCACCGGGCGTACGTGCTCTTCCCGACACAGAGGGTCAGGACATTCCGTGGAATCCGGAAGTACTCCACGGAGCTCGCAAGGACGAAGGAGTTGGGCGGGATGAGGCAGATATCACCCTCGTACTCCACGAAGGACCGATCGTCGAACGCCTTCGGGTCCACCACCGGGGCGAGGGCGTTATGGAAGATCCGGAATTCATTCGCGACGCGCATGTCGTAGCCGTAGCTGCTCAAGCCGAAGGAGATAACACCCTTCCGGACCTGCTTCTCCTCGAACGGCTCGATCATTCCGTGCCCTCTGGCCATCTCACGGATCCAGCGATCGCTCTTGATGCTCATGACTGAACAAACCCTCCGTCGGGCATCGCGTAGGGGGGAGCTCCAGCGCCCCAGCTACTTCATTAACCGCATCGGACACCAGGCCCGGTCATTCCTCCGGGGTTGAGTGGCCCACTCCGGCCGCCACCACGTACGCCGCCCCGACCGCGCCAACCGGGCGGTTTCCCGCATGCCCGTGCGACGGTCTCGTGCGCCCGCGAGAACGAGAGCCGGGACTCGGTGCGACGGCATGCGGCGCTCGAGGATATACCGGGCGATCGGTTTGCGAAAGCGCGAGAGCGCGTAGACCGCGATCCGGTGGCCTCCGGCCGCCGGCGCCTCCGAGTCGCCGTGTCCGGGAACGTCGGGCACGAGCGCGGTGAACCGGCCCTCGATCCGGCGGACGACGCCTTCCCAGTTCCGCCGGTTCGCGCTCACGTCATGCAGAAAGAGGACGGCTGGTCCGGAGCCAGACGGGGCGTTTTCGGTGGGTCGAGCGAGGGCTCGCGAAGGGGCTTCGGCCTTGCTTGACGGCCCCATCCGAGGTCGGCTATTATCGCCGCTGTCAAGTGAAGGTTTTCACAAGGGCTCGCTTCCCCCGACCGCGGCCGCATGACGGACTCCTATCTCGGGATCGTGTTTGTCGGCGTTGTGGGCATCCTCAACGCCGTCGTCATAGTAGGGCTCACCCATCTTGTGGGGTCGACGCGCTCGACCACCGCCAAGAGCGGCGCGTACGAGTCCGGAATGCCGCCGCTCGGCGGCACGAGGCAACGCATTTCGGTCAGCTTCTACATCGTCGCGATGCTGTTCATCGTCTTCGATATCGAGACGATCTTCCTCCTCCCCTGGGCGGTCGTGTTCCGAAGCCTTCCCCTCGGCGGATTCCTCGCCATGGTGATGTTCCTCGGCGTGCTCGGCGTCGGCCTCACATACGCCTGGAAGAAAGGGGCCCTCGAGTGGGACTGAGCCCGACGAGAGCGGCCCCACATGCCTGAGTCTCGAACGTCGCTCCCGATCGCCGGCAGCGAGCGGCTCGACACCGGAGTGCCGAGGAGCTGGCTCACCACGAAGGTGGACTACGTGGTCAACTGGGCGCGCCGCAACTCGCTGTGGCCGATGCCGTTCGGGACCGCGTGCTGCGCGATCGAGATGATGGCCTCGGCAGCTTCAAAGTACGACATCGCGCGCTTCGGCATGGAGCGCATGTCGTTCAGCCCGCGCCAGGCCGATCTCATGATCGTGGCGGGTCGCGTCAGCTACAAGCTGGCCCCCGTCCTGCGGAAGATTTGGGATCAGATGCCCCAGCCGAAATGGTGCATCTCGATGGGGGCGTGCGCGAGCTCGGGTGGCATGTTCGACAACTACACCATCGTCCAGGGGATCGACACGATCATTCCAGTCGACGTCTACGTGCCCGGCTGCCCTCCACGGCCCGAAGGGCTCATTTACGGGCTCATGATGATCCAGGAGAAGATCAAGGGAGAGACGCTCAGCAACCCGACGTCCCGGGCGGAGCCATCGGATGCCGTCGGTCGACCGAACCTTCCGCCGGAGGTGATCGAACTCGTCGCCCAACCCTTCGGCAACTCCACCAAGCAGAACCGCGGCAGCGGGCTGGCCGGCACGTCCGCCGTAGCGAGACCGGCCGATCGTCTTGAACGTCTCCTCGAACACTCCTGACACCTCAAGAATGACAGAAGCGATCAGCGCGGGCGCTTCACCGCCGCTCGTCATCGGGGCGCGGCAGGCAAGCGGAGGCCCCGAGGGCGATCCCTCGGTCGGCGCTCTACATGCCGAATTCGGCGATGCCGTGCGCGGTGTTGGATCGGACGCGATCGGCGTTCCCGTCGTGAGCGTCGATCCGACGCGGGCTTTCGACATCCTGCGCTACCTGAAGGAGGACGCCGGGCAGGCATACGACTTCCTCGCCGACCTGACGGCCGTTGACCTGGGAGGTGGGAGCCCGCTCCGTCTGTGGTACCAGCTCTGGTCGATGCGTCACGGACGGCAGCTTCGCCTGGAGGCCGAGCTTCCGCTGGACGACCTCGAGATCGCCAGCGTCACGCCCTTGTGGGATTCGGCCGACTGGATGGAGCGGGAGGCGTACGACATGTTCGGAGTGACTTTCCGTGGGCACGCCGACCTCCGACGCATCCTCATGCCCGAGAACTACGAGGAGGGCTTCCCGCTGCGGAAGGACTTCCCGCTGCGGGGCCGCTTTAGCCGAGCCGAGCAGACGCGCCGGGCGCTCTCCCGGGATCTGGAAGATCTGTACTCGCGGGAAGAGCTGGAGATGGCTGGCGTCCTCCCGGGCAGCGAGCTCCGCGACGTCCCGCCGGACCGGCGGCCCGAACAGGTGGCCGGGCGGGTCGATCACCTGGAGGGGGAGCGTATGCTCCTCAACCTCGGCCCACAGCACCCCGCCACGCACGGCGTTCTGCGGCTGGTCCTGGAGCTGGACGGCGAGCGGATCATCCGCTGCATTCCACACATCGGCTACCTGCACACGGGCTTCGAGAAGACGTGCGAGTACCGGGAGTGGAACCAGATCGTCCCGTACACGGACCGGATGGACTACCTCTCGCCGATGCTCTACAACATCGGTTACGCGCTGGCCGTAGAAAGCCTGCTGGGAATCGAGATCACCCCACGCTGCCGAGCCGTCCGGGTGCTTCTCAGCGAGCTGAACCGCATCCTGGGCCACCTGCTGTGGCTCGGAACCACCGCCATCGACCTCGGAGCCTTCTCCGTATTCCTCTATACGTTCGAGGAGCGCGAGCGCATCTACAACCTGCACGAGGCCTACTGCGGCGCGCGCCTGACAACCTCGGTCACACGGGTGGGTGGCATGCTCGCGGATCTGCCAGTCGGTTGGGTGGAGGCCGTCCGGTACTTCGTCGAAACGTTCCCGCACACGCTCTACGAGGTGGACCGCCTGCTCACTCGGAACGCGATCTGGATCGCGCGGCAGCAGGACATCGGGGTGATCGGTCCCGAGGACGCGGTGAGCTTCGGGCTCACCGGCCCCAACCTCCGGGCCAGCGGTGTCCCGTACGACGTGCGAAAGGCCCGACCGTATCTCGGCTACGACGAGTACGAGTTCGACGTCCCCGTCGGGGAGCACGGCGATAGCTACGATCGGTACCTGGTGCGATTCGAGGAGATGCGGCAGAGCATCCGGATTCTGCAGCAGGTGCTGGCCATGCTGCCGGATGGTCCGATCAACATCGACGACCCCTCGATCATCCTGCCGCCGAAGAGCGAGGCGATGGGGTCGATCGACGCGATGATCGCGCACTTCAAGCTTGTCATGGAAGGGCTCACGGTCCCGCCGGGCGAGGTGTGGTACTCGATCGAGAGCTCCAAGGGAGAGCTCGGGTTCGGACTCGTGTCCGACGGCGGGACGAAGCCGGTTCGCTGCCGCTTCCGGGGACCGTGCTTCATCAACCTCGCGGCCCTCCCGCTGCTGGTGGAGGGCGGCCTAGTGGCGGACGTTCTCGCTGTGAATGCCAGCCTGGATATCGTGCTGGGTGAGATCGACCGATGAGCCGGCGCATCCATCCCTCCGTGGCTGGCGCCCAGCCCTTCCAGCTCGCCGAGCGTGATCCCGAAGCGCCCCTCTTCGAGAGCGCCGAGGGCCAGGAGCGGCTGCAGGCGGTTCTCAGTCGCTATCCGACCAAGCGAGCGGCTCTGCTTCCGCTCCTCGGTTACGCCAACGAGCTGCATGGATGGGTGTCGACGCAGGACATGGAGAGCATCGCCGAGAGGCTCGAGCTCACGCCCGCCTACGTCTGGTCGGTGGCGTCCTTCTACACCATGTACAACAAGCACCCGACCGGGCGGCACTTCATCCAGGTATGCACGAACATCTCGTGCCACCTGAACGGCGCTCAGCGCGTCCTGGAGCGCTTCCTCGAGGAGACGGGCACACGTCCCGGCGAGACCTCGGAGGATGGTCGTCACACGGTCATCGAGGCCGAGTGTCTCGGTGCGTGCGGCTTCGCGACAGCCGTGCAGATCAACGACGAGTACCACGAGAACGTGACGCCGGAACGGGTACCGCAGATCCTGGCGGGCCTGGACGGGAACGGGAGCTGAGGGAGCGTGGCCTACCCGTACCGAGACGATCGCGAGACGACGACACTGCTCTCCCGTTACATGGGCGAGCCGGAAGCGCGCACCCTCGACGGGTGGCTGGAGCGCGGAGGATACGAGGCGCTCGGAATGGCGCTCGAAATGAAGCCCGACGAGATCACCGAGATCGTGAAGGAATCCGGTCTGCGCGGGCGAGGCGGGGCCGGCTTCCCGACGGGAATGAAGTGGGGCTTCATGCCGAAGGAGAACGGCCGGGAGCACTATCTGTGCTGCAACGCGGATGAGAGCGAGCCCGGCGCGTTCAAGGACCGCGAGATCATGCGATGGACGCCCCACCTGATGATCGAGGGCTGCCTGATCGCCGCCCGAGCCATCCGCGCCGAGCACGTCTATATCTACATCCGCGGCGAGTTCTTTCCGGTCGTTCGAGTCCTCAATCAGGCGGTCGTCGAGGCGTACGAAGCGGGCTATATCGGGAGGAGCGTGCTGGGTAGTGGGTGGAGTTGCGACATCACCGTCCACCTCGGGGCCGGGGCCTACATCGCCGGCGAGGAGACGGGGCTCATGTCCTGGCTGATGGGGGGGCGGGCGGAGCCGTGGATGAAGCCGCCGTTCCCGGCCGCACGCGGCATCTTCGGAGCTCCGACCACCGTCAACAACGTGGAGACGCTCGCCAGCGTGCCCGGGATCGTGGCCAACGGGTCCGCCTGGTACCGGCAGTGGGGCAGCGACAAGAGCTCGGGGACGAAGCTGTGGTGCTGCTCCGGCCACCTGGTCAAGCCCGGCAACTACGAGCTCGAGCTCGGTGTGCCGCTCAGCGAGATCATCTACGATGTCTGCGGGGGCGCGCCGGATGGAAGGCGCGTGCGAGCGGTGATCCCGGGCGGTTCCTCGACGGCTCTTCTCACGGCTGACGAGCTGGATTGCGAAACGACGTACGAGGGGATGCAGGCGGCCGGCAGCGCGCTTGGCACGGCCTCACCGATCGTGATGGATGAGAGCACCTGCCTGCTCTCCGCCATGCGGCGGATCGCTCAGTTCTACGCCCACGAGTCGTGTGGACAGTGCGTGCAGTGCCGCGAGGGCACGGAGTGGATCGCCAAGATCCTCCGCCGGATCGAGGACGGCGACGGAGCGATGAAGGACATCGACACCTTGTACGACCTCTGCGAGCAGCTCACCGGCCGCACGATCTGCGTGCTTGCGGACAGCGTCGTCTTTCCGCTCCGTTCCTCGCTGGACAAGTTCCGCGACGAGTACGAGAGCCACATTCAGCAGGACGCGTGTACCGCAACGTGAAGACCGCCGAGCTGGTCAGCCTCAAGATCGACGGAACCGAGATCTCCGTTCCGCCGGACACGAGCGTCATCGAGGCCGCAGAGGCGGTGGGGGTGCTCGTGCCGCGCTACTGCTACCACCCGGGCATCCCGACGCGGCCCGCTCAGTGCCGCGTGTGTCTCGTGGAAATCGAAGGGCAACCCAAGCTGCAGCCCTCGTGCAAGATGAGCGTTCAGGAGGGCATGGTGGTCCACACGGCGAGCGAGGAAGCCCGCTCGGCGCGTCGATCGGTGATCGAGCTCCTGCTGGTCAACCACCCGCTCGACTGCCCGATCTGCGATGCGGCCGGGCAGTGCATGCTCCAGGACTACGCCTTCGAGACGCACCAGCTGGCGAGCCGCCTCAACGAAGAGAAGCTGGTGATGGGGCGGGATCGCATCGCCGATGACATTCTCTACTTCGCTGACCGGTGCATCATATGCACCCGGTGCGTCCGCTTCATGCGCGAAGTCGCGGAGGACGATGCCCTGATCGTCGCACAGCGGGGATACCGGGCCTACATCGACACCTTCCCAGGACGGGTTCTTGACAACCCGTTCCGGGGCAACATCGTCGACGTGTGTCCGGTCGGCGCCCTGGTCCACGAGGACTTCCTGTTCAAGGCCCGTTTCTGGGACCTGGACCAAACGGCCAGCGTGTGCCCAGGCTGTTCCACGGGCTGCAACGTCACGATCGACACCAAGGAGAACCAGATCGTCCGGTTGAAGCCCCGTCACAATTCGGAGGTCAACTCCTACTGGATGTGCGACCATGGCCGAAAGCACCTCATCATGTCCAACCGCGGGCTTCGCCCGGAGGCGCCCCTGCTCCGGCGCAACGGCAAGCTCGTGCCCACGGGATGGGGCGATGCGCTGACGTGGGTGGCCGAGCGGTTGCGGGAGGTGCCGAGCGGGATGGCCATCGTGTCGCCCCACGCGGCCAACGAAAGCCTCTTCTATTTCCGCAGGCTACTGGACCGGATCGGCATCGCCGGCGGGACCTTCCGAGTGGAAAGGGGCGAAGAGGCCATCCTCTCGGGCTTCCCCAAGCTGCAGCTGCGGGCCGACCGGGCGCCGAACGCCAGCGGTGCCGAGCTGCACGGGTTCGAGCGGTTCGACGGGAGCGCCCGCAGCGATCCCGAAGGCGACGCCGTCGCGGTGCTGGAGGATCCGCTGGCCGAGCTGCCCGAAGAGTGGGGAAGGCAGGCATCCTTCTTTCTCTACGTGGGGAACCGGCTCTCATCCGCCGCCCGTAACGCGCACGCGATCCTTCCGGTGACGACGTTCGCGGAGATGGAGGGCACCTTCACGAACTTCGAGGGCCGAGTGCAGCGGTTCCACCAGGCGCTGCAGCCCGCCGGCCTCGCGCGGCCCGCCTGGCTGGTGCTCGCACGGCTCGTGTCGCTGCTGGAGGACGACGGCGATGGTGGCGCGGCCGCTCCCACCCTCGCCAGCGAAGCGTTTCAGGTCATGGTCGGGGACACTCCTGCGATGGCAGGTCTCGAGTGGGCGTCCGTCGGCCTCAAGGGCGCTCGCCTCGGATCGACCGAAGCCGCAGTGCTGCAGGCCCAAGCGCCCGTGGAAGGCGCATGAGAGAGATCGGCGGAGGGGCCTTCGTACTTGCCACGGCACTCAAGGCGATCGTCTTCTTCACGCTCCTGATGGTGTGCGTCGCTCTGGCCACATACGTGGAACGACGGCTCGCCGCCTTCGTCCAGGATCGGAGCGGCCCGAACCGGGTGGGGCCCATCGGGCTTCTTCAGCCCGTCGCCGACGGGCTGAAGAACCTGCTCAAGGAGGAGACCTGGCCCGCGGCGGCCAACCACGCCTTCTTTCTCCTCGCGCCGGCCCTGGCGATGATTCCGGCAACCGTGCTCTTCGCGGTCATCCCTTTCGGCTCGCCGTTGCCGACGCGCTGGGGGTTCGTGCCGATGATCGTGGCGGACGTCCCGATCGGCATCTTGTATATCCTGGCCATCGCCTCGCTGGGCGTATACGGCGTGGTGATGGCCGGCTGGTCCTCGGGCAGCAAGTACTCCTTCCTCGGCGGGCTGCGCGGCTCCGCCCAGATGATCAGCTACGAGGTGGGTCTATCGCTCAGCCTCGTGCCGATCATTCTGCTAGCGGGCGACGTCCGTGTGCCCGCCATGGTGACGCTGCAGCAGCACTATCCGGGCGACTCCGCGACGCTCGGCACGTGGCTCCTGCTTCCCCTCCTGCTGGGTGCCTTTTTCGTCGTCGTGACGAGCCTCGCCGAGACAAACCGGCTGCCGTTCGACCTCCCGGAGGCCGAGGGCGAGCTCGTGGGGGGATACCACACCGAGTACTCGTCGATGAAGTTCGCCGCCTTCTTCCTGGGTGAGTACGCGCACCTGCTGACGACGGCCGCCCTCATCACCGTCTTCTTCCTGGGCGGATGGGACATCCCGTTCTGGCAGGGCGACAACATCCGTGTGCTGTCGGATGGGACGCTGGCGGGCGATCCGAGCTGGTGGAAAACGCTGCTCACCCTCGTGGCGTTCAGCGTAAAGGCCAGTCTGGTCCTCGGCCTCTTCATGTGGATCCGCTGGACACTCCCGCGTTTCCGATACGACCAGCTGATGGACCTGGGCTGGAAGTTCATCCTCGAGTTCGTGACCATATACATCCTCGTGATCGCTCTCGCCGTCTACACCCTCGACCGGTCCGGAGTGGAGTACGGGTGGACGTACGCGGGCGTGCTCACCGGCGTCAACGTGGTGCTCGCGGGCTTGCTCTTCATCGGGTTCGACCGGGGCCGCCTGCTGCGAGGTGCCGGCCAGCGGGCCGAGCGCGAGGCGCGCCGAGGGCACATGGAGGCGAGACGGCGAGTCAGGGAGGCCGCGCTCGCCGTGGTGTCCGGCGAGGGGGCGGCCCCGGAGGAGACCGGCGAGGTTGCGCCGGAGGGAGGTCGATAGCATGCCGGGGGAAGTGAAGGTCATGACGCGGCCCGAGGGGAAGGGCTCCTACGTGCGGGCCGCCCTCAAGGGAATGGGAGTCACGCTCAAGCACATGGTGGACCCCCACAAGGTGACGCAGCAGTACCCGGAAGAGAAGTGGGAGTTGGCTCCGCGCATGCGGGGAACCCACCGGATGGCGGTCCATGAGGATGGCCGGTCGAAGTGCGTGGCGTGCGGGCTTTGCCCGACCGTCTGTCCCGTCAACTGCATCAAGCTGATCCCGGCCGAGGACGAGAACGGCGAGCGATACGCCGCGGTCTACGAGATCGACGAGTTCCGCTGCATCTTCTGCGGCTTCTGCCAGGAGGTCTGCCCCGTCGAGGCGATTCACCTGAGCGTGCACTACGAGAACGCCGAGTACAGCCGGGAGCGGTGGGTGTACGATCTCGAACGCCTGTGTGAGATCGACCACCCGTACACCGCCCTGTGGGACCCCGCGGATCCCTCATCCGAATGACCGAGTTCTTCTTCTTTCTCTTCGCGGCGATGGCGATCCTCAGCGCTATTTTCATGGTGACCCAGGCGAACCCCGTGGCGAGCGTCGTGTACCTCGTCGTCACCTTCTTCGCGCTCTCCGGCCTCTTCGTGATCCTGGACGCACACTTCATCGCCGCGGTCCAGGTGATCATTTACGCCGGAGCGATCATGGTCCTGTTCCTGTTCGTCATCATGCTCCTGAACCTCGGATCGGGTGTGCCCGCCGACATCCGTCGCGGCCTCGCGCGTGTGCTGGCGGGCTCCGTGGCACTCGCCCTGATTGTCGTCCTCACGAGACTCGTCCTCGGTGACCCGGGGACGGAGGCGCTGGACCCGTCGGCGCTGGCGTCGGTCCTCGAGTCGGAGGGGGCGGTGCGGGCGCTGGCCGAGCCGCTCTTCAACCGCTACCTGGTCGCCTTCGAGGTTACATCGATCCTGCTTCTCGTAGCCGTCATCGGAGCCGTCGTGCTGGCGCGGAGACGTGCTCCGTGACGGGAGCGCCTCTGGGCGATCTGGCCCTCGTCGTGAGCGCGGCGCTCTTCGCCATCGGCGTGGCCGGTGTTCTCCTCCGTCGCAACGTGATCATCGTGTTCATGTGCGTCGAGCTCATGTTGAATGCGGTGAACCTCAGCTTCGTCGCGTTCTCCCGTACCCACGGGATCGACGGTCAAATCGTGGTGTTGTTCGTCATCTCGGTGGCCGCGGCCGAGGCAACCGTCGGGCTGGCCCTTATCCTGGCGATCTTCCGCCACTACGAGAGCGTGGACCTCGATCTCTTTCGGAGACTCAGGTGGTAGGCGCGCTCGCAGCGAGGCCCGCTGGAGTTTCTCAGCGAGCTGTTGGGGCGTTGCAGTGGTGAGCGAGTATCAGCCGATCCTCCCGGGACTCATCCTCGGCCTGCCGCTGCTGGGGGCGGCGCTGAACGGGTTCGGAGCGTTCGCCTGGCGGGAGAACAAGACGGTGCCCACGATCGTGGGTCCGCTCACCGTCCTCGGGGCGTTCGCGTTGGCGCTCTGGAACCTCTACGCCATGCGGGCGGCTCCACCTCACGATCCGTCGCTCGTCTCCTACTGGACGTGGTTCAGCTCCGGCGACCTTCACGTGGGCGTCACCCTCCTGTTCGATCAGCTGTCGCTGCTGATGACGCTGGTCGTGACGGGCGTGGGCGGTCTGATCCACCTTTACAGCGTCGGTTACATGCGCGAGGACCGGGGCTACTCGAGGTACTTCTCATTCCTCAACCTCTTTATCTTCTTCATGCTGGTGCTCGTGCTCGCGGCGAACTACCCGCTGATGTTCGTCGGCTGGGAGGGCGTCGGGCTCTGCTCCTACCTCCTCATCGGGTTCTGGTACGAGAACCGCGAGTACTCGGACGCCGGCAAGAAGGCGTTCATCGTGAACCGGATCGGCGACTTCGGATTCCTGATCGCGATGTTCATGCTCTACACGGCGTTCGGGACGTTGGACATGCTTTCGATCTTCGAGCGCGCGCCCGGAACGCTGGTGGCGGGAGGCGTGCTCGTCACGGCGATCACGCTCTTCCTCTTCCTCGGGTGCGTGGGCAAGTCGGCCCAGATCCCACTGCACGTGTGGCTACCCGACGCGATGGCCGGCCCGACCCCCGTCTCGGCGCTGATCCACGCCGCCACGATGGTGACGGCCGGCGTCTACCTGATCGCTCGCTCGGGCGTTCTCTTCGCCCTCGCGCCGTTCGCCCAGGCCGTCGTGGCCTCCGTCGGGGCGGGCACCGCGCTCTTCGCAGCGTCGATTGCGCTCCAGCAGAACGACATCAAGAAGGTGCTCGCCTACAGCACGATCTCCCAGCTCGGCTACATGTTCCTGGCGGTCGGGGTCGGCGCGTACACGGCGGGAATCTTCCACCTGATGACGCACGCCTTCTTCAAGGCGCTGCTCTTCCTCGGGGCCGGCTCGGTCATCCACGGGCTCCACGCCTACCACAACCAGGCGAAGTCCCAGGACATCCGCAACATGGGAGGTCTCAAAGACA
>DAOVWI010000145.1 GCA_030636765.1 Gemmatimonadales bacterium
CCGGCCCGAGAAGCAGTAGAGGTCTCGTCGGCGAGTCAGATCCTCAATCACGGCCCCCTTGAACCCTTCCTCGCCGCTGCGCCGGAGGAGCGCGGATCGATACGGCTCGATCTCGATCGTTTCGAGGCGGGCCGAAACCGTCCGGAACGGTCGCGGGATGAGCTCGCCGGGCGCCTGGATGTGGTGGAGGCCCAGGCTGTATACGACCAGCATCCGGCCTCCCGGGATCGCACGGATCACATCCGCGATCCCTCCCCGAATCGTCATCGGCTTTCCCCGCTGGTCGAGCCCACTCTTTCGCTTCATGCGGCCCTCGGGGAGGATTACGACGACGGCGTCCTTCCGGTCGGCTCTCGAGAGCACCGCGTCCCACGTGTGATCCCTTTCGCGCGTGATCGGGACGACGTCCTCGGCCACCAGCTTGAAGAACCGGCCGACGAGGAGCCGATTCGCCGTCTTGTCGGCCAGGGGCACGACACCGTGCCGGGCGATGCTCTTCAGCACCCGGTCCGGAGCGCCGCCGGCGAAGACCGGCTCGTAGAGGCTCGTGTGGTTCAGGATCGCGATGAGGTGGATATCAGCCCATGGGTCGGCGCGGACGTCGCCGACCCACCGCATCTCGTAGCCGCAGAAGAGACGGCTGACGAACTTGACCGTCCGCAGCAGCCCGTAGCTGATCGTACTTCGCACAACGTGAGAACCTAGGGCTGGGTTGTAGAGCAAGCGAGACACGCGCGCTCGCCGGGGGGCGCGGTCCCCGCTTGGCCGGGGGCGTGTGGTCCCCGAGTTCGGTACATTTCCGAGGCATCCACATCAGACCAGGAGGAGACACGGGAATGAAACTTCGCACGCTTCGCTCGTCGGTCGTTCTGCTGGCGCTTGCCGGGTCGTTCCTCTCCGCCGCTCT
Organism: Gemmatimonadales bacterium; assembly: GCA_030636765.1. Lineage (GTDB taxonomy): Bacteria > Gemmatimonadota > Gemmatimonadetes > Palauibacterales > Palauibacteraceae. The sequence continues at coordinate 908 of DAOVWI010000145.1, forward strand.
CCCGCCCAAGGCCGCGGCGACGGCGCTCCAGCAGGGGGAGGAGCGGGCCGCCGCCGATCCCGGTTTCTCCCGCGAGGCTTACTTCCCGGGTCCTGGCGAGGACTGGGAGCGCCGCCGGCCCGCGGACGTCGGCATGGATTCGGCGGCTTTGGCAGGAGCGGTCCGGTTCGCGATCGAGAACGAGAGCCCGTTCGGTCACGATCTTCGCGCGTACCTCTCCGAGCGGCTGGCCAGCGGGCTCTACGGAGAGATCGTTGGTCCCGTGAAGGACCGGGGGGCGCCCAACGGATTGATTCTTCGCGACGGGTACATCGTGGCCGAGTGGGGAGACACCGAACGCGTCGACATGACCTTCAGCATCACGAAGAGCTACCTCTCCACCACGGCGGGTCTGGCGTGGGACGACGGACGGATCCGGGACCTGGAAGATCCGGTGGCCGCATACCTCGCGGCGGGCCAGGGAAAGGAGCTGTTCGAGACGCCCCACAACGCCGCGATCACCTGGCATCAGCTTCTCACCCAGACCAGCGAGTGGGAGGGGACGCTGTGGGACAAGCCGGACGTGGCGGACCGTCGCAGGGGACAGGATCGTGAGCTGAACGAGCCCGGCACGTTCTGGGAGTACAACGACGTGCGCGTGAACTTGGCCGCGTACGCGCTTCTCCGGCTGCACGGCCGAGGCCTTCCCGACGTTCTGCGGGCGCTCGTGATGGATCCGATCGGCGCCTCGGATAGCTGGCGTTGGCACGGCTACGAGAACTCCTGGGTGCCCGTGAACGGCCGCCGGGTTCAGTCGGTGAGCGGCGGCGGCCACTGGGGAGGGGGGATGTGGATCGCCTCCAGGGATCAGGCGAGGTTCGGCTACCTGTTCCTGCGCCGTGGGCGGTGGGGTGACGACCAGATCCTGTCGGCGGAGTGGGTCGACCTCGCCACAACGCCGTCGGACGTCCAGCCGCGGTACGGCTATATGTGGTGGCTGAACACGGACGAGGAGATGTGGCCGGGCCTTCCGGCCTCCAGCTTCGCCGCGCTTGGGGCCGGAACGAACGCCATCTGGATCGATCCGGAGGACAACCTGGTCGTGGTCGTACGGTGGATCGACCGCTCCAACCTTGGTGACTTCCTCGGTCTGGTGAAGGCGGCGGTCGTCGCGCCCGTGGGCGCCACGTCTGAAGGCCCGGCGCCCATGGACGCCGGGGCGGAAGGGCCTGGACGCTGATCGCTCATCGCCGTTTCGTCGAGGTCGGGCTCGAACGCACGGGAGAGGGTCTCGGCTTCATCACGATTCCCGCCCCCGCCCGCCGTCCGGAGGCGGTGCTCGCGGCAGCGAGAAGGGCGTTCGCCGACCGTCGGTGCGGCCCAACCACGGAAGAGGCCGTCTCGAGCCTCTGCTGGCTTCCCGCGGCCGGCCCGAGCTACGTGTGCCTCGGCGTAACGCGCGCGCTGGCCGGCCCACTGGGATCGGCCGTTCTGCGCCAGGGGGCGTCCGACCTCCTCTCTACGATTACGAGCTTCGATCATCCGTCTCTGGAGAGAGCGCCGCGAGCGCGCCTGTTCGGAGGGTTCGCGTTCGCTCCCGGCGCCGCGTCGGCGTTCCCCTGGAAGGCGTTCGGCGATGGGCGGCTCGTCCTGCCGCGTTGGTGCTACGGATGCCAGGGAGAACGGGCCTGGCTGTCGCTCGCGATCGAGGGTCCGCTCGATGGCGAAGCGCGAGCCCGGTTGCTGGAGGAGATGGACATCCTGGGGGCCGCGTTCGAGGACACGCCGGTGGTCACGCCGCCGGCTACGGACGATGCGTCGCCGCCGGCTGCGTTGCCGCCTGGCGGACGAGGCGCTGCCACGCCTGCGGATCCTGTGAGCCGGAGCTCGCCCCAAACCGCGGACGGTCTCGCCCGGGAGCGGTGGGAGAGAACGGTCCGGGAGATCCTTCGGGCGATCGACGCGGGAGAGGTCTCCAAGGTCGTGGCCGCCCGCTGTTCGATGGTGGAGGTGCAGGGTGCGACGGAGCCGGCGTCCTTGCTCGAGGCCCTGGGTGACCGCTACCCCGGGTGTACGCGGTTTTGCGTCGAGGCAGGCGGCGCCTGGTTCCTCGGTGCCACCCCCGAGCGCCTGGTGCGAAAGCGAGGCAGGGCGGTGGCCACCGAGGCGCTCGCGGGATCGGCCGGACCCGGAGAGGGTGTGGATCTACTTGAGGATCCGAAGATTCGCCGCGAGCACGAGCTCGTCCTCGATGACATGAAGGCCCGGCTTGCGCCGCTGTGTGAGGGAGTCCAGGCCGGCGAGCCCGAGCTGCTCGAGCTGTCGAACGTGGTGCACTGCAAGACCTCCTTGCAGGCCCAGGCGCGTGAGGGGGTCTCCGTGTTGGATGTCGTGGTCGCCCTGCACCCGACGCCGGCGGTCGGTGGGGTGCCGCGTGAGGTGGCGCTTCGGTGGATCGCCAAGCGCGAGCCGGACGCGAGAGGCTGGTACGCCGGTCCACTCGGCTGGCTGGACGCGTCGGGTGACGGCGAGTTCATCGTCGCCCTCCGTTCGGGGCTCGTGTGCGATGGCCGCGCCTGGCTCTTCGCCGGAGCGGGAATCGTCAGAGGGTCCCGGCCGGCGGACGAGTTCGATGAGACGGAGCTCAAGCTGAGGGCGATGAGGGAAGCGCTCGAGGCTGCCGCTCGGCCGTACCCCGTGGCAGCCCTGCCGTGAGCCCGGAGACCGGGCGCGGCACCGCCTCGGACGGGAGCAGCTACCGTTGGCGCGCCGTCCAGTGGATGTGGGCTCGCCTGCTCCTTGACTCCTTCGCTAGCGCAGGCATCCGGGACGTCGTCATCAGCCCGGGATCGCGCTCCACGCCGTTCGTCCTCGCCGCCCACCGCCACCCCGATCTTCGGTGTCACGACGTCTTCGACGAGCGATCCGCCGGCTTCTTCGCGTTGGGTCAGGCGAAGGCGTGTGGAGAGCCGAGCCTGCTCATGTGCACGTCGGGCACGGCTGCCGCCCACTATCTGCCGGCGGTCATGGAGGCGTCTCTCAGCCACACGCCGCTTGTTGTCCTTTCGGCCGACCGGCCTTTCGAGCTTCATGGTTGCGGTGCGAACCAGACGGTGGACCAGAGTGCAACCTTCGGCGGGCACCTGCGCCGCTTCGCCCACCTCGGCCTGCCGGACCCGACGGAGCGGGCGCTCCGGGCTCTGCGCCGGGTCGCGGTGCAGGCGGTCGCCTCCTCCCGCGCGCCTGTGCCCGGTCCCGTCCACGTGAACGCTCCCGCGCGCAAGCCGCTCGAGCCGCCGGCGGAGCTGGAGGGGTTGGGGCAGACCGGGGAACCGGAGGGGTCCGGTGAGCTGGAGGGTGTCCGGGAGCTGGAAGAGCGGTACCGCCGCCTTGTGGCGGCCCCGATCGCCCGCGCAGCCGAGCCGCGGGAGATGCCGGCGGAGGCGGCGGTGCGCCGTACCGTGGAGGCGATCGCCGGCGCGCGGCGGGGGCTCATCGTCTGCGGCCCGGCACCGATCACCGGCGAGAAGAGCGCGGCCGCCATCCGTCGCCTGGCCGCCTTTGCCCGAATGCCGATCGCCGCCGAGGCCACGAGCCAGGTGCGGTTCGCAGGTGAGGCGGACGGTCCCGCACAGATGCTCGGGTTCTTCGATCCGTTGTATCGCTGCCAGGCCGGCCGCGAGTGGCTGCGGCCCGATCTGGTCCTCCAGCTCGGGAGCGCTCCGGCCTCCACCGGTCTTCTGCGTCTCTTCCAGGAGCTGGCCGTCCGAGGGGAGGTCCGGCGCATCGTCGTCTCCCCATACGGGTGGCCGGATCCCGAGAGCTCGGCCGAGCTGATCATCAGGGCCGAGCCTGGCGTGTTCGCCGGGGCCGTTCTCGAGGCGCTGGAGGCATGGGCTGGAGGTACGGCAGCCGCCGAGGCATGGACCGCCCGGACGATGCACGCCGAGGTCTGGATCGAATCAATCGCGCGAGCCGACGCCCTTGCCTGGGAGGCGGTCGAGGGGGAGCTCTCCTCGGCCGGCGACACGCTTACCGAAGGGGGCGTGGCCCGGGCGGTTCTCGAGGCACTCCCCGAGGGCGCGCTCCTGGCGCTCGGCAACAGCCTTCCCGTTCGCCAGGTTGACACCTGGTGTTCGCCCGGCCCACCCCCGCTTCGGGTGCTTTCCCAGAGGGGGCTGAGCGGGATCGACGGCCTCGTGTCCGGAGCGGCGGGCGCCGCCCGACGCTCGGGGAGGCCGACCGCGCTGCTCGTGGGAGACGTGAGCTTCCTGCACGATGTGAACGGCCTCTTCGCCGCGGGGGGACTCGAGGTGCCGCTGGTCGTCGTCGTCGTAAACAACGATGGGGGACGGATCTTCGAGGAGCTTCCGCTGGCGGCCGCGCCGGAGCTGGCGGGCGCCCTGTCGCACTTCACCACGCCGCACGGCGCCTGTGTGGAACATGCGAGCGCTCTCTACGGCCACCCGTATTCGCTCGCCGAGAGCGTGTCGGCGCTAGGCAGGGGCTTGACCCGTGCGCTCGCCGAGCCCGGCTGTACCGTGATCGAGGCAAGAGTGCCGCCGCGAGGCGCAGCGGAGCAGAACCAGAGGGTGCGAGGGGTCGTCGAGGACGCCCTTGCGGACACGGAGCCGCCGCCTGAAGCAG
>DAOVWI010000227.1 GCA_030636765.1 Gemmatimonadales bacterium
GCCGTGGACCGCGACCTGCTCGATTCGCGCTACGTGAGCGGTGGCCGGCCCGTCGCGCCGGGAAGGCCGCGGCTAGCCGTCCTCAAGGGGACGGGCGAGAAGGAGCAGGAGAGCGTCCGCGAGAACTTCGCCCGGTCGCTCGACCTGCTGGCCAACTACGCCGAGATCGAGGAAGTCGAGCTGCCCGATCTGCCATACGGCCCGGTGGCCGGCACGATCATCCGGGCAGAGGTGGCATCCGCGTTCGAGGAGCTGATCGACTCCGGAAGGGTGGTCGAGCTGACGGCACCGGAAGACCGGATCAAGCCGTACGGTGGCCAGGTCGTTCTGGCCAAGGACTACATCAACGCTCTCCGCGTGCGGAAGAAGGTCCAGCGTGCGCTGGACGACACGCTCGCTCGCTTCGATGCCCTGGTGGGGCCGACTCGAACAGCGGTCGCCAACCCGATCGACATGCCGTTCTCGGAGTACTTCGAAGAGTTCGGCGGTCCATCGGTCGGGGGGGCGGCGAACGCGGCCGGGATCCCGGCGATCACGGTTCCCAACGGCTTCGGGGAGCGGGGCCTGCCGACGGGTCTCCAGTTCACGGGGCGCGCCTGGGACGAGGCCGCCGTTCTCGGGCTCGCGATGGAATACCAGCGGCGGACGGACTGGCACCGCCGGCACCCGGAGCTCTAGGACCGTTGAAGACTACGATGATACGGAAGCGCCGCGCGACGATGCTCGCCTCCGTGTGCCTCGCCCTGGCCACGGCCCCGGGCCCGGCCGGCGCACAGGCGTCGGCCGGACGAGAAGCCCTGCTGCTCCGGCCCGACCAGGTTTTCGACGGGACCTAGCTGCACGAGGGCTGGGCTGTGCTCGTGCGCGGCGAGCGCATCGCCGCCGCCGGAGCGGCGGAAAGTCTTGAGACGCCGCCCGACGCTCGCGTCCTCGAGCTTCCCGGCGCGACTCTCCTGCCCGGGCTGATCGAGGGGCACTCGCACCTCTTCCTCCATCCCTACGACGACACGTCCTGGAGGGACCAGGTCCTCGGAGAGTCACTGGCCGAGCGCACGGCGCGGGCGGTCGTCCACGCCGAGGCCTCCCTGCTGGCGGGCGTGACCACGATGCGCGACCTGGGCACCGAGGGCGCCGGATCCGCGGACGCCGGTCTGAAAACCGCCATCGAGAAGGGGATCATCCCGGGTCCGCGGCTCATCGTGACCACCCGAGCGATCGTTGCAACGGGCGCATACGGCCCACGAGGTGCGCCGGAGCACCGCCTGCCGAAGGGCGCCGAGGTCGCCGACGAAGCCGACCTCGTGCGCGTGACCCGCGACCAGATCGGGCGTGGAGCCGATTGGATCAAGATCTACGCCGACTATCGGTGGGGACCGAACGGAGAGGCCCGGCCCACCTTCACCCAGGAGGAGCTGGCTCTCGTCGTGCGGGTGGCGGGTAGCTCGGGCCGCCCGGTGGTGGCTCACGCATCCACGGCGGAGGGAATGCGCCGAGCGACCCTCGCCGGCGTGCGGACGATCGAACACGGTGATGGAGGGACCTCCGAGGTGTTCGCCCTGATGGCCGAGAGAGGAGTGGCGCTATGTCCGACGCTGGCCGCGGCAGAGGCGGTCGCCCTCTACGCCGGCTGGCGCAAGGACGCCCAGCCCGAGCCTCCCCGAATCCGTGCCAAGCGGGAGAGCTTCCGCCTGGCCCTCGAGGCCGGCGTGCCGATCTGCTTCGGGGGGGATGTCGGTGTGTACCCGCACGGCGACAACGTCCGCGAGCTCGTGTTGATGGTCGACTACGGCATGTCCCCCCTCGAGGCGCTCCGGACCGCCACATCCGGGAACGCGCGCATCTTCAATCTGGGGGGGTTGGGGCACATCAAGCCGGGCCGGATCGCGGACCTCATAGCCGTGCCCGGGGACCCGACCCTCGACATCTCGACGCTCCGGCAGGTAGAGCTTGTCATGAAGGGCGGCAAGATCGTAAAGGCTCCTAGAAAGGCCTTCTAGGCTCCCTAGACGGTCGGGCCGGCCTGGCAGACCTCCGGCTCGCAACGGGCCTCGTACTTCTCGAAGTTCGCCCGGAACAGACCGGCCAGCTTCCGCGCCGTCTTGTCGAAGGCCTCTCCGTCCGCCCATGTATCGCGGGGTATCAAGATCTCCGACGGCACCCCAGGAACCTCGGTGACCACGTGCAGGCCGAAGACCGGATCGGTCGCCAGGGGCGCGTCCTTCAGCGCCCCGGAGTGGATCGCGTCGATGATCGCCCGGGTGTCTGGGAGATCGATTCGGCTGCCCACGCCGTAGGCGCCGCCGCTCCAGCCCGTGTTCACGAGCCAGATATCCGTGTCGTGCTCCCTCATCTTCTCGGCGAGCATCTCGGCGTACGTGGCGGGGTGCCAGACCAGGAACGGCGCCCCGAAGCAGGGGGAGAACGTCGCCTCGGGATCGGTGACGCCAACCTCCGTGCCGGCGACCTTGGCCGTGTATCCGCTGATGAAGTGGTACATCGCCTGGGGGATCGTCAGCTTGCTGACCGGCGGGAGGACTCCGAAAGCGTCGCACGTGAGGAAGATGATGTCGGTCGGGTGGTCGGCCACGCACGGGATCTTCGCGTTGGCGATGAAATCGATCGGATAAGCGCCCCGGGTGTTCTGCGTGATCGTGTCGTCGGAGTAGTCGACGTGGCGGCGCTCGTCCAGCACGACGTTCTCCAGAACCGCGCCGAACCTCAGAGCCTGGAAGATGTCCGGCTCCCTCTCGAGGCTCAGGTCGATCGTCTTCGCGTAGCAGCCCCCTTCGATGTTGAAGATGCC
>DAOVWI010000074.1 GCA_030636765.1 Gemmatimonadales bacterium
GACCTCCACTCGCTTCGCTCGCTCCGGTTGTGGCCGAATACGGCGTCACTCGTCGTCGACGATACTCCCGCATCGCTTTCCTCCTCGTTCCTTGGCTTCGACTCACAAGACGGTAACAGGCGCGACAGCGACTGTCGCGCGCGACCCGCCAGGGTTCTTCAGCGACCTTCTAGGCGCGCCGCACGTAGTGCAGCTGCTCGCGCACCCGGTCTCGCGCATAGGTGCGGTCCGGACCGTCTCCGTCACTGCGGTAGCGGCGGTAGCGCCGGTTCAGCCGACGGTAGGTGTCGGGATCTCCCGCCTCCCGGAAGATCGCCTCGATCCGGTCGGATTCGAGCAGCCCCTCATCGTTGTAGCTGAGCAGGATGTGGCGAGCATCGGCCCCGGCGAGGAGCTCCGTCAGCGCCGCCTCGCACCTGTCCCTCCGGCACCAGTCGGACCGAAGGGAACCGTCCGGGATCAGCCCCGTCTTCCCGCGTAGCTGGGGCGGTGGATCCCACCCCGAAGCGATGAGCTCGGGGAGATGGTAGTAGGCCGGGTACTGTCGCTCGTTGTACGGCGGATCGAGATAGAGCAGATCGATCGTCCCCGCCGAAGAGACCCGGTCGATCGCCTTGCCGAGGAACGCGGTGCAGCGGCCGCCGCCGTTTCGGCGGCCGGTCGGCCCCAGCGGCCGTAGCTCCAGCCTCTTGCGGGCGTTCGGCTGCCAGGACTTGACGAACGAGGCGTAGACTCCCGTGGTGTTCGCCACGCGGTCGGCAGCCTCCACAAGGGTCGCGATGAGGAGCTGGCTTTGTCTCCGGTCCAGCCGACCCGCCTTCATCCAGTCGGTGATTCGCTCACGGACCGCGTCGATCGCCCCGGCGTTGCGGGGTGTGAAGTACATGCGGCCGAAGTGAGCGCCGCTCTCGCCGGCGGGAGAGTAATTTTCCGTGATGAAGCCGTGGCTGGACGGCAGGCGCTCCAGCCGTTCCAAGAGTCTCGCGTAGGCGGTCCCTCCTCGAGGCCCTTCGTCGTCCTCCAACTCCGCGAGGATCGTCCGAGAGAAGCCGGGGATTCGATCGAGCTCCACCCGAGCGACCTGCAGCGCGTACGAGAACGCCATGAGATCGCCGGAGTGCACCGCCCATCCCTCCCGTTTCAACGCGTGGCTGACGCTGGCCGTACCGGCAAAAGGGTCGCACGCGATGCCGGGTCGCGGCACCAACCGGTGGACGGCCTCGAGGATGAAGGGAATGAGACGAGTCTTGTTCCCGATGTACCTCATGAACGGTCGTTCAGGCGGCCGGCCGCCGCTTCGACGAGCGGGCGGAGCCCAGCAGATACGGCTTCGGCCCCAGGTTGAACCAGAAGATGCAGCCGAAGATCGGGCAGAGGAGAATGACGGCCGACCAGAGAACCTTCTCCCGGCGACTGCCGTTGGATCCGAGGGTCATTCCGATCGCCCAGACGTCGAGAATCGCCAGGAGCAGAAGGAGCAGGAGGCGCGTGTCGATGGCGGCTGCCGCGTCCAGGAGCACGCTCACGAGAGCGAGGCCGTCGCCGGAGCGAACTGCAGCCGGTAGAGCCGAGCGTACAGACCCGCCTGGCGCAGCAGCTCGCGATGGGTGCCGGACTCCCGAATCCGCCCGTGGTGCATCACGAGTATGCGGTCAGCGTTCTGAATCGTGGAGAGCCGGTGCGCGATCACGATGCTGGTACGGCCCTTCATGAGCTCCTCCAGGGCGCGCTCGATCTGAGCCTCGATCTCGGAATCGACGGAGCTCGTGGCTTCGTCGAGGAGAAGGACCTGCGGTTCGCCCGCCAGCGCGCGCGCGAAGCTGAGGAGCTGTCGCTCGCCGACCGAGAGCTTGCTGCCGCGCTCTCCCAGCTCCTGCTCGTAGCCCTTCGGCAGCCGCGCGATGTGCCGGTCGATGCCGACGTGCCTGGCGGCTTCACGCATGCGCTCGGAGGAGATCCGGCTTCGTCCGAGCCGGATGTTCTGCGCCGCGTTGCCCGAAAAAAGGTAGATGTCCTGGAGGACCAGGCCGATGTGGGATCGCAGCTCCCGCGCCGAGATCTCGCGGATGTCGACGCCGTCAAGAAGGATGCTCCCGCGCTGCGGCTCGTAATAGCGCATGATCAGGTTGATGGTCGTGGACTTGCCGGCCCCGGTGGCACCGACCATGGCCAGGCGCTCCCCGGGCTCGGCCACGAAGCTCACGTCCTTCAACACCCAGTCCGGTTCTGCGGAAGCGTCCGCAGTCGGGGTCTCGTCGCCGGATCCGTCGCTCGCGGCCGCGCCGGACAGTACCGGCTGGGGCCGCACGCCGTTCGAGCCGTAGTGGAACCACACGTTTCGAAACTCGATGCGGCCGCCGATCGGCCGGCGGAGTGATGTCCGTCCCTCCTCTTCCGCAATCGCCGGCTTCTCGTCCAGGAGCCTGAAAATCCGCTCCGAGCTCGCCATCGCGTTCTGCAGGATGTTGTACTTCTCGGAGAGATCCTGGATCGGTCGGAAGAAGCGCCGCGCGTACTGCAGGAAGGCGGCGATCACGCCGATCGTGATGGCGCCCTGCAGCGCCTGCCCGCCGCCGTACCAGATGATCAACGCGAGGGCGATCGACGCCAACAACTCCACGACGGGGAAGAAGAGCGCGTAGTACGTGATCGAGCGGAGATGGGCCTCCAGGTAGTCCTCGTTGAGCTCCTCGAACCGCTGGTGTGTGGGCGTCTCCTGGCGAAAGAGCTGCACCACGACCATTCCGCTGATTCGCTCCTGGAGGAAGGCGTTGATGCGAGCCAGCCGAACCCGGATGTCGCGGTACGCCTGGCGGACCATGTAGCGGAAGATCCAGGCGGACAGAAAGACGATCGGCAGAACCGAGAAGGTGACCAGCGCGAGGCGCCAGTCCAACGCGAGCATCGCGGCCACGATGAAAAGGACGGTGAAAACGTCGCCGAAGATCGTCACCACGCCGGTGGTGAACATCTCGTTCAACACCTCGACATCGCTGGTCACGCGCGTCATGGTCCGGCCCACGGGGTGCCTGTCGAAATAGCCCAGGTGCAGTCGCTGCAGGTGCGCGAAGATCTCTCCCCGAAGGTCCTTCATCACACGCTGGCCGATCCATGCCGTGAGAAGCGTCCGCCCGTACTCGAGTATCGCGGAGAAGACGAGCGCAACGATGAAGATGCCGGCGAGCAGGCCGAGCAGGCGGTAGTCGTTCCCCGGGATGGCCCTGTCGATGGCGACCTTGGTGAGCCACGGCGAGACGAGCTCCAGCGCGGAGGCGAGGACGAGCATGCCCACCGCGACCACCACCTTCCGCCGGTAAGGCCGGAGGTAGGCGAGAAGCCGGCGCATCAGCCGGGGATCGTAAGCCTTGCCGAGCGGGTCCTCTTCCCGGATCGGGCCTTCGGGCGCGATTTGCATGCCCGAGAGAATAGTCGGCGGGAGGGGAGGCGACAAACACGATAGGGTGGCCGATCCCGCCGCCCCATTGACATGCGGCGTGGTGGTCCGTATCATACAAACGTATGAATGATAGAATCGGAGCCGGGTCCGCCCGGGCGGCGGGCAAAGAGCCGACGACGAGGGAGGCGCTCCTCGAAGCGGGGCGCGAGCTGTTCGCGGCGGCGGGCTACCACGCCACATCCATCAGGTCTATCACGGGAAGCGCGGGCGCGAACCTGGGGGCGGTCACCTACCACTTCGGCTCCAAGGAGGGCCTGTATCATGCCGTGCTCGAGAATGCGCTGGCGCCGTTCAGGCGGGTGGTGCGCGTGGCCGCCGAATCCCGGACGGCTCCGCTGGAGGGGATCGAGGCGTTCCTCCGGGCCTTCTTCCAGCACCTGCTGGATCATCCGGAGCTCCGGGCGCTGATGCTCGAGCAGCTCGCTTCGGAAGGGCCCCTCCCGGAACCCGTGAAGCGCACCTTTCGCTCAAACTTCGGCCTGCTCCGCAAATTGATCGAGGCCGGCCAGGAAGAGGGCACGATTTGTGGCGGCGATCCGCGCCTTCTCGCCGTGGCGGTGGCCGCCCAACCGGCGGTGCTCAACCTGCTTCGTCCCGTCCTCGAGCAGGCCGGGGGCATCAGCACCGCGAGTCGGGAGGATCGCGAGGTGATCATCGAGAACGCGATCCGCTTCGTCCGGGCCGGGTTGGGCGCGCCCGGTCCGAGCAGCGACCGGGAGGCCGTACGGTGAGGCGCCGCCGCATCGCGGCGGCGGTTCTTCTGGTCGCCGGCTTGGCGATCGTCGTCCGCCTCACGCTTCTGGACCGGGGCGAGGCCGGCGAGGTGCTCGCTGCGTCCGGAACGGTGGAGGCCACGGAGGCGCACCTCGGCTTTCGCATCGCGGGCAGAATCGATGCGATCTCGGTCCGCGAGGGCGATCGAGTGAGCGGGGGGGATGTGCTCTCCTCGCTGGATCGCATGGAGCTGCTGGCGCGGTGGCGTGCGGCAAAAGCCCAGGTGGTCTCGGCTCGTGCCCGCCTGGAGGAGCTGGCCGTAGGCTTCCGATCCGAGGAGATCGCCCAGGCGCGTGCCAGCCTCCGAGCCGCCGAGCTCCGGCTGGCGGAAGCCGGACGCTACCTGGAGAGGACGCGAGTCCTGTTCGAAGGTGGAGCGGTGAGCCAGCAGGAGCTCGACGACAGGCAAACCGTTCTCGACGTCGCCGACGCCGAGGTCTCGCGGCGGCGAGAGAGCCTCCGGCTGCTGGAGAGCGGTTCACGACCGGAGCGGATCGCGGCCCAACGAGCCATGCTTGCAGGGGCGGAAGCGGTGGCCGACGAGGCGGAGGCCATCCTCGACTACTCTGTGATCACCGCGCCGTTCTCCGGTCTGATCACCGTTCGCCACCGGGAGCCCGGCGAGATCGTAGCGGCCGGCGCTCCGGTCCTCACGCTCATGAATCCCCAAGACCGCTGGGTGAGGGTCTACGTGCGGGCTGATCGGGTGGGTCGTATCGCCATCGGCCAAGCCGCGACCATCACATCGGACGCGTACGACGACAGGACGTATGGAGGCAGGGTGATCTTCATCGCTAGCGAGGCGGAGTTCACTCCGCGCACCGTGCAAACGACGGAGGAACGAGTGAAGCTGGTCTACGAGGTGAGGGTGCGGATCCAGGTGGACCCGACGTTCGACCTGAAGCCGGGCCTGGCGGCGGACGTTCGGCTGGATCCTCCCGAGAGCTGAGGCCCTCCCGGATCGAAGGTGACCGCCCGGAAGAGAAGCTCCCGGCCATGACCTCGGCGGCGGTTTCCGTTCGCGGGCTGACGCGCCGGTTCGGCGAGGTCGTCGCGGTCGAGGGCTTGAGCTTCGAGGTGAAAACCGGCGAGCTCTTCGGCATCGTGGGTCCCGACGGAGCCGGGAAGACCACCACCCTTCGGATGCTGGCCGGAGTGATGCGCCCGAGCGGCGGCGACGCGCTGATCCGCGGCCGCTCCGTGGTCAGCGAGCCGGAGGCCGTAAAGCCCCACATCGCCTACATGTCCCAGCGGTTCGGGCTCTACGAGGATCTGACCGTTGGCGAGAACATCGCGTTCTACGCCGAGCTGTACGAGGTGCCGCGCTCCGTCCTTCCAGGCCGGCTGGAGCGGTTGTACGAGTTCTCGCAGCTGGCCCCGTTCGAGGGCCGCCTCGCGGGAGACCTGTCCGGGGGCATGAAGCAGAAGCTGGGCCTTTGCTGTGCCCTCGTGCACGAGCCGGACGTATTGCTGCTTGACGAGCCCACCTTCGGGGTGGATCCGATCTCCCGTCGTGATCTCTGGCTGATCGTGCACGACATGGTGGCACGCGGCACCACGGTGATCGTCAGCACGGCCTACATGGAGGAGGCGGAAAGGTGCGATCGGGTCGCGCTGATGAACCGGGGCCGCCTCGTGGGCCTCGATCATCCCCGGCGCCTCCACGAGGGTCTCGGAGGAGAGGTCATCTCGGTGCGGGTCAGCGAACCCCGACGTGCCGTCGAATGGCTGGCCGGCGTTCCGCACGTCCGGAGCGCCGCGCTGCTGGGCGACAGCATGCGGATCATGCTGGGGGATGGAGAGGAGGCCTGGTCGTCGGTTCGCACGTCCCTGGAGGAGCAGGGGATCGCGGTGCTCGAAGCGGCGCCCGCGAGACCCTCGCTGGAGGATGTGTTTGTCGAGCTCGTCGAGCGAGAGCGGTCCGGGAAGAACCCAGAGCGGTCCGGGAATGACTGAGGCGGTCCGGGTCAGCGGCCTCACCAAGCGGTTCGGCGACTTCACCGCGGTGGACCGCGTGTCGTTCGCCGTTAGCGAGGGGGAGATCTTCGGCTTCCTCGGTCCCAACGGAGCGGGGAAGACGACGACGATCAAGATGCTGACCGGCCTCCTCGAGCCGACCGCCGGGAGCGCGACGGTCGCGGGCCTCGACGTGCGGCGGCACCGGGCGGCGATCAAGAGCCGGATCGGCTACATGTCCCAGCTCTTCTCCCTCTACCTGGATCTGACGGTGGAGGAGAACATCGAGCTGTTCGCGGGCCTGTATGGAGTGCGGGGGGCGCGCCTCACGAAGCGCCGGGAGTGGGTGTTGGAGATGGCGGCCCTCGGCCGACAGCGGAAGCAGCTCACCGCCGAGCTCCCGCTGGGGTGGAAGCAGCGCCTGGCGCTTGGCTGCGCGGTTCTCCACGAGCCACCGATCCTCTTCCTCGATGAGCCGACCTCGGGCGTCGATCCGGTGGCGCGGCGTGAGTTCTGGGACTTGATCGGCCGGCTATCGGAAGAGGGGACGACCGTTTTCGTGAGCACCCATTACATGGAGGAGGCGGAGTACTGCCATCGGCTGGCCCTCATGCACGGCGGACGGATCATCGCGATGGACAGCCCCGGGGCTCTGAAGGCGTCGATGGAGGAGCCGCTCTTCGAGATCGCTACGGATGACGCGGCGAGAGCGGTCGAGGCGCTCCGCGTCTCCCAGGGGATTCTCGAGGCCTCGATGTACGGGCGCGAGGTACACGCGGTTGTAGCGGATGAGAAGTGGGGTCGTGAACACCTCCCCGTCCTGCTCACGCGCGCCGGGCTCGAGTGCCGCTCGCTACGTTCCATCGCCCCCTCGCTGGAGGATGTCTTCGTATCGCGCGTTCGGCGAGCCGGGGCTCAGGAATGAGGAGACGACGGTTGTTCGCCATCGCCCGAAAGGAGGCGATCCAGCTCGTCAGGGACTCGCGCAGCATGATCCTCGCCTTTCTCCTCCCCATGCTGCTCATTCTGGTCTTCGGCTTCGCGATCACGTTGGACGTCAGGAACATCCGCCTGGCGGTGCTCGACGAGAGCATGACGCCCGAGAGTCGGCACCTCGTCGACGCGTTCGAGGAGTCCGGCTACTTCTCGGTGGAGCGGTATCTGGATCGCCACGGAGAGGCCGATGAGCTCCTGGTCGGGGGCCGCGTGACGGCCGTCCTGGTGATTCCGCCCGCCTTCGCCGCCGACCTCGCGGCGGAGGGGACGGCTCGGGTCCAGCTCCTGCTGGACGGAAGCGATGCGAACACGGCCACCATCGCGCTCAACTACGCCGACGCCATCTCTCACGACTTCTCGTCTGACGTCCTGCCCGACTGGCGAACGGCTCGCCGTTCGATCTCACCCGAGCTCCGCGTGTGGTACAACGAGACGCTCGAGAGCCGAAACATGATCGTGCCCGGTCTGATTGCCGTGCTCATGTCGATTATTGCGGCCATGCTCACGTCCCTGACGATCGCGAGGGAATGGGAGCGCGGAACCATGGAGCAGCTGGCCGCGACGCCGGTTCACCGCGTCGAGGTGATCGTCGGAAAGCTGATGCCCTACGTGGGAATCGGCCTCGTGGACGTGGCGTTGGCCACCCTGGTCGGCGTGTTCCTGTTCGACGTTCCCCTGCGCGGAAGCGTCTCCCTCCTGTTCGCGATGACGTTCCTCTTCCTCCTCGGTGCGTTGGGATTCGGGATCTTCCTCTCCGCGGTCCTCAAGTCGCAGGTGCTGGCCATCCAGGCCTCGATCATGGTGACGTATCTGCCGGCCATGCTGCTCTCGGGCTTCATCTACGCGATCGCCAACATGCCGCCGTTCCTCCAGGTCGTCTCGTATGCGATACCGGCGCGCTACTTCATCACCATCACGCGCGGGATCTTCCTCAAGGGCGTGGGCATCGAGACGCTGTGGGGCTCCGCCCTGGGCCTGGCGGTCTATGCCGTCATCGGCCTCGGCCTGGCGCTCCACGCCTTCCGCAAGGAGTTGGCCTGAGTGGCGGTCTCGGTCGTTCGCGTCCGGCACCTGGTGCGTAAGGAGCTCAAGCAGCTGCTGCGGGATCCGCGCTCGCGCCCGATCCTCTTTGTCCTTCCGCTCGTCCAGCTCGTCCTGTTCGGGTACGCGGTGAACACCGACGTGCGGCACATCCGGACGGCGGCGCTCGACCACGACGGAACCTCGGCGTCGAGAGAGTTGCTGGAAGCGTTCGCGGCCTCCGGGTATTTCGATATCGTGGAGCGCCCCCAGCGGCCGTCCGACATCGTCCGAAGCCTCGATCGAGGACGCGTCATGCTGGGGATCGAGATCCCGGTGGGCTTCGCGCGAGACCTCGACGCGGGCCGGGGAGTCAGCATACAGCTTCTCGTCGATGGGTCCGACTCGAACACGGCGACGGTGGCGGGAGGCTATGCGCTCGGGGTCGTGACCGCGTTCACGATCCAGCGGTCGGGCGAGGCCGGAGCGGCGTCGCGAGGCCTGGTGCTGGACGCGCGTGCCTGGTTCAACCCCTCGTTCGAAAGCCGCATGTACAACGTTCCGGCCGTGATCGGAGCGCTCCTGATGCTGATCTGTCTACTCCTCACGTCGTTCAGCGTCGTTCGCGAGCGGGAGATCGGAACGCTCGATCAGCTTCGCGTGAGCCCCATCACCTCCACCGAGCTGATCCTCGGCAAGACCATCCCCGTGATGTGGGTCGGCGTGCTGGATCTGGCGCTCATCACCGTCATCGCGACGACCTGGTTCAGCGTTCCACTCCGCGGGTCGCTCGTCGTACTGGCCGCCGGCGGCTTCCTCTTCATCCTCTGTGGTCTCTCGATCGGTCTCCTGATCTCCACCGTGTCCAGGACGCAGCAGGAGGCGTTTCTTACCATGTACATGGTCTTCCTGCCAGCGCTCATCTTCTCCGGCTTCTTCTTCCCGATCGAGAGCATGCCCTCGATCTTCCAGTGGATCAGCTACGCCAATCCCATGCGATACTTTCTCGAGATCGTGCGCGCTCTCTTCCTGAAGGGCGCCGGCCTCGCCGAGCTCTATCCGCAGTTCGCGGTGCTCGCCGCCATGGCCGTGACCGGAATCGGGCTGGCGATCCGGCGGTTCGAGCGGAGCGTGGCCTGATCCGTTAGCGTGGCCGATCCCGCCGCCGCATCATCACGGCTGTGAAGGAAGCGATTCGTGTCCGGGGGGCCCGGCAGCACAACCTCAAGGGGATCGACGTCGAGATCCCGCGCGGGCGCCTGACCGTCCTGACGGGGCCCTCCGGCTCCGGCAAGTCCAGCCTGGCTTTTGACACGATCTACGCCGAGGGGCAGCGGCGGTACGTCGAGTCGCTGTCCACCTACGCCAAGCAGTTCCTCGAGCGGATGGAGAAGCCGGCCGTCGACTGGATCGACGGCGTGAGCCCGGCCGTCGCGATCGACCAGAGGAACTCCGTGCAGACGAGCCGCTCCACCGTCGGGACGGTGAGCGAGGCGTATGACTTCATGCGCCTCCTGTGGGCCCGCGTCGGGCATACCTATTGCCCGGAGTGCGGGAGCGTCGTGCAGCCGGATACCGTGGCATCCGCTGCCGACGAGATCCTCGCCGGGGAGGCGGGCGCGCGGATCTACGTCGCCTTCCCGTTTCGCTTCAGCGACCGGATCTCTCATGAGCTGGCCGCCGCCAACCTCGTGGCGCAAGGCTATCTGCGCGTGATCGCGGATGGCCGGGAGGTTTATCTGCCGGACGGAGAGGC
>DAOVWI010000009.1 GCA_030636765.1 Gemmatimonadales bacterium
ATCTTCACGCGCCGCCAGCACGAGCCCAAAGCGTACGCCCGCGTCGGCGGAGGGACCGGCTCGCCGAAGCTGGATCTGGTCAGCGGGATCTTCAGCAACGGGTGGGGAAGTGCCGTCACCGTGGCCGCGGCGTTCGATGTTTTGAACGTGAGGAGCGGAGATCTGGTGTCCGACCGGCTCGACTTTTGGGCCACACTTGCCTGGATGCCGAGCAGCAATCGGACGGGGTTCCAGCTTCAGTGGAAGAGCCAGAGCATCGACCGTCTCGGCGACGACTCCGCGGAGCTGAAACGCCGCGACGTGGCCTTCACCGGCCGCAGTCAGATCTCGTCGACCCTGGTCGCCGATCTCGCTCTCAGCAGCACGGCGCTCACGCTGGTCGACTCGCAGCTCGTCGAGGTCAACCGGGCGGGCGTTGCCGTCACCGGCTCGCCTCGCTGGGGCTTTGGCCGGGCAGAGATCGCCGTCCAGGGTGGCGGACCCGCGTACCCCAGCGTGGCCGGCGGCCTCACGGCGGGCGTGCGGATCGCGAGGCTGCTCGGCCTGGACGTGGAGGTCGAGGGCTCCACATGGGACGGTTTCGATGCCGCCTCGGTGGGTGCAGGCCTGGCGATCGGTCCGTTCACCTCCGCCGCTCTGGTGATCCGTGCCGGCGGGGCGACGGGAACCCGAGGCGTGTCCAGGCCGCTCTCGGGCACGGCCGACTCACTCTCGTTCGACGCCTTCACGAGCGGCCTGGAGCTCAGCTTGGGCCCCTACGATCTGGGTGCGCGGCTGTCCTATCAGAGCGTGAGCCGTCAGCTTCCGTTTGGGACCGCATTCGACGCAGCGCTCCAGCCGGGCCCCGGTGTGGACGTCACGGCGTTCGAGGGCGAGCTGAGCGGCCCGATCGTGCCCCTGGGGGTCCTGATCAATGGCTTGAACCCCCTCGTGATAACGGGATTCTGGCGGCACCAGACCACGTCGGCCGATGCCCAGCCGATCTACCTGCCGGTCGACGTCGCGCGGGGCCGGCTGGGCTTCAGCCAGAGGTTCTTCAAGGGAGACCTGCTCGTGCAGCTCGGGCTCGGCTTCCTCTACCGCAGCGCCATGCTCTCCTCGGCGCCTGGAGTTCCGAACCCGCTCCCGGTGCCCGAACAGCGTCGCCTGAACCTCGACTTCCTGCTGCAGATCAAGGACTTTCAGATCTGGCTTCGCGCCGACAACCTGACAAGCACCGAGGACGAGGACGTCGTGGGCTTTCCGTATCCGCGAACCCTCACGCTCTTCGGCGTGAAATGGGAGTTCTTCAACTGATGCGAGCCACGCGATAGGTAGGAACGCCAGCGATGATACGAAGCATGACCGGATTCGGCTCGGCGAGCCGCGAGTTCCCGGACGGCACGCTCACGGTAGAGCTCAAGTCCGTCAACCACCGTCACCTCAACATCTCGTTCCGGCTGCCGCCGGGAGCCGACGCGTGGGAGTCCGAGCTGCGAGCTCGCCTGGGCCGGCGAGTTCGCCGCGGCCAAGTGAGCTTCGTCGTGCTGGCCGTAGCGGCACCGGGGAGCGGCGGCGAATGGCGGATGGAACGCACGCGAGTCCTCGCCTCCCTGGAAACGCTGCGAGCGCTCCAGGAGGAGTACGACCTTCCAGGCGAGATCGACCTCTCCCTGGTTGTGCGCACGGCCGGGGACCTCCTGCGCCAGGAGCGGATGGACGAGCTTGGCTGGGTGGACGCCGACATGCTCGGCTCTGTCGTCGACGATGCCGTCTCCCAGCTCGTCGGCATGAGGGAAATCGAGGGAAGGCGCCTCGGAGACGATCTGTTGGCCAGTCTCGACGGCGTGGATGACAGGCTGGACGAGGTAGAGCGACTGACGCCCGAGCGCTTGGAGCGGGAGCACGAGCGTCTCAGGCGCGCGGTAGCGGAGCTGGCTGGGAACGTTCGCCTGAACGAGGGGCGACTGGAGCAGGAGATGGCCATCATCGCGGACCGGTGGGACATCTCGGAGGAGCTCGTCCGGGCGGGGGCGCACGTCGCCGCTTTCCGCGAGCTGCTCGCGTCGGAGGCTGCCGAACCGGTCGGCAGGCGCCTCTCGTTCCTCCTTCAGGAGATGAATCGGGAGATCAACACCGTGGGGTCCAAGGCGAACGATGCACGGATCTCCAGTCACGTCGTCGAGATCAAGAACGGCCTCGAGCGGCTGCGCGAGCAGGTGGAAAACGTCGAGTGAGGGATACCGGGGTTCTTATCGACCACACCTATCCACTCGTTCTGGCCGGCCCATCGGGAAGCGGCAAGACGACGGCGGTTCGTGAACTGCTGCGCCGGCGAAGCGACCTCCGGTTCTCTGTATCCGCCACGACGAGAGCTTCGCGTCCCGGGGAGAGGGATGGGATTGATTACCTTTTTCTCGAGAGGGCTGACTTCGAGCGGATGCGCGACCGTGGGGAGCTGCTGGAGTGGGCGGAGGTCCACGGCGAGCTGTACGGCACTCGCAGCGAGAATCTGGAAGGGGCGAGAGCGGAGGGAGTCCACCTGGTCCTCGACATCGACGTGCAGGGAGCCCGCTTGGTACGGGTCGCGGTTCCCGATGCGGTGAGCATCTTCCTCCTGCCGCCGCGCGGAGCCTGGCTCTCCCGGCTGCGCGCCCGGGGGAGCGAGACTCCCTCGACACTGCGGCGGCGGCTTCGCACGGCAGCCGAGGAGCTGGGCGCGGCCGGGGAGTTCGACTACGTGCTCGTGAACGAGGACCTCGGAGAAACGGTGGACCGCGTGGAAGCGATTCTGGACGCCGAGGAATCACGCGTGGGACGAGTGGGTAACGAGTTGAACCGGTTCGTATCGATGCTGGAGATGGAGGTAGCCGCCGCACAGACCGAAGCGGTGGAAGGCGAAGAAGCCGAGAACGAGGGAACAGGAGATACACAATGAAGGTGTTTACGCCGAAGGAAGTCGCCGCGACGGCGTCCGACAAGTATCTGGGCGTGCTCGTGGCGGCGAAGTACGCTCGCGAGCTGAACGCGCTTCCGCTCGAGCGCTCGCCGTACGGCGCCGTGAAGCTCACGACGCTGGCGCTCGCCGCCCTCACCTCGGGGCAGCTCGAGTATCGACTCGTGACCAAGGACCGGCCGGGTCTCGAGTAGCGTCTCGAGCGGCCCAAGACGCTTACCGCCGAGCACAGTGCGTCCGTTCGACGACCGCCCGGTTCTCGTGGTGGTGACCGGTGGCATCGCCGCCTATAAGACGGCCTACCTCGTACGCCGCCTGCGGGAGGTGGGCGCGGTGGTTGACGTCGTGCTGACGCGGAGCGCCGAAAGGTTTGTGGGGAGAGCCACGTTCGAGGGGCTCACCGGCAGACCGATCGGCACGAGCCTGTGGGAACGACCGCTCGACCACATCGACCTCGGACGCCGGGCAGGGGTAGCGATCGTCGCGCCCGCAACCGCGGATTTTCTGGCCAAGCTTGCGACGGGGCAGGCCGACTCGCTGGCCGCCGCCACTCTTCTCGCCGCGCCTTGCCCGGTGCTGCTCTGCCCGGCCATGAACCAGCGGATGTGGAAACACCCGGCGACGCAACGCAACGTGGACACGCTCCGTGAGTTCGGCCTCTGGATGGTCGGACCGGATGTGGGCCAGCTGGCGGAAGGAGAGATCGGAATCGGCAGAATGTCGGAGTCCGTGGAGATCCTTGCGGTTGCCGGGCGCCTGCTGGAGGAGCAGAGTTTGGAAGGGCGCAACGTCGTTGTCACTGCAGGTCCCACACGGGCACCGATCGATCCTGTCCGATACGTTGGTAACCGCGCATCGGGACACATGGGTCAGGCCCTGGCGGCCTCCGCCTGGCGACGCGGAGCCAGCGTGACGCTCGTCAGCGGGCCGACCACGCGCCCGCATCCGTACGGACCGCACGTGATCGCGGTGGACACGGCCGAGGAGATGCTGGATGCGCTGAGAGAAGCCCTCGAAGAGGCCGATCTTCTCTTGATGGCCGCCGCGGTTTCGGACTTCCGGGTACCCTCACCGAGCGATTCGAAGATCAAGAAAACGGGCGGGGATCTGGAGCTCCGTCTCGTAGCCGGCCCCGATCTCCTGAAGGAGACACGGGCGGCGCGCGACCGCCGTGGGATCGTCACGCTGGGCTTCGCCCTGGAGACCGACACGCCGATCGAGAACGGCAGGGAGAAGCTGAGCTCCAAGGGTGTGGACTTCATGGCCGTGAACGAGGTCGGGGACCCCGAGGCGGGCTTTGAGGTGCCGACGAATCGGATCACTCTTCTGGATCGGTGGGGCGAGGTGGAGGAGCTGCCGGTCCTGCCGAAGGAGGAGGTCGCCGACCGCATACTGGATCGAATCGAAGCACGACTTGACTGACTTTCGCGAGCCCCTGCGCCGTTACATCGAGACACGTATCTCTCTGGGTGAGCCGCCGTTGATCTTCCGAGGGCTCTCTCGACGGGATGCCATCGACGCCGCAGCCAGCCGGCCTCCGGCGGCGGCGTCCACGAAGGAGACGGAGCTCGTTCGTCTGGCCAAGGAGTGTACGGCCGAGGGGATTCGTGAGCTGGACTTCGATGCCCTCGGCGAGGTAGCCAGGGCATGCACTCGGTGCCCGCTGCACGAGAGTCGCCAGAACGTCGTCTTCGGGGAAGGCGATCCGGAGGCACGAGTGGTGTGCGTGGGCGAGGCTCCGGGGGCAGTCGAGGACGATACGGGACGTCCGTTCGTCGGGCGAGCCGGACAGCTGCTGGACCTCCTGCTGCTGTCCGTCGGCCTCCGGCGCGACGAGGTTTACATCTGCAACGTGCTCAAGTGCCGACCGCCGGGTAACCGGAATCCGAGTCCGGAAGAGATCGCGACCTGCTCACCGTTCCTTCTCCGGCAGATCGAGTTGATCGACCCGGAGGTCGTAGTGGCGTTCGGGTCCTTCGCCGCGCAGACGCTGCTTTCCACTCGAGACTCGATTGGGCGGCTGCGGGGACGCACGCACTTGTACGGACGGTACCCTCTGGTCGTGACGTACCATCCGGCAGCCTCCCTGCGGAACCCCGGCTGGAAGCGACCGACCTGGGAGGACCTCCAGCTGGTGCGACGAGTCCTGGATGGTGACTCTCCCTCCGGGCCGGCGGCTGACGAGCCGTCCCTGAACCTGCGGCCGTGACGCAATCGCCGTGACCGACTCGATGCTCTCCGACCGATCCCTCGCTCTCGAGGCGGCGGACGTCTTCGCCGGGCGTCAGCCACCATGGTCCGAGGAGGCCGAGGCCTCGATTCTCGGCGGCATGCTGATCGACGGCGACGCGGTGGCCGTGGCGATGGAGCTCGTCGACGACGCGGCGTTCTACCGGGAGGGCAACCGGCGGATCTTCCGGGCGATGATGCGGCTCTACAACCGAGGGGAGGTCATCGACCCGGTCACGCTGTCGGATGAGCTCAAGTCTGCCGGCGAGCTGGAGGGCTCGGGCGGGATGGAGTACGTCGCGCGACTCGTCGACGCGGTTCCCACTGCGGCCAACATCGAGTACCACTGCCGGATCCTCCGCGACAAGGCGGTCCTGCGCCGTCTGATTGAGGAAGCGACGGAGATCATCCGAGACGCGCACCAAACCGCGGCCGGGACTGCCCAGGAGACCCTCGATCGGGCTGAGCAGAGAGTCTTCCATATCTCCCAGGCGGCCAGCCGCCGGGGCTTCGTGTGGATCAAGGAGATACTCTGGCCCACGTTCGAGCGCATCGAAGAGCTCCAGCGGAGCCCGGGCTCGGTCACCGGCGTGCCGACGGGCTTCGCGGACCTGGACCGCCTCACCGCCGGGTTTCAGCCCTCCGACCTGATCGTTGTGGCGGGGCGTCCGTCGATGGGGAAGACGGCGCTCGCCCTCAACTTCGCCCAGCATGCGGCCATCGAGCAGGAGAGTGCGGTCGCGATCTTCTCGCTGGAGATGTCCAAGGAGGCGCTGGTTCAGAGGCTTCTTTGTGCGGAGGGACGCGTCGACTCCGGCCGACTGCGCCGCGGACGGCTGGAGGACGACGAGTACGGCCGGTTGGCCACGGCGGCCGGCCTGCTCAACACGGCGCCTATCTGGATCGATGACACACCGGCCATCTCCGTGCTCGAGCTTCGGGCCAAGGCTCGGCGACTGCGAGCCGAGGTTGATCTGAAGTTGGTGATCGTGGACTACCTTCAGCTGATGGCGGGCCCCAGGGGGGCCGAGAACCGTCAGCAGGAGATCAGCACGATCTCCCGCTCGCTCAAGGCCGTGGCGAAGGAGCTCGAGGTTCCAGTGATAGCACTCTCCCAGCTTTCTCGAGCGCCCGAGCAGCGGACCGACCACCGTCCTGTGCTCGCCGACCTTCGGGAATCGGGCGCGATCGAGCAGGACGCGGACCTCGTGCTCTTCATCTACCGCGAAGAGGTGTACAAGGGGCCGGTCGACCGCGACGGAAACTCGCTGGAAGGCAAGGCGGACCTGATCATCGGGAAGCAAAGAAACGGTCCCACGGGCGAGGTGTCCCTGTACTTCCACAAGCAATACACGTTGTTCGATTCGCGTTCCGATCGTGACGAGCCGTTCTGACCCGAGCCGCCCCGACCCGAGCCGCCCGGCCAGACGTCCCATCGGGCGGTGAGCCGCTCGGGCAGGGCTCGGCGTGTGGCGGCCGGCTTCTTTTGCCGCTCCTGCGGCCACGAGAGCTTGAGGTGGGAAGGCCGCTGTCCGGCCTGCGGTGACTGGAACACGCTCGTTGAGGCCCCTGCCGGCACGGGGAAGTCCCGCGAGCGGTTCCACCCGCGCGGCCGCGGCTCCAAGGCTGCCCCGCTGCGCGACGCCGCGGCGTCCGAAGCCGGCCGGCTCCTGCTGGACATCGGCGATCTCGACCTCGTTCTGGGCGGTGGACTGGTGTCGGGATCGGTTGTCCTGCTCGGCGGGTCGCCGGGGATCGGCAAGTCCACCTTGCTGCTCCAGGCCGCGGCTTCGGTCCAGCGTACCGGAGGCAGCGCCCTCTACGTGTCGGGCGAGGAGTCGGCGCCGCAGGTCCGGCTACGCGCGGAGCGCATCGGCGGAGCGGCTCTCGACGTAACCTTCTTCGGCGCTACGGGGGTGGAAGAGGTGCTTCGTGCGGCCGATTCGGCCCGGCCGGACTTTCTCGGCGTGGACTCGATCCAGACGCTATCCAGCGAGGCAGCCGACTCGGCGCCCGGCACGGTGAGTCAGGTGCGCGAGTGTGCCGCGGCGCTTCAGGCGTTCGCCAAGTCGAGTGGGACGCCGGTGGTCATCGTCGGTCACGTCACCAAGCAGGGATCTCTCGCGGGGCCGCGGACGCTGGAGCATGTCGTGGATGCCGTGCTGCACCTCGAAGGAAGTCGCGGCCGTGAGCACCGCCTTCTTCGGGCGACGAAGAACCGGTTTGGAAGCGTGGACGAGCTCGCCGTTTTCCGGATGACCGGGACGGGGCTGGTACCGGTCGACAACCCGTCGGAGATCTTCCTGAGCCAGACGGGTGGGGTCAGCGGCTCGGCGGTCGCCGTGACGTTCCAGGGCTCACGTCCGCTTCTGGCCGAGGTTCAGTGCTTGACGGCCCGCAGCCGCTTTGGCGTTCCCCAGAGAACGACCAGCGGCTTTCCACCTCGTCGGCTCGCGCTGCTGCTGACCGTTCTCGAACGCCGGGCAGGCGTGCGTGCGATCGAGCGCGATGTCTTCGTCAACGTGGTCGGCGGGCTGCGCTTGTCGGATCCGGCGGCGGATCTGGCCGTTGCGGCGGCTCTGGTTTCGGCCGAACTGGACCGCACCATCGGTAGCCGCGCGATCATAGGAGAGGTCGGTCTCGGTGGAGAGGTACGGGCCGTTCCGCGGCTCGAGCGCCGTCTCGCCGAGGCGCGGAAGCTGGGGATCGAGGAAGCTATCGTCCCGGCGACGGCCCTCCCGGCGAAGGTCACGCTCGAAGCCACCGGCACCGCCGGGGCTTCGCCGGGGCTTCGTCTGGTCCCCGTCTCGCATGTGCGGGAGTTGGTCGAGAGGATCGCGTGAGGAAGTACCGGGAGATCCGGTCCAACGCGCGGGATCCGATCGATTGGGAAAAAAGTGTGGCCGCCGCGATGGAGGCGCTGGAGAAAGGTGAGCTTCTCGTCCACCCGACCTCCACCGTGTACGGTATCGGCGGCGCGGTGAGCCGTGTGTTGGACGCCGAGGTGAATCGGCTCAAGAGGCGGCCACTGGACCAGAGCCTCGTCAGGCTTGCCGGAAGCGCCGAGACGCTGCGCCGCGAGCTTCGGGGTGCTGAATGGGATGACCGGGCCAAGCGCCTTGCCACCGAGTTTTGGCCGGGGCCGCTCACGCTCGTGCTGGACGATGGATCGGAGGCCGGAGTGGCCGTGCGGGTGGACGGGCACCCGCTTCTGCTTGTCATCCTGGGCCGATGGCGATCGCTCATGACCTCCAGCAGCCTGAACCGCCAGGGGGAACCCCCAGCCACGAACAGGGCCACGGCGCGGCGCGTTCTCGAGGCGCTTCCCGAGCCGAGCGTGTCGGTGACGTTTCTCGACGCGGGGTCGCTCGCACGCTCCGCCTCCTCGACCATCGTGTCGCTTCGAGGAGCGGGACCGTCGATCCTCCGCGAAGGATCGATCGATCGCCGCCGGATCGCCCGCTGTCTGGGAGAAGCGCTCTGAACGCCGTTGCCGACGCGCGGGCGGGTCCGCCACGGCGCGTCCTTTTTCTTTGCACGGGCAACACCTGCCGCAGTCCCCTCGCCGAGGTGATTGCGCGGGACGAGGCATCCCGCCGCGGGCTCGAGCTGGACGTGGGCTCGGCCGGTGTCTGGGCGGCCACGGGCCTCCCCGCCTCCGGGGGCGCCGAGATCGTGGCGCGCCGGCACGGCCTGGATCTGAGCCCGCATGCGGCCCTACGATTCACCCGTGGTCTTGCCGAGAGCATGGACCTCATCCTCGCGATGGAGGACGGCCATCTCGGGCTCGCACGGGATCTGGCGCCGGAGGTCCCCAGCTACCTCCTGACCGAGTACCTGCCGGAGAGCGACCCACGCCGGGGTGGCCAGGTCCCCGACCCGGTCGGCGGCCGGGTGGCCCGATACGAGGAGGCGTTCGACCTGCTGAAGGCCTCCATCTCGGGATTCCTCGATCACCTCTCGGTAACTGGGAGCCTCTCCGAGTGATGGGGCGCGGCAGGAGAGGGCTTGGAGGCGTGACGGCCGTCTATGCGCTGCTGGGCGATCCGGTCGAGCACTCTCCGTCGCCCGCCATCTACCAGGCAGCGTTCCGTGACCTGGGCTTGGATGCCACGTTCGTGAGTCGCGTCGTCACCGGGAGCGAGCTCGCAGCCGTGATGCGAGAGGTGGCAGCCACCGGAGGCGGCAACGTCACACTGCCTCACAAGCTCCTGGCGGCGGCCGCGCTCGATGCGCCTTCGTCCTCCGTCCTTCGCACCGGGGCGTGCAACTGTTTCTGGAGAGGCCCCGATGGATCGCTGTGCGGTGACAACACCGACGTGGGGGGGCTCCTGACCGCCGTGCACCGGCTCGAGCGCTCGTGCGACCTCCGGCTGCGCGGTGCACGCTGCCTCGTGCTCGGGGCCGGTGGCGCCGCACGAGCGGTCCTGGCCGCCCTCTCCGAGGGGGGCGCCGCAGCGGCGGAGATCCTCAATCGTACGCCCGAGAAGGCGCATGGCATCGCCGCCGAGGTCGAGCTCGGAGAGATGGCGATCCTCGTCCTGGAGGGGAGCGGCGATGTGATGGGTCCCTACGATCTGGTCGTCAATGCCACGTCGCTCGGCTTGTGTCCGACAGACCCTCTTCCCGCGGACCTCTCCGGCTTCGGGGCCGCCGCGGCACTCGACGTCGTGTACGGGGTGGGCGGAACGCCGTGGGTCCGCCACGCCCGTGCTCTCGGCCTGCCGGCCGCGGACGGCCTGGACATGCTCGTGGCTCAAGCCGAACTGAGCATCCGTAACTGGCTCGGCCTCGCCGCCCCCGTGGAGGTCATGACGACGGCCGCTCAGTCCGCTCTCCGGACACGGGCGACCTGCGCGTCGGAGCCTTGAGGGCCCACCCCGCGCTGGAGGCTCTAAGGCTCGCCGGCCGCGGCTTCGATGTCGTTTTCCCACCGTGCTGCGTGCTCTGCGCGAGCACGCTCGATCCGGGCGCCGTGCCCGTGTGCGCGACCTGCTGGCATCGGCTCCCTCGGATACTCCCGCCGCGCTGCGACCGCTGCGGAGCCACGAGCCTTACCCCGGCCGAAAGCGGGGGCTGTGCGGCCTGTGCTCGATCGGCGCTCGGTCGCCTGCGCGCCGCCGCGGCGTTTAGATTGGAAGCCGGCGCGGCGCGCGTCGTTCGCGAGCTCAAGTACCGGGGATGGGCGGCTCTCGCCGGAGGCATGGGGGCTGCCATGAAGGAACCGGCCCTCCGCCTGATGGGGGGCGAGACCTTTCAGCCGGCCCCAACGACGCTCGTGCCGGTTCCGGTCACCCGGGCGCGGCTCCGCGAACGCGGCTTCAACCAGGCGCAACTGCTCGCCGAGCCACTAGGCGCCACTCTCGGACACCCTGTTCGGGCGGTCCTGGAACGCCTCCCGGGCCGGCGACCGCAAGCCGGACTCGGACGGAGCGCACGGAAGGTCAACGTGAGGGGGCGCGTTCGCGCCTCGGCAGGCCCGGAGGCGGGTCGGCCGAAAGCCGCCCTTCTCGTGGATGACGTCGTGACCACCGGGGCGACGGCGGCGGCCTGCGCACGAGCCCTCACCGAAGCGGGTTGGCGGCCCCTCGGGGTTGTCAGCTTTGCCCGTGCCTGGCGGTCGCTGGAGCCCTAGCAGGTCGCTGCCGGTGAGGGAATCGCGGCCCGGGCGAGACACTGCGTCTGGAAATCCGCCGCCGAGAATGTAAGGTTGTAAGCCTGGATCGTTCCGCAAACGAAGGAGGAGCACCGATGGCCGCTCGTGTGGCGATAAACGGATTCGGACGGATCGGCAGGAACATGCTCAGGGCTGCGATCGCCCGGAAGATGGAAGATCTCGAGTTCGTGGTGGTGAACGACCTGACGGACCCGGGGACGCTCGCTCACCTGTTCCGATACGACTCGGTGCACGGAGCGTTCCGGGGGGAGGTGCGCACGGAGGAAGACGCCCTCGTCATCGACGGAAGGCGACTGCAGGTACTCTCGGAGCGCGATCCGGAAAACCTGCCGTGGGATGAACTGGGTGTGGACGTTGTGCTTGAAGCGACCGGCCTCTTCCGCTCCCGTGACGACGCGTCCAAGCACCTGCGAGCGGGGGCCCAGAAGGTAATCATCACGGCACCCGCCAAGGACTCGGACGTGACCATCGTGCTCGGAGTCAACCAGAGCGGCTACGACCCCGACACGCATCACGTCATCTCGAACGCCAGCTGCACGACGAACTGCATCGCACCGGTCGCGAAGGTCGTGGCCGAAGGTTTCGGCTTTGTGCGTGGCCTGATGACGACCGTCCACAGCTACACGAACGACCAGCGGATCCTCGATCTCCCGCACAAGGATCTCAGGCGCGCCCGAGCGGCAGCCCTCTCGATCATCCCGACCACCACCGGTGCGGCAAAGGCCACAGGGGTCGTGCTGCCGGGCCTCGAAGGCCGGATCGACGGGATGGCGATGCGTGTGCCCACTCCCGACGTGTCGCTCATCGACCTCGTGGTCGAGGTCGAGCGCGAGACAAGCGCCCGGGAGATGAACGAGGCGTTCCGGAGCCGCGCAGCCGGAGAGCTCGCAGGGATCTTGGAGTATACCGACGAGCCGCTCGTCTCCACGGACTACATCGGAAATCCCGCGAGCGCGATTGTCGACGGCCTATCGACCGCGGTGATGAGAGGTCACCTCGTGAAGATCATCGCGTGGTACGACAACGAGTGGGGGTACTCCAACCGGTGTCTCGAGCTGGTCTCCTTCGTCGCCGCGAGGCTCCCCGCCGCTTCCGGCGTCTGAGGGGCGGATCGACCCAGGCGAGAACTAGGTGCGCCGAACCCTCCGCCAGCTGACCGGCGCAGAGCTCTCCGGGCGCCGGGTGCTCGTGCGCGTGGACTACAACGTCCCTCTCGCTGAAGGCGGCGTGCGGGACCTCACACGCATCCAGGCGAGCCTCCCAACACTTGAATACCTGATTGAGCGGGACGCCCGCCCCGTGCTCCTGAGCCATCTGGGTCGCCCGGGTGGCAGTCCGGATCCAAACTGCTCTCTGGAGCCCGTCGCCGAAGCGCTCGCCGCCGCCTCGGGCCGTAAGGTCCGATTCATCGGGGGTCCGGCCGACTCGGCCGCCGCGCTGGAGGCCAGCCACGAGCTCCGGCCCGGCGAGATCCTCCTGCTGGAGAACACACGCTTCCTGCGTGGGGAGACCTCAAACGACGAAGACCTCTCCCGGAGGCTAGCCCGTCTCGGCGAACTCTTCGTGAACGATGCCTTCGGCACCGCGCACCGGGCACACGCCTCCACCGTCGGCGTGGCGACGCGGCTGAAACCGGCGGTCGCCGGGCTGCTCATCGAGCTGGAGCTCGCGGCGCTCGACCGGCTGCGGGGTGAGATCGAGCGACCGTTCGTCGTCGCCCTCGGCGGCGCCAAGATCGGCGACAAGATCCAGCTGCTCGAGGAGTTTCTCGGGCGTGCCGACCGGATTCTCATCGGTGGTGCGATGGCCAACACGTTCTTGCGCGCGCGGGGGGAGGCGATGGGCGCTTCCCTCGTGGAAGACGATGCTCTCGCGACGGCCCGGGCGAACCTGGATCGAGCGGGTCAACGGATCGAGCTTCCGGTCGATCTCGTGGTGAGCGCCGACCGGGAGGCCGGCGAGGACGCGCATGTGGTCGCCTCCTCGGAGGTTCCTCCCGGGACCGCCGCGCTCGACATCGGCCCCCAGACACGCGAGCGTTTCCGCCGAGCCGTGCTCCAGGCCCGCACGTTCTTCTGGAACGGGCCGATGGGGCTGTTCGAGATCGAGCCGTTCGCGGTCGGCACGAACGCCCTGGCCCGCGCGGCGGCGGAGGCGACGGCCGGCGGCGCGTTCACGGTGGTGGGAGGCGGCGACTCGGCGAGCGCCATTCGCGAGGCCGGGCTCGCGGACGCCGTCTCGCACGTGTCGACCGGAGGGGGCGCTGCGCTGGAGTATCTGGCCCATGGGTCGCTCCCGGGAATCGAAGCGTTGGACGAGGCGTGACGACATGACCGAGGTTCGCAAGCCGCTGATCGCCGCCAACTGGAAGATGTACAAGGGTCCGAGAGAGACGCGGGACTTCGTGGGGCGTTTTGCCGGGCTCTATCCGCCACGAACGGACCGGACGATCGTCTTCTTTCCGCCGGCGATCAGCATTCCGGCGTTTCTGGATGCCACGGTAGGGCGGCCCGATCTCCAGGTGGGCGTCCAGGACGTGCACGCGGACCTCGAGGGCGCGCACACCGGTGCCATCTCCGCCCCCATGGCGGCCGAGACCGGTGTCGGATGGGGCCTGGCCGGCCATTCGGAGCGGCGAA
The DNA here is from genome assembly GCA_030636765.1 of Gemmatimonadales bacterium. Lineage (GTDB taxonomy): Bacteria > Gemmatimonadota > Gemmatimonadetes > Palauibacterales > Palauibacteraceae. Next base: position 13,481 of record DAOVWI010000009.1, read on the forward strand.
GCGAGTTCGGCGACGACGATGCAGATGTCGCCGGCAAGCTCCGCCGTCTGCTGGACGCCGGCCTGAAGCCCATCCTCTGTGTCGGCGAGACGCTGGAGGAGCGTACGGCCGGCCGACTGGAGGAGGTGCTCCGGCGGCAGATCGAGGCAGCGCTCGGCGGTCTCGGCGGCAGGAGGTGGTCGCCGCCCGTACTCGCGTACGAGCCGGTGTGGGCGATCGGAACGGGTGAAACGGCGTCGCCGGCGGACGCCTCGGAGGCGCACGCGATCGTCCGCGAGGTGCGTCTCGAGGCTCCTGGCGACGCAGCGAGGGTGGTGATCCTCTACGGAGGAAGCGTGAAACCGGACAACATCGACGCGCTCCTGGGGGCGCGAGGCGTAGACGGAGTGCTGGTCGGAGGCGCGAGCCTGGAGCCGGCCAGCTTCGCGCGAATCTGCGACGGCAGATTCGATCCGCAGTTGCTCTGAACGGGCCGGCTGTCTAGCTTCTTGGCTGCTCGACCGACGGATACTCGAACCACGGCGCGTGCCGATCGGCCGCGCTTTTCGCTCATGGGCTCGTATCGAAGGGAGCCGGACGGCAATCATGTTTGCGTTCCTCATCGTCCTGATCAGCGTCATCGCGCTCCTCCTCATCCTGATTATCCTGCTTCAAGCGGGGAAGGGTGGGGGGCTGGCGGCCTCCTTCGGGGGCGCGTCGTCCTCCACCGAGTCGTTTATCGGCGGACGACAGGCGGCGACGCTGCTCACCAAGCTGACTTGGGCCGGCGGTGGAGCCTACATCTTTCTGGCGCTGATCCTGGCGATCCTTTCCTCCCGGTCGACGCAGCAGCCCGAGTCCGTGCTCAGGAACCAGTTCGGACCAGGAGGCCAGGCCCCCGAAGCCCCGACTTCGGTCCTCCAGAGCGAGACCGACGTAAGAGAGGCGGACGCGGGCGAGGGTGGCGGACCGGTGGACGAGTCGGCTGGAGATGCCGGCGGCGCCGGAGACGACCAACCGGCCGGCGATGGATCCGGGAACCAGGAGGACGGCGCGGGCGGTTAGCAGGTCGCTGGGGGCGCGTCCGGCTAGCGGGTCGCTGGGGGTGCGTCCGGTCGGAATGGCTCCTCCGGCGGAACGTCCAGGTACTCGAGGTACTTCTCTCTTTCCATCTGCCCCTCCAACCACTCCTCGAAACCCGATGGAACCAGGCCGTCGGAACTCTCGCCGCCGCGGGCGGCTCGCATGGCGAGCATGTTCGCGTACTCGTTCTTGGCATGGCCCGTATGGCCTCGCACCCAGCGCCACTCCACGCGGTGTCGGCGAGCCTCTTCGACGAGTCGCTTCCACAGATCCAGGTTCTCGATCGAGCCCGCCTTGCGGCGCCAACCCCGGGACGCCCACGCGTGCACCCACTGCTTCATGCCCGTCGACAGATAGCGGCTGTCGGTGGTAAACACGACATCGCACGGCCGCCTGAGGGCCTCGAGGCCGAGGATGCCCGAGGTCAGCGCCATCCGGTTGTTGGTCGTCTCGGGGTCAAACGAGAAGTAATCCTTCCGCCTCCATCCCCGTCGGGCGTCGAAACTCTCGATCATCCCGGCTGCGGCTCCGGGATTGCCGCCCTCGAACTGGTTGCCGAGGCAGGATTCGTCTGCGTAGATGTAGATCAGGGTGTGGCTCATGAGTAATTGGAAGGAGACCGCGATCCGGTCGCAAGACGCCGAGGCATATCTCCTCCTCGAGGACGGGGAGTGTTACGAGGGCCGGCTGGCCGCCGGGCTGGATGGCGGCTTGGGCGAGGCCGTTTTCACCACCAACCACACGGGGTACCAGGAGGTCCTGACGGATCCGTCCTTCGCGGGACAGATCGTGGTTATGACGGCCCCGATGGTGGGGAACTACGGGACCCGCCACGAGGACGCGCAGTCCCGGCGTCCCTGGGTCGAAGGCTTCGTGGTGCGCCGCCTCTCCGACGGCGCACCGTGCGGTCGGGAACCGCTCCGCGCCTACTTGGGGCGCCACGAGATTCCCACACTCGTTGGCGCCGACACCCGGGCCATCACCCGACATATCCGAGAAGCCGGCGCCATGCGCGCCGGGATCTTCCGGGCGAGCGTGCCGCGGGCGGTGGCGTCATCACGTGTGGCATCGGAGCCGGCGATGGCGGGGCGCGATCTGGCCACCGCCGTGACCACGCCGGAGGCGTACGAGTTGGATCCGCCGGGGGCGACGAACGGCCGGGTCGTATGCCTCGACTACGGAGTGAAGCGCCGGTCACTCGACCTCATCCGCGAAGCCGGTTACTCGGTGCTCGTGATGCCGGCTTCGACGGCGCTCGCCGATGTGCTCGCCGCCGGGCCGGCCGGTCTGTTCGTGTCGAACGGTCCGGGGGACCCCGACGCGGTACCGGACGCACCGGAGAAAATTCGCTCCGTGTCGGACGCCGGTGTGCCGGTATTCGGGATCTGTCTCGGTCTTCAGCTGATCGCCAAGGCGTTTGGAGGACGTACGTTCAAGCTGCCCTACGGACATCGCGGCGGGAACCATCCGGTGATGAAGCTGGACACCGGCACGGTCGAGATCACATCGCAGAACCACGGCTTTGCGGTGCTCGGCTCCTCGGAGACGGTCGACGGAGCAGCGGAGCTGCGGGTGAGCCACGTGAACCTCAACGATGGCACGATCGAGGGGCTGACCCACGGTTCCCGGGCCGTGTTCGCCGTCCAGTACCATCCGGAGTCCGCTCCCGGGCCGCACGACAGCCGCTATCTCTTCGAGCGCTTCGCCGAAGCGATGCGCACAACTGCAAGTACAGCAACCGGTTGACAGATTTCCCCCTTAGCGGCTAGCTTGTAACTGACCGGGCCTCCTCGAAGGAGGGGAGCACCTTTCGGGACCCGACCGCCGTGACGAGATGGCTGACCAAGCGCGCCGTGCCGCCTTGCTGAGTATCGGGCTACTGCTGCTCGTGTTCGCAGGGGGTCTCTATTTCTCCTCCCGATTGCTGCTCGGCCGGTCCCCCTTTCCGTTCGGGGGAGGAAGTGTCGCGGTGCTACCGATCGGAGGCGTGATCTACGCGGAGCGATCGTTCGGTCGTGATCTGGTCAACCTCAGCGGACGGGACGATGTGAAGGCGTTCGTTCTCGAGATCCGGTCACCCGGCGGGAGCGTGGGTGCCTCCCAGGAGCTCTACGGTCAGGTGAAGCGGCTTCGAGAGGAGGATGCGAGGCCGGTGCTGGCGTGGATCGGCGACGTAGGCGCCTCCGGCGGTTACTACGTGGCCCTCGGCGCCGACAGCATCTTCGCGCTCCCCGGAAGCATCACCGGTTCGATCGGCGTGATCATGCAGTTTCCGCAGGCCGAGGAGCTGCTGCGAAAGGTTGGCGTCGAGATGCAGGTCGTGAAGAGCGGCGAGTTCAAGGACGTCGGATCCTTCGCCCGGCCTCTGACCGAAGCGGACCGTCTGGTTCTCGAGGAGCTCGTGAACGACGTCTATGAGCAGTTTGTCGGCGTCGTCGTAGAGAATCGCGGTCTTTCGAGGGAAGAGGTGGTTCGGGTGGCCGACGGACGAGTCATCTCCGGCGAGCGCGCCGTGGAGCTCGGTCTGGTCGACGGGCTGGGCACGTTGCAGGAGGCTATCGACCGGGCGGGCCGGATGGCCGGATTGGGTGAGAACCCACCCACCGTTCGTCCTCGCCATCGGAAGATCGGCGTCTTCGACCTCCTCACCGGAGTCGCGGAGGGCACGGTCCGGAACTGGCTTCCCTGGATGAGGACCGCGTCAGCTTCCCATCCTCAGCTTCTCTATCTTTGGCGGTGACGCACTTGGCGGTGACGCGGAGCCGCGCGTGCGATGTGACAGCCACGATATGGCGGGCTCGATAAGGCGAAGGCGTACGGACGCACCCAGCTGGAGGGAGACAAGATGACCAAGGCGGATCTGGTGGAACGGGTCTACGAGGCGATCGGGCCGGGCGTCACCAAGAAGGACTGCGCCGCGATCATCGACGCCTTTCTGAACGCGGTGAAGCAGGCTCTGGCGAGCGGCCAACACATCGAGATCCGAGGCTTCGGAACCTTCAAGGTACGTCACCGAAAGCCGAGGCTAGCTCGCAACCCGAGGACCGGGGATCCGGTGCACGTGCCGTCGCGGGCCGTGCCCGTATTCAAGCCTTCTCGCCTGTTCAAGGAAGAAGTCGCAGCGGAGACGGTGCGCGCGGCCGAAGCCCCGGCCGAGAGTCCACCGGAGCCCCCACCGCCGAAAGATCCCTGGGGCGGAGGCAGCAGCGGTGGTTGGAGCGGCTCGACGTTTTGACGTTCTTGCAGGCTGCTGGCCGCGCAGGGTCTGTCCTCAGCCCTCTAGGTAGCGAGCCACTCGATCCAGGCCTTCCTCCAGGACGCTCTGGGCCACGGCGAAGTTGAAGCGGAGATAGCCGGGTGAACCGAAAGGCTCGCCCGGCACGCAGGCCACACCAGCCTCCAGCAGTTCTTCGGCCATCTGGGCCGAGGAACGCTTGCCCGCGATCTTCGCGAACAGGTAGATCCCCCCCTCCGGCTTCCGCACCTCCAGCCCGGGTAGCCGATCGAGCTTCTCGACCCCCAGCACCCGGTTCCGCTCCAGAAGGCGCACGAACTCTCCGATAGCGGCCTCCCGCTCCTCTCTGCGCCCGAACGCCGCCGCCGCCGCGTACTGCGAGGGAGAAGCAGCCCCCGAGGTCGTCTGGCTCTGAAGGTCCGCCGCTGCCCCGATCAGCTCGGCCGGACCCTCCGCGAAACCGATTCTCCAGCCCGTCATGGCGAACGCCTTGGACACGCCGTCAAGCAGGACCACGTGCTCGGGGCGCTCGGCAACATCGTAGACGGATGGAGCCGAGGGCCCCTCGTAGTACAGCCGCCGGTAGATCTCGTCCGAGAGGAGCCAGATGCCGTGGCGGCCACACCACTCGGTCAATTCCTCGATGAGCGCGAAGGGATAAACGGCACCGGTCGGGTTGCTCGGGCTGTTGATGATCAGTCCGCGGGTGCGCGAGCCGCGGAGCTCCTCGAGCGCGGCAACGGTGATCTGAAAGCCGTCCTCCCAGGTCGTGGGAAACACGACCGGCGCAGCGCCCGTGAGCCGCACGGCAGTGACGTAGGTGGGCCAGCCCGGCGAAGGCACGAGCACCTCGTCGCCGGCTTCGAACAGGCAGAACAGACAGTTGAAGAGGGCCTGCTTCACGCCGGCGCTCACCAGCACGCGCGATGGATCTCCGGAAGCGTGTCCGCACGTCTGCTGGAGATAGGCCGCCACGGCCGACCGCAACTCGGGCACTCCGGGCGTGGGCGGGTACTTCGTCCACCCCTCCTCGATGGCGTGGATACCCGCTTTTGCGGCGAAGGCGGGCGTCGGGAACGCGGGCTCCCCTGCCGAAAGGTCGATGATGGAGTGCCCAGCGGCGCGGAGCTCCCGGGCCCGGGCCGCGAAGGCGAGCGTTGCCGACGGTTCCAGGGCATCGATATTGCTGGAGAAGCGCACGGGCTGGTCGGTCACCCCGCGGCCTGATGGGCGGAGGGCTCGGGCAGGGCGCAAATTGAAGGGGTGTTCCGCATGCGCTACCTTCCAACCGGAGATGTGTGGCGGGGGCACCGAACGGCGCGACCGTCGCCGCTGAGGCGGGATCATACCGGTCCCGAAGACAGGGCGTCAAGCAAGGTGAGACGACGCGCGGACATGACGAACCAGACGACCACGACCCTTTCCGCCGCCGAGGTCCTTTCGGCGGCGAAGCGGTTCTTCACCGGGAGGGAAGCGATCCAACCGGCGTGGATCGAAGCCGAAAGCGAGACGCACGTGAGCTTCGCGACCTTCCGGAGCAACGTCCTCGTATCCGCGTTCCCGGACCCAGAGCAGGAAGGGATGACCCGGGTGCGGGCATCGACCCTTCGCGATGAGGCCGCGGTCGGGAAGTTCCTCACCTACCTGAGCAGGGCGTCGTGAGATTGAGCGTGCTCCTCTTCGCCTACTACCGCGAGCTGGTGCCCGCCCCCTCGGTGGAGCTCGAGGTGAGGACGGGTGCGACCGTGCGCGAGGCCATCGCGCGCTTGCGGGAGATGCCGGGCTGGGAGGGCCTTCCGGAGGAGCCGACGGTGGCTGTGAACCGGGAGTACAGTCGGCCGGACCAGGAGCTCCACGCCGGTGACGAGCTCGCGCTCATCCCGCCGGTGGCCGGCGGATGAAGGCCACCGGAGATCGGACCAAGGCTCCCACCGGCGATCCGGATCCCTGCTCCGTGTCGGCCCGCATCACGGAAGAGCCAATCCAGACCGACCGGCTTCTCGACTTGGGATCCCGGGCTGACGGGGCGCTGCTTCTGTTCGTCGGCCGCGTTCGGGATCACAATGACGGGCGATCGGTGGCCCGGCTCCGTTACGAGGCGTACGCCGAGATGGCGGAGAGGGAGCTGGAGGCGATCCTTCGCGAGGCCGCCGACCGGTGCCAGGTCACTCGAATCGAGGCCGTCCACCGTACGGGAGAGCTGGAGATCGGGGAGGCGAGCGTGGCGATCGCCGTTGCCTCACCGCACCGCGCGGCGGCATTCGAGGCATCACGCTACGTGATCGAAGAGATCAAGAAGCGGCTCCCAGTGTGGAAGCGGGAGGCGTACGCAGATGGATCCGACGCCTGGGTCCGCGCCGCGTCCGATGGCCCGCCACGATGAGAGACCAGTGAGAGGACCGCGATGACCTACGAGGAGAGACAGCTTCACCGGGAGCTCGGCGAAGCGCTGGAGGAGTTGCGGCAGGACCTGAGCACCGGCGACCCCTCCGAACCGCTGACGCGTGCCGAAGCCCTGCGCATGGTGGAACTCATCGAGGCCGCGCTCGAGCGCGTGAGCCCTGAGCGCTGGGATCACTACCTCACGGTGATCGCGGACGAGGTTACTCGACGCGTCGGAAGCTTGCCCACGGCTCTTTAGCCCGCGCCTTTTCGACCTTGCGCCGGGCGCTCCGGGAAGGGTAGCTTCGCCCCGGATGCGTCCATCGTACCTCACGATTCTCCAGCCACGACCCGAGAGCCGCACGCCGGCCGGACACGGGGGGAAGACCGCTTGGACAGAATAACCGTGGTGGGCGCCGGGCACGTCGGTGCGACGACGGCGCAGCGAATCGCCGAGCGGGAGCTCGCCCGCGAGGTTCTCCTCATCGACGTCGTCCCCGGACTTCCCGAGGGAAAGGCACTCGACCAGTGGGAGTCCGCACCGGTCGAGGGATTCGACACGCGGCTCCGGGGCTTGTCGAGCTACGAGGAGACGGCAGGTTCGGGGGTCTATGTCGTGACGGCCGGGCTCGCCCGGAAACCGGGCATGAGCCGCTCGGACCTTGTCATGAAGAACGCGGCAATCATCCGCAGCATCGCGAAAGAGATCGCCGCCCACAGCCCCCAGGCCATCATCCTGATGGTCACGAACCCGCTGGACGTCATGGCGTATGTGGCCAAGGAGACGACGGGCTTCGATCGGCAACGCGTGATCGGAATGGCCGGCATACTCGACACGGCCCGCTTCCGCAGCTTCATCGCGCTCGAGCTGGACGTGAGCGTGCAGGACGTGCAGGCGCTCGTGCTCGGAGGCCATGGCGACAGCATGGTGCCGCTGGTCAGCTCCGTATCGGTCGGCGGCATCCCCCTCACGCAGATGCTCGATGAGGAGCGTATCGAGGCCCTGGTCGAACGAACGCGAAAGGGAGGCGGAGAGATCGTCTCGCTCCTCAAGAGTGGGAGTGCCTACTACGCTCCGTCGGCTGCCGTGACGCAGATGTGCGAATCGATCGTCCGCGACAAGAAGCGCGTGCTCCCCTGTTCGGTCTGGCTCGAGGGCGAGTACGGGCTGGAGGGGCTCTTTCTGGGCGTCCCGTGCAAGCTCGGGCAAGTCGGCCTGGAGGGGATCCTGGAGGCCGAGCTAACGGCTGGCGAGCGATCCGCACTCGAGCGCTCGGCGGCGGAGGTGAAAGAGACGATGGAAGCTCTGTCGGCTGGCGAAGCCGCATGAGCCAGCCGACGAACGTCGGTCTCCGGAGTTGGATCGGGTACCGCGGCGGAAGCGGATACCTGCTGTGGCTGCTTCACCGTGCGACGGGGCTGGGAGTGCTGATGTTCCTCGCCCTGCACATCGTCGACATCTTCCTCTTGGGCTTCGGGGAGGATGTGTTCAACAAGCTCCTCTTCCTCTACCGGGCCCCGTGGGCCAGGGCGATGGAGGTTTTTCTTCTCTTCGGCGTGACCTTCCATGCCATGAACGGCCTGCGGATCATCATCCAGGACGCTTTTCCCCGAACCTGGCTGCACCAGCGTCGGCTCGTGGCCGTCGAAGTCGTGCTCTTCCTGGCCGTCTTTCTTCCGGTGGCCTGGATCATGGTGGCCGACTTCCTCGGGGGCGCAGGATGAGCGAGCGACGCGAAGGGGGCGGCCACAACCGGCCCGCCGGAACGGGATTCGAGTCCAAGGCCTGGTTCTTCATGCGCCTGTCGGGTGTGGTGCTTCTCGGCCTCGCCGTCTTCCACCTCTACTGGATGCACTTCGCCATCGGGGTGGACAACATCGACTTCCAGACGGTCGTAGGTCGATGGTCCAACCCGCTTTGGCGCCTCTACGACTTCGCACTTCTGGTGTTCGCGCTCTCCCACGGGTTCAACGGCCTGCGCTACGCGATCGAGGACTACGTGCGCCGACCGGGCAGGCGACTCGTGGTGAAGAGCATCGCCTACGTCGCGGGCTTCCTCCTCATCTCGGCCGGCGCGTACATCATCTTCACCTTCGATGTCGGGGCTGCGTGAGCACACACGTACACACCTACGACGCCCTCGTCGTGGGCGGCGGCGGCGCGGGGCTCATGGCCGCCGTGTACCTGACTCGGCAGCCCGGGCTGCGTACGGCCGTCCTCAGCAAGCTCTACCCCACCCGATCCCACACGGGCACCGCACAGGGAGGAATCAGCGCGTCACTCGGAAACATGGAGGAGGAGAAGGACAGCTGGGAGTGGCACGCGTTCGATACGGTTAAAGGGGGCGACTACCTGGGCGACCAGGACGCCATCGAAATCATGTGTCGAGAGGCCCCCGAGGTGGTGTACGACCTCGAGCACATGGGCCTCCCGTTCAGCCGCACCGACGACGGAAAGATCGCCCAACGACGTTTCGGCGGGCACACGCGGAACTATGGCGAGTCGCTGGTCCGCCGCTCGTGCTACGCGGCCGACCGCACCGGCCACATGATCCTCCAGACTCTCTATCAGCAATCGATCAAGCATGGCGTGCGCTTCTTCGATGAGTTTCAGGTGGTCGATCTGCTGATCGACGACGGCGAGTGCCGCGGCGCCGTCGCGCTCGAGTTGCGCACCGGCGACCTGCACGTGTTTCGCTCGAAGGCGCTCGTCTTCGCCACCGGAGGCTATGGCCGGATCTGGGAGATCACCAGCAACGCGATCACCCTTACGGGCGACGGACTCTTCGTGTCCGCCCGCTGCGGGGTCCCGTTGGAGGACATGGAGTTCTTCCAGTTTCATCCGACGGGAATCTGGAAGCTGGGAATCCTGATTACCGAGGGCGTCCGCGGCGAGGGCGGCATCCTGCGGAACAGCGAGGGCGAGCGCTTCATGGAGCGGTACGCGCCGTCGCTCAAGGATCTCGCGAGCCGCGACGTAGTGTCGCGAGCCATCTACAAGGAGATCCGGGCGGGGCGGGGTATCGACGGAAAGCGGTACGTGCACCTGGACGCCACGCACCTCGGCGCGGACGTCATCGAAAAGAAGCTGCCCGAGATCGCCGATTTCTGCCGGACCTATCTTGGGATCGACCCCGTGACCGATCCGATGCCGGTGCAACCCACCGCGCACTACGCCATGGGCGGTATTCCGACCGACATCCAAGGCGCGGTGCTGGCGATGGACGGAAGCGTGATTCGCGGCCTGTACGCGGCGGGAGAGTGTGCCTGCGTCTCCGTGCACGGGGCCAACCGGCTAGGAGCGAACTCGCTTCTCGACCTGGTCGTTTTCGGCCGCCGAGCCGGGATGGCGATGGCCGACCACTGTGAGGCGGCCGAGCTCCTTCCCGTCGGCGACGACCCGGCGGGACGCGCGCGCGCCGATCTGGAACGGCTCTGGGCTACCGCGGGGAAGGACGGAGAAAAGGCGGCGGAGATCCGCCGGGAGATGAGCGAGCTCATGATGAGCAACGTCTCCGTGTTTCGGACTGAGGAGCTCCTCATCGAGGCGAAGCAGAAGCTGGCCGAGCTGAAGGAGCGGGCCGATCGGATCGCGATCGATGACCCGAGCCGCGCATTCAACCTGGACCTGACCGAGGCTTGGGAGACGCAGGGCATGGTCGCTCTCGCGCAGGTGATCACCGAGTGCGCCCTCAATCGGACCGAGAGCCGGGGTGCGCACTCGCGCGAGGACTTCCCGGACCGGGACGACGAGAACTGGCTCAAGCACACGCTGGCCGTCCTGCGGGACGGCACGGTGGAGATCGGCTACAAGCCCGTGTCTTTCACCCGCTTCGAGCCGATGGAGCGGGTCTACTGATGCGCGTCAAGTTCAAGATCTACCGGTACCAGCCCGAGGTCCGAGAGGAGCCCTACTTCGACACTTTCGAGTTTGACGCTGAGCCCACCGATCGCATCCTCGACGGACTCAACCACATCAGGTGGCAGCTGGACGGCACGCTCGTGCTCCGCCGCTCCTGCCAACACGGCATCTGCGGCTCCGACGCGATGCGTATCAACGGCGTCAACCGGCTGGCGTGCAAGGTCCTGATCGGCGACGTGGGAGCCAGGATCACGATCGAGCCGCTCATGGGCTTCAACGTGATCAAGGACCTGGTGGTCGACATGGATGACTTCTTCGACCAGTATCGCTCGGTGTTGCCCTACATGATCACCGAGCAGCCGCCGCCGGAGGCCGAACGGCTGCAGTCGCCCGCCGAGCAGGAGGTCTATGACGACACCACCAAGTGCATTCTCTGCGCGGCGTGCACGACAGCCTGCCCCTCGTTCTGGTCGAACCGGGATTTCGTCGGGCCGGCGGCGATCGTGCAGGCGCACCGCTTCATCTTCGACAGCCGGGATGAGGGGACGGACGAACGCCTCGAGGTCCTGGGGGAGCGGGACGGGGTATGGCGCTGCCGGACCATCTTCAACTGCACGGAGGCGTGCCCCCGGGACATCAAAATCACCAGGGCGATCGGCGAGGTGAAGAAGGCCATCGCCCTGAAGGGCGCCTGACCGGGCGCACTGGAGTTCTCCAGCCACCTGCTAGGTGATCGGGATCTCCGTCTCGTGCAGCGGGCGGGTCACCGAGACCGATGTCTCTTCCGACAGATCGAGAGTACGCGACACCTCGACGGGCCTCCAAAGCGGATCCCACACCGTGCGGATCACGGGCCGCATGAGGTTCGTCGGGTTCGTGGCGACGACGCGCCCGATCTCGCCCGTGCTCAGAAGGACGAAGCTGTCGAGCGGGAAGGCCGAGATCTCGTCCACGAGCGCGGCCACCACCTCAGCGGACAGGGATTCCTCCCTGAGCCCGACTACCTTCTCCAACGCCTCGTACGAGGTGAAGAGCGACCGGTACGTGCGCGGGTGTGAGAAGGCCTCGAACACGTCGGCGACCGCGATCACCCGGGCCAGAGCATCGATCTCCTCACCGGTGAGGCCGGACGGGTACCCCTGACCGTTCATGCGCTCGTGCTCCTGGAACACCGCGAGCCGCAGCCAGTCGTACTCTTCTCCGAACCGTTCCACGATCTCGGCCCCGTAGCTCGGGTGCCGGCGAACGAGTTCCCATTCCTCCTCGTTCAGCTTGCCCTCCTTATGGAGGAGGCTCTCCGGCAGGCGGGCCATCCCCATGTCGTGCAGCAGGCCGGCCTGAATCGCCCGGAGCACTCCGTCCACGCCCCAACCCAGGCCCATGGAAACCTTGGCGGCAAGGAGCGCCACGTTGACGCAGTGCGCCGGGAGCTCGAAGCGCTCGTACGGCTCCAGCGCCATGAGCAGCAGGCGATTACCCTGGAGCAGCGACGTGTGCACCTTCTCCGCGAGCACACGCGCACCCGCCACGCTCGGCTTCTTCCCGTCTCGGACGCTCTCCAGCACATCCTCCACGAAGCGCGTCGCCTCCGCATACAGTGCCCGCGTCTTGAAGAGAGCAGGCGGCCGGGCGGTCAACGACGGGCTCTCGGGCGCGGTTGCCGCGGTCTCGATCGTCGCCTCCCGCAGCAGGTGCTCGCACAGGATGAGGAGAGTTCGTTCCTGGAAGGGACGCGAGAGGAGAAGGGGCGACGCCGTGGACGGGTCAGCTTCGAGCGATTCACCGGAATCCACGAGAACGAGGATCCTGCCAGCCGGAAGAGAAGCGGCAAACTGCTCGGCCGAGACGCCCTGGTTGGCCGCGTCGAGAATCCACAGAGCCACGTCGCCCTCCTCGCCGGCAGCGGTCGCCCGATCGGGATCCGACGTCAGGATGGTCTCTGCCGGGAGATGGGCCAGGGCCGCTCGCAGCGGCGCGTCGCGCGCGTCGTCCCCGGAGAGAAGCGCGATCACCCGCCTCGCACCTGATTCCTCACCAAGATGTTGAGCATCAGTCACTTTATGCCGTTCTCCTCACCTTATTTACGAAGTGCGGCCCCGGGTTCCACCGGCTGTGAGACCCTGCGAGTAACATGCCGCCAAATCCAGGACAACGTAAGGGCCGTAGCAGGTCGCGACCCACCAGGGTTTCTCAGCGACCTGTTAGGAGCGGGTCGTGTTAGGATCAGAGGCGGGGCGTCGTGACGCCGGTCTGGCCCTGGTACTTTCCCTTCTTGTCCCGGTAGCTCACCTCGCAGCACTATTCCGACTCGTTGAAGAGGTCCTGTTCTATCCCCTCGTTCGCGTATATGCGGGCCGGGAGGGGAGTCGTGTTGCTGATCTCGAGCGTAACGTAGCCCTC
>DAOVWI010000163.1 GCA_030636765.1 Gemmatimonadales bacterium
AATCGCGGCATCAGCAAGACAGGAAAACGAAATGTCGAGCGACAACGACGTACCACAGATCATCATCGAGCGCGGTGGCGCCCTCGGCCCGTTCTTGTGGGGCCTGGTGGTTGGTGCCGCCACGGCGCTTCTCCTGGCGCCAAAGAGCGGCGAGGAGACACAGCGCGAGCTGCGAGACGGAGCGCGACGCCTTCGTCAGGGTGCCGGGGAACGGTTCTCCGAGCTGCGAGAGTCCGCCGAGGAGAAGTACGAGCGGGTTCGGGAGGACGTGGGGACGCGCCTGGAGAGCGCCAAGGAGGAGCTGCAGGATCGTAAGCAGCATGCCGAAGAGGCCATGAAGGCCGGCCGCGAGGCGGCGCGAAAGGCGCGCGACGACCTGGAAAAAAGGGTTGCCGAGTCGAAGGCCAGCTACAAGGCCGAGATGGACCGCGTGGCGACCGAGAAGTCGGAGGCGGGCGCCGAGTCGGAGAGCTGATCGGACGCCGGGCCGGGCGGCTTTGGCCGGCCGGCCCTTTACAACGCTTCGGTAAACCTCGAGCGGATTAGTTGAGAGGCGGGGGCGGGAGCCTGGCGAGGCGCTTTCGCTACTTCGTGGTGGACGTCTACGGCCGGGCCGCCGACGACAACATCTTCTTTCTCGCTTCCGGCCTCAGCTTCAGCATCCTTCTGGCCGCGATCCCCTTCCTTCTTCTCCTGATCTTCGTCGCGAGCCTGATCGTCGGGCCCTATGTCCCGGGCGTCGAAGACGAGGTGCTGGAGGCCCTCTGGAGGATATTTCCGGTCACGAGTCCGGAGGTGATGGGAGCGATTCGCGCCTATATCAGCCGGATCATCGCGAGCGCCGGATCGATCGGGCTCATCGGTGGCATCCTCTTCGTCTGGTTTTCCACCCGGTTGTTCGGTGCGCTGAGGACCGCGCTCAATCAGGTGTTCGACCTGCAGGACACCCGGGGGATCATTCGCGGGAAGATCGCCGACATGCAGATGGTGATGGTCAGCACGGTGCTTCTCTCGGTCAACATCCTCTTCACTTCGGTGGCCTCGGTGCTCGGGGATCGGGGCATTCGCAGCCTGGCGCAGCTGGGGATCCGTCCCGGATTTCCTCAGAGAGCGTTCGGCCTCATGACCGCGCTCCTGTTCGTCTTCATGATGTTCCTCCTCATCTACAAGTTCGTTCCGGCCAAGCGCCTTCCATGGCGGATGGCGATCGTGGCGTCGCTCTTCGCGGCGGCAACGTTCGAGCTGCTGAAGGTGGCGTTCAGCTGGTGGGTCTCGAACTACGCCACCTACTCGGCCGTGTTCTTCCTGGCCGCTACGCTCGTGGTGCTCATCATCGCCACGTACAACGCCTCGATCCTCTTCGTGCTCGGCGGTGAAGTGGCCCAGGTGTACGAGGTGCGCCGCAAGCTTCGCCGGCAGCGGGAGTTCTTCGACTAGTATCCGCGCGGCCTTCGCGTCGCTGGCGGCTCGAGCCACAGCCGGAAGAACCTCTCGTGCCCGGCCCTCTACCTGTACAGGTGGGCAGCGAGAGGGCGGAGGAGGTGGCACCGGCATGCGGTTGCGTCCCGGGAGATTGCCGTGAAGACGGCCGGGATTAGCTTTATGCGGTATCGGCGGGCGCCGGCAGGCGCGAGAAGAGGAGGTGGTGTGGGAGGAGAGGCGGAGAAGCGGCGGGTGGTCATCCGCAACAGAAAGGCCCGTCACGACTACGAGATCCTCGACCGGTTCGAGGCGGGCGTTGCGTTGCTCGGCGCTGAGGTGAAGTCCCTCCGAGAGGGGACGGCGAGCTTCGCCGATCCTTTTGCGCGGGTGGAGGGTGGTGAGGTGTGGCTCTACAACCTGCATATCATGCCGTACGGGGCCGCGGGCGTCGATGCTCCCGAGCCCACGCGCCCGCGGAAGCTTCTGCTACACCGGCGGCAGATCGCGAAGCTGGCGTCGCATACGGCGGAGCGCGGCCTCACGCTGGTGCCGCTCGACCTCTACTTCACTCCTCGCGGGCTGGCGAAGGTGACGCTCGCGCTCGCGAAGGGGAAGAGGGTCCGCGACAGGAGGGAGACGCTGAAACGGGAGGTCGCAAAGCGGGAGATGGAGAGGGCCGTGAGACGGGCCGGGGGTAGGGATTGAAGGCGGCCAGCCTCATCGCCGCCACGCTCCTCGTGTGCGCCGCGGCGATGGCGCCGGCCCAGGAGGGGGGGCAGAGCCTCATGGCCCTCACCTCAGCGAGCGTGGCCGATATGGCGATCGATAGCCGATTCGGGTATCCGGCCGTGTCGACGGAGGATCTCGCGCGGATCGGGTTCACGGACGTTCAGGCGAGGGCGGGCGTTCTGAGCGCCATGCTGAATGGCGCCCGCATCCAGCTGTACGTCGGGTCACCCTTCTTCCGGTACGGGAAGGCCGTGTACCAGCTGCCGAACGCTCCCTACGACGCCGATGGCGGGTACTGGGTTCCGGTCTCGCTGCTCACCCGGTGGACGGATCGCAGCCCGCGGCCCCGTTCCGCGGACGTGCCGCGGCCGGCTGGAGATATAGCGGTGGGTGGCGCGGAGTCCGGGGGCCCGGAAGCCGTGCCAGGCCGGCCGATGCGGCCGCTTCGGGTGGTCATCGATCCGGGCCACGGGGGTCGAGATCCCGGCACCACCGGACGTCGCGGCACGCGGGAGAAGGACATCGTGCTGGCCATCGCCAGACGTGTTCACGCCAAGCTCTCCAATACGCCGGGGGTCCAGCCGATCCTCACCCGCGACAGGGACGTCCTCATCCCGCTGCGCAAGCGCTCGCAGCTGGCCGTGGCCCAGGAGGCCGACCTCTTCGTCTCCATCCACGCCAACGCCTCGAAGGATCGTGGGGCGCAGGGCTTCGAAACCTACTTCCTAGGGGAGGCTCGGACGGAGCTCTCGCGCGAGGTCGCCATGCGCGAGAACAGCGCCGTGCAGTACGAGGAGGAGGGCGGCGCGCCGCGCCCCGATGAGATCCAGTTTATCCTCTCCGGCCTGAGCCTCGCGAGCTATCAGCGGGAGTCCGGCCGTCTCGGCGGATACGTACAGAACTCGCTGCGGGGCTCGATGCGCACACCGGACCGCGGCGTCAAGCAGAACGTCTTCTGGGTGCTGGTGGGCGCGACGGGAAGTATGCCGTCGATACTCGTGGAGATCGGCTTCCTCTCCAACGCGGAGGAGGAGAAGCTCCTGCGCAGCGCGGCCGGCCAGCAGAGGGTCGCCGATGCGATCGTCAGCGCGATCGTGGCATACCGTGAGGACTATGCGCCCCGCCTCCAGGCGGCAGGTGCCCGCTGAGCCCCGTACGCCACTTCGCTCCTGTCGTGAGGGTCCGGCACGTAGCCGAGGCCACGTGGTGGCTCGAGCTGGAGAGCCCGGGGATCGCGCGCCGCGCCGAGTGGGGGCAGTTCGTGATGATCGGCTTCGGGTTGGATCACCTCGACCCGCCGTTTCTCCCGCGTCCGTTCAGCGTGGGCTGGCGTTCCGAGGAAGGCCGGGTCGGCCTGCTGGTTCGCGTCTTCGGCGCCGGAAGCAGGCGCCTCGCCTCGCTGCGTGTCGGTGACCGGGTCCTGCTGCTCGGACCGCTCGGTAGGCCGTTCCATCTGGCCCCCGGCAAGCCCGTGATCTGCGTGGCGGGCGGCGTCGGTCTCGCGCCCTTCCTGTTCCTCGCGGGAGAGGCGCGTCGCGATGGCTATGACGTGAGGCTGCTGTACGGCGAGGGTTCGGCGGACCGGGTGTTCGATCCGGCGCTGATCGAGCGACTGACCGGCGAGGCGCCTGTCGTGTGGACCGAGGACGGAAGCCTCGGCCACCCGGGCAGGGTGACCGATGGTCTGGACGGTGCGGACGATCCGGCCGTCCTGGTGGGCGATCCGGCCGTCCTGGCGTGCGACCCGACCGTCCTGGCGTGCGGCCCGGCCGCGATGCTGAGAGTGCTCGCCGAGCGATCGGCCCGCGAGGGCTTCCGGCTCCAGGTCTCGGTGGAGGAGCACATGGGCTGCGGCGTGGGCACGTGCCAGGGGTGCGTGGTCCCGGGGGCCGACGGTCGATGGCGGAAGGCGTGCACGGAGGGTCCGGTGTTCGACGCGAGCGAGCTGGCGTGGCCGAGCTGAGGCAGAGCGTTTTCGGCGTGGAGTTCCAGAGCCCGGTCCTCCTGGCGTCGGGCACCTGCGGGTACGGCCGTGAGTACGCGGAACTCATCCCGCTCGACGAGATCGGAGGGCTCGTCACGAAGGCGGTGAGCGTGGAGCCTCGCGTCGGCAACCCGCCGCACCGCATCGCGGAAACGCCGGGCGGGATGATCAACGCGATCGGCCTCGAGAACGTCGGCCTTCGGACGTTCATCGCGGAGAAGCTGCCGTGGCTGAGGGAGAACCTCCGCCGGGCACACGTGCTTGTGAACGTCGTGGGCCGGAGCGCGGAGGAGTACGCGGCCGTGGTGGCCGGGCTGGATGGCGAGGAGGGGTTTCTCGGCTACGAGATCAACGTCTCCTGCCCGAACGTCGAGGGCGGGACGATGTTTGGAACCGACGAGACCGCGCTGGCCGAGCTCGTAGGGCGGCTGCGGCGGGAGACGGAGCGGCCGATCATCGTCAAGCTGACCCCGAACGTGCCGGACATCGGCATCTACGCCCGGATCTGCGAGGAGAGCGGGGCGGACGGGCTGAGCACGATCAACAC
>DAOVWI010000194.1 GCA_030636765.1 Gemmatimonadales bacterium
TCGCATCGAGGGCATCTTCCATTTGCGAGGTAAAGCCGAGGTCGACCAGATCGGGGAAGTGGGCCTCGAGCAGCTGGGTGACCGCGAAGGCGGTGAACGTCGGCACGAGCTGCTTCCCGGCACGCCGCACGTAACCCCGGTCCTGGATCGTGGAGATGATCGCGGCATACGTGCTCGGGCGGCCGATCCCCTCGCTCTCCAGCACCTTCACCAGCGTCGCCTCGGTGTAGCGCGCTGGAGGTCGCGTCTCGTGCGAGACGGCCTCCAGGTCGAGCAATTCGAGCTCGTCTCCCTCCGAGAGCGGTGGCAGGTGGACCTCCTGATCCTCGAGCGCCGAGTTCGGATCGTCCGAGCCTTCCACATAAGCGCGGTAGAATCCGGCGAACTCCAGCACCTTCCCCGTCGCGCGGAACTCTGCGTCATCCGCCTCGATGGAGACCGTGAGGTGACGCTGGCGAGCGTCCGCCATCTGGCTGGCGAGCGTCCGCTTCCAGATCAGATCGTACAGCCGTTTCTCACGCCCTTCGAGGCCGAGCTCGTCCGCCGTCCGCATCCGGATGCCCGCCGGTCGGATGGCCTCGTGGGCCTCCTGGGCCGCCTTCGCCTTCGTGCGATAGCGGCGGGGCACGCCGCTCAGGAAGTTCTCGCCGTACCGCTCCTGGACGCAGCGGCGGATCGCGGCCACGGCCTCGCCCGAAAGCTGCACCGAGTCGGTCCGCATGTATGTGATGTGCCCGGCCTCATACAGCTTCTGGGCGACCCGCATCGTGTCGCGGGCCGTGAGGTTCAGCTTGCGGTTCGCCTCCTGCTGGAGCGTGGAGGTCGTGAACGGCGCATACGGGCTTCGGGTGGAGGTGCGCTCCTCTACTGATCGGACACCGAATGTGGCCTCGGCCAGCCGCTCCCGGAGACCCTCCGCCTCCTCCCCACCGAGGAGACGTACCTCCCGGTCTTCACGCAGTCGACCGGTCGTTTCGTCGAAGTCCCTGCCCGCGGCCACCCGCTCGCCACCGACGGCCAGGAGCGTGGCGCGGAAGTCACGTCCGTCCGACGCGAGGCGGGCGGAAAGGTCCCAGTACTCGGCCGAGTGGAAGGCACGGCGCTCTCTCTCGCGCTCCACAAGCAGCCGCACCGCCACCGATTGCACGCGCCCCGCCGAGAGTCCGGGGGAGATCTTCTTCCAGAGTAGCGGCGACAGCTTGAACCCGACGAGGCGATCCAGGATTCGGCGAGCCTGTTGGGCCTCCACGAGGCCCATGTCCAGCGACCCGGGGTTCTCCACGGCCTCGAGAACGGCTTGCCGGGTGATCTCGTTGAAGCGAATGCGGCGGAAGCGCTTCCTGTCCTTCTTCCAGCCAAGCTGCTCGGCGATGTGGTAGGCGATCGCCTCCCCTTCACGGTCCGGATCGGTCGCGAGAAGGACGTCATCGGCCTCCTGGGCGGCCGCACGCAGCTGCTTCAGTACCGGCCCCTTCCCCTGGATCGTGACGTACTTCGGCTCGAAGCCGGCCTCCACATCGACACCCAGGTCGCTTTTCGGCAGATCCCGGACGTGCCCGACGCTCGCCTCCACGCGGTAGCCCTCACCCAGATAGCGTTCGAGGGTGCGCGCCTTGGCGGGTGACTCGACCACGACCAGGTGGTGGCCACCCTGTCGTTGCGAACTCCTCTTGGTCACCTCACTCCTCGGTTTCGGTTTCTCCCCTTTCTGGCTCCCGATAACCCGAGAGCGGCGGCGAGGATCCCTGCCGCGGGTGCTCTCCGGTCCCGCCCCGTTGAGCTGCGCGTGCCGGGCCGAACGCGGCGGCCAGGAGGTCCGCGACCAGCTCTGCCGTCTCCTCCGGCGTCGGACCATCGGTGCTCACGCTCAGCTCGGCCAGCTCGTAAGCGGCGGCCCTCTCACGCATGAGGGAGCGCAGGGAACCTTCCGGATCGGCCGAGTCCAGCATCGGCCGGGCGGCCAGGTCGCCCATCACCCTCTCCCACGCGGCCTGGGGACCGACGCGAAGCCAGACGCGCACCGCGTCCGGCCATCGGTCTCTGAGCTCGGGACGGGCCATCCATCCGCCACCCGCAGCGATCACGACGTCCCGCGTCTCGTCGAGCGCCGCCGTGACCGTCGCCTCCATCCGACGAAACGCGGCCTCCCCCCCCCTCATCGAACAGCTGGGGTATGGTCCGTTTCGATAGCCGCTCCACCTCTTCGTCCAGGTCCACGAAGGAGTATCCGAGGCGCTCGGCCAGCCTCCGTCCGACGGTCGACTTGCCGGCAGCGATGAAGCCTACGAGGACGACTCGTCTCGGTCCGTCCACCGTCGGTTCACCCTGTCCAGGTACCCCTCGTAGTTCGCCCGCATCTCCTCCAACGAGTCGCCACCGAACTTGTCTCGCATGGCGTCCGCGAGGACCAGCGCCACCATCGCTTCGCCCACGACAGCCGCGGCGGGGACGGCGCACACGTCGCTTCGCTCCGTGACCGCGCCAGCCGGCTCCCCCGTCCGGACATCCACGCTGTCGAGCGGTCGCATGAGGGTGCTCAGCGGCTTCATCGCAGCACGCACTACGAGCGGCTCGCCCGTTGTGGAGCCTCCCTCCAGACCGCCGGCGTTGTTGCGGCGCCTAAGGTAGCCGCCGGCCCTCGGGGCCGACTCGTCGCGCTCGATCTCGTCGTGCACCTGGGAGCCGCGGGATGCGGCTGCCCGGAAACCCATCCCCACCTCCATCCCTTTCATCGCCTGGATCGACATGAGTGCGCCGGCCAAGCGTCCGTCCAGCCGGCCCTCCCAACTCACGAACGTCCCGAGGCCGACCGGAAGCCCGCGCCCCACGACCTCGAAGACGCCGCCAAGGGTGTCGCCGGCCGCCCGCGCGGCCTCGATCGCCTCCACCATCCGGCTCTCCGCCGCGCGATCGAGGCACCTAACGGGCGAGGCATCGGCCTTCAGGTTCAGCTCCGAGGGAAGTGGATCCGGGCTCACGGCCTCCACGTCTCCGATCCGCGTCACGTGGCTGCCGACGCTCACTCCGAACTCCGCGAGCAGTCGCTTCGCGATCGAGCCGGCAGCCACCCGGGCTGCAGTCTCGCGGGCGCTGGCTCGTTCGAGCACGTCCCGGACGTCCCGCCGGTCGTACTTGAGTAGCCCGACGAGGTCCGCGTGTCCCGGACGCGGCAGAAAGACCCTTCGCAGCGCTTCGTCGTCCGCTTCGGGAACGGGGTCGGCCGACATCGCCACCTCCCAGTTCGCGAAATCCCGGTTGCGGATCCAGATGGCGACCGGCGATCCCAGCGTCTCGCCGAGACGGACCCCGCTCAGGATCTCGCCCACGTCGGTCTCGATCCGCATGCGCTCGCCGCGGCCGTGCCCGAGCTGCCGCCGGCCCAACTCGGCCGCGATGTCGCCGGAACGGAGCGGCAGCCCGGCCGGGATCCCTTCCAGGATCACGGTCATGCCCTTTCCGTGGGATTCCCCCGCGGTGGTGAAGCGAATGACCTTCAGCATCGGCGACGCATACTCGTCGGCCTACTCCAGCGAAGAAGGAAGGAGGGCGAATCTAGCAGCCTGGCAGAGATCTGCCAGGGGCACCGCGCTAAAGA
>DAOVWI010000213.1 GCA_030636765.1 Gemmatimonadales bacterium
AGGACTCGATGGGCGAGGTGCAGATAGGTGCGGGAATGCTCTACGGCGCTCAGACCGAGAGGGCCAGGCAGAACTTCCCGATCAGCGGAATACGGTTCGACCGTCGCTTCATTCAGGCATTGGGGGCGATCAAGAAGGTCGCGGCGCGGGTAAACCAGAGCCTCGGGCTCCTGGACGAGGAGCGTGCGACCGCGATCGTCCAGGCGGCTACCGAAGTGATGGAGGGAGCGCTCGACGCGCATTTCGTGCTGGACATCTTCCAGACGGGATCCGGCACGTCCACCAACATGAACGCCAATGAGGTGATCGCCAACCGGGCGATCCAACTCCTCGGCGGCGAGGTCGGATCCAAAGATCCCGTTCACCCGAACGACCACGTCAACCTGGGGCAATCGTCCAACGACGTGATCCCCACCGCGATTCACGTTGCCGCTGTGGTGACGATCAACGAGGAGTTGCTGCCCGGGCTGCGGCGACTGATGGAAGCGCTTGCCGCGAAAGCTGAGGAGTTCGATGATGTGCCGAAGGCCGGCCGGACGCACCTGCAGGACGCCACGCCGGTGCGCCTCGGGCAGGAATTCGGCGGGTACGCTAACCAGCTCGCACATGCGATTCGGAGAGCGGAAGCCGCGGCCCGCTCACTCGGCGAGCTGGCGATCGGGGGCACGGCCGTCGGTACGGGCATCAACACCCATCCGGAGTTCGGGTGTCGAATGGCCGAGGGACTCGGCGAGGAGCTCGGGCTCGAGCTCCGCGAGGCCGAGAACCACTTCGAGGCTCAGGGATCGCGCGACGCCGTCGTCGAGGCGAGCGGGATGATGAAGACGGTGGCGTGCAGCCTTATGAAAATCGCGAACGACATCCGCCTCCTCTCATCCGGGCCGCGGACGGGGTTCGCCGAGATCGACCTCCCGGCCGTGCAACCGGGGTCGTCGATCATGCCGGGCAAGGTGAATCCGGTGATGGCGGAGGCGGTGTGCCAGGTCGCCGCTCAGGTGATCGGGAACGATGCGGCGATCACGATCGGGGGCCAGGCCGGCAGCCTGGAGCTCAACGTCATGATGCCGGTCATGGCGCATAACCTCCTGGAGTCGATCCACATACTTGGCTCCGTAAGCCGGGAGTTCGCCGACCGGTGTGTGGACGGGATCACGGTCAACAGGGAGCGCTGCCTCCACTTCGCAGAGTCGACCGCGGCACTCGCCACGGCCCTGGCTCCGGCGATCGGCTACGACAAGGCGGCCGAGGTAGCCAAGCGATCGGTGCGGAAGGAGGTGACCCTCCGGCAGGTCGTGCTCGAGGAGGGGTTGTTGTCCGAGGAGGAGCTTGACCGGCTCCTCGACTTCCGGGCGATGACCGAGCCCGGGACTCCGTGATGGCCATGCATTGGCCTCAGCGAGGTCTCTCAACGACCCGCTAGACTGGAAAGGAAACAGCATGCGGCTGATAGCCGGCACGAAGAGGGGAGTGCGCGTGCTTCGCTGGATCGAAGGGGAGCGGGTGGCGGCCCTCCGGACGCGGGCGCTCGAGGCCGAGGAGATTCGGGCGGCGGTGCAGCGCGGCTCGACCGTCTTCGTCGGTACCGGCAACGGGAAGGTCTTTGCTTCCCCCGATGGGGGCGCGGCATGGGAGCCGGTGCTGGAGCGCCTCGAGTGCGATGCCGTCTGCTGCCTGGCTACCGGCCGGGGCGGGACGTCCCCTCTCTTCGCCGGGACCGAGCCTTCGGCCCTCTTCGCTCTGGAGGACGGCGGCGGTGTCTGGCGCGAGATCGAGTCGTTTCGGGCCCTCGAGGCGGCTGAGGAGTGGCGGGGTTACGGAGAACGACGGGCTCACGTTCAGACGATCGAGGTGGACCCGCACGCCGACAAACGTCTGTATGTCGGCGTGGAGATAGGAGGCGCGTACGCGAGCGATGATGGCGGCCGTACCTGGCACGTCATCGGCGACGGCCTCTACGAGGACGTGCACCGGCTGGCCGTGGATCCTCGACGGGGCACGCGCATGTACGCGGCGACAGGAGGCGGGCTGTACGTGAGCGACGACCGTGGGCTCTCGTGGAGGGAGCATCCCGAGGAGGTGGGGTCCCAATACTGCACGGACCTTCGGGCGGGGTCCGACCGGGCCGGAACGAGTGTCCTCTATCTGGCGACGGCGGGCGGCACGCCTGCCACGTGGCCGCGCCGGGGAGCGCAGGCGCGCGTGCACGTGAGCCGTGACGCCGGCTCGTCGTGGTCGGAAGCGGCGATCGGAGCCCGGCTGACGAGCAAGGAGGCCTACACGGTCATCACGCCTGACCCCGTGGATCGGGAGGGCGTCTTCGTCGCCACGGACGGCGGCACCATCTACCACGGACGCCGGAGCGGCGAGCGTTGGTCCGCGATCTACCGGGGGACCGAAGCGATCCTGACGCTCCTGGTGATTTGATCCTGACACTCCTGGTGATTCGAGGCATGAGGATGCGAGCCTGTGAACAAGGGTTGTCGTCGACGCGAGCTTGTGAACGACGGTTGTCGTCGACGCGAGCGCGTGCTCTGAGGTGGGGTGCCTCGGCTTGGGCCGCGCTCGCGATAACGGCGGGCATCCCGGGTGGAGCCGGCTTCCACCTTGGTTGGGCGGGCGTTTCCGTCGCGCATGCTCAGGAGGCACGCCAGGGCCTTAGCGTCCCGGCGATCTTCGCTTCCGACAAGTTCACCTCGGCCAGCTATCGGGCGACCTGGAGCCCGGACGGCGACGGCTGGACCTTGGTCCGGCAGGACGATGACGGACAGGACGAGCTGTGGTTCGTTGCAGCCGCGAGCGGCGTCGAGGAGCGCCTGATCGCGGCCGCCGAGTTGGTTCCAGGGGGAGTCTCGGAGCCGTTGCGGATCGAGGGGCACGAGCTCTCCGCCGATGGCGAAAAGGTGCTCATCTACGCCGATGCCGCTCCCATCTGGCGCCGGAGCAGCCGGGGCCGTTACTGGGTCTTCGACCTGGCTACTCGGCACCTCCGGCCGGTGAGCCGGGAACCGGGCGCCCAGATGCTCGGCAAGCTCTCGCCCGACGCAAGCCACGTCTCTTTCGTTCGCGATCACGATCTCTTCGTGGTCGATCTTCGGACGGGTGTGGAGCGGGCCCTCACGAGCGACGGAAGCGCGGACGTCATCAACGGCGCCGGCGACTGGGTCTACGAGGAGG
>DAOVWI010000097.1 GCA_030636765.1 Gemmatimonadales bacterium
GGCCGTCGCGCTCACGGGCCGTGAGCCGGCCGAGCCGGGCAGCACGCCTCAGGCAAGCGATGAGCCCGCAACGACGAGCCCGCGCCAGCCGAACGGGCCGGGGCTTGCTCCTTATCTTCGGGGGCTCTTCTCCGGGGGCACGCTCGCCCTCGAGGCGGTGCTGGCCCTCCGCGACCGGGTGGAGCCCCTCTTCTCCAACGCGAAGGCGGACGGGGCAGCCGCCCTGCCGGATCCCCGGCGCAGCCAGGGGCACACGCTTCTCGACCTCGGAGCCGACGAGTTCACCGTCGGCCGGCCACACCCGATGATCGACAACGACCTGAGAGTGCAGCGGCTGCGCCAGGAGGCAGCGGACCAAGACGTCGGTCTCATCCTGCTGGACGTCGTGCTCGGCGACGGCGCCCACCCGGATCCGGCCGCGGAGCTGGCCCCGGCGATCGCCGACGCTCTCCGGCCCGACCTGGCCTTCGTGACGATCGTGATCGGAACGGAAGAGGATCCGCAGGGGGTGGAAGCACAGATCGAGCGTCTGGAAGACGCCGGAGCGGCCGTGTTCCGGGACGTCGGCGACGCGGTCGGGTACTCCCTGAACCGGCTGGGTCTGGGCGGTGCGACGGCAGAGAGATCCGAGACGGCCGGTGCGATGCGCGGCCCGACCATCGGTGACTCCGACGAGCCGGCCACGGATTCCGCCGCTGCCGAAGCGACGACCATCGACCACGCCGAGGCTCCGGGCGTAGCGCTGGCGGACCTCGAGGCTCCGGGTGTCATCAACGTCGGTCTCGAGGCCTTCCGGGACGCCCTGGCCCTGCAAGGCGCGGACGTCATCCAGGTGGACTGGCGGCCGCCGGCGGGCGGCGACCGACGACTCATCGAGATTCTGGAGAAGCTGAGGGGGTAGCGAAGTGGACGTTGCGGACGCGAACCGAACGGCCGTGGAGCGAATGATGTCCGCCCGGCCGATGCTGCAAACCGTGGCCACGGCCGGTGAGGCAATCCCGGGAATGCACGACCGGCTCCTCCTGCACGCCGGACCGCCCATCGAGTGGGAGCGGATGTCGGGCCCCCTTCGGGGAGCCGTGATCGGCGCCGTGTTGTTCGAGGGATGGACGGACGATGAGGAGGAAGCGGCCCGGCTCGCCGAGAGCGGTGAGGTCGAATTCGCGCCTTGTCACCACCACGGCGCCGTGGGGCCGATGGCGGGAGTGATCTCGCCTTCGATGGCCGTCTACGTCGTCGAGAACGTCACGCACGGAAACCGGTCCTTCTCGAACCTGAACGAGGGGTACGGGAAGGTGCTCCGCTACGGCGCCTACAGCTCGGAAGTCCTCGATCGCCTGCGGTGGATGAACGACGTGATGGCACCACTGCTCCTCGAGGCCCTGTCGGAGTCCGAGGGACTGGACATTCGAGCGCTCCTCGCCGAGGCGCTGCACATGGGGGACGAGGGGCACAACCGAAACAAGGCGGGCTCCGTTCTCTTCCTCAAGCTCCTGGCGCCGTTCCTCGCGCGCGTGGCGCCCGACCCGACGGTGGCGGCGGCGGTGCTCGGCTTCATCGGGGAGAACGCGCTCAGCGTCCTCAACCCCGTGATGGCCGCGTGCAAGGCCATGGCCGACGCCGCCCACGGCGTCGAGGGCAGCACCATCGTGACGGCGATGGCCCGCAACGGGACCGATTTCGGTATTCGCGTAAGCGGCATCGGCGACCGTTGGTTCACGGCCCCGGCGGGAACGCCCGAAGGCCTCTACTTCAGCGGTTTCTCGAGCGCGGACGCCAACCCCGACATCGGCGACAGCACGATCACCGAGACGGCCGGAATCGGGGGATTCGCGATGGCAGCGGCCCCCGCGATCGTGAGCTTCGTTAGCGGCGTCCCATCTGACGCGACGAACGCGACTCTCGAGATGTACGAGATCACCGTAGCCGAGCACGAGCACTTTACGATCCCATCGCTCGATTTCCGGGGAACGCCGACGGGCATCGACATCCGGTCGGTGGTCGAGCTCGGCATCACCCCTCGAATCAACACGGGAATCGCCCACAGGGAGGCCGGCATCGGACAGGTGGGCGCCGGGCTCGTTCGTCCACCGTCGGAGATCTTCGAGGAGGCGCTGTTGGCGTTCGCCGAGAAGCGCGGAATCTAGCCGATGATGATCCGGAGGAATCGAGCAATCGGGCGGCCGAACGCGGCGAGAATGAGCATCAGCCACAGGAACATCCCCCCGCCCACGCCAATCCAGCCCGCGCGGCTGGTCGGCGTCTCGGCCCTCAACCAGAAGAGCAACCCGCCGCCGATCACGGTGATGAGCAGAAGAAGGGCGAGCCTGGAAAGCCTGTCTCTCAGGTCGTCCCTACCAGCGAGAGAGCGATCAACCGCCGAGCCGGCACTTGCCATCCCTTCCGCTTCCGGGCCCTCCACTTCCACTTCTTCCACTGCCATAACCGTTCCCGTTTCCGCGTCCGTACCCGTAACCTCGTCCGGTCTGCCAACCGCGCGGCGTGCCCCTGGAAGCGTCCCCGCCGGTGGACGTCGTGGCGGCGACGCAGTCTCCCGCCCCGCCGTACGCCCCGTTGACGCTCCTGGACCAAACCATCATGCCGACTGTAAAAGCGAGAGCGAGCAGGATGATGACGAGCACGTACTCAGTCGTGTCCTGCCCGTCTTCGGAGCGGCCGGCTCTCCGGCCCGTCAAGCTTAGGGGTTCCACGGTCATGCGGCCAGGCGGCTCCTGTCCCTCCAGACGACGGCGGTGCGTTCGGGTACGGTCAGGACACCGCTCCTATGCAAAGGCCATGCTCGGACTGCACTTAGTGGACGCACCTATCCGTCCATCAAGGCAGGTTATGGGATTGGGCGTAGCGGCCAGGCTCCGGAGGTGGGCGCTGAGTTTCCGTGGTGCTTCGTCTCAGCCACAACCCGGTGGGCTGCTCAACGGGTGAACCAGTCGATCAGCCACGTAATCCGGGCCACCAAAGCATCGACCTTGCCGGACGCCAGCAGTCCTCCCGCGATGACGAGGGCGAACAGCAGGCCGATGATTCCGAGATCTCGGAAGCCTTCCTTCCTCACGGCACCAGCGGAAGACCCGGGAATGGGTAGGCGGACCCCTTAATGGCATATAGAAAGAACCAGAGCACGGCCAAGGTCGGGCCCAAAAGCAAGAAAAGCAGCCTCTTGTTCCACCAGTCCATAACAGCCATCGCCCTCGCGGCCCTCGTCTCTGGAACTCACCACTACGGAGGGACAAGGAAGATTCGTGCCGCCCGGGCTCCGGCGGCCGTGGGGCGTATGCCTATCTACAACCGTCAACACGAGATGAGGCGCTTCTCCTCTCACCTGCTCGAACGAGATTCGGAGGTGCGCCGAGAAGTGGACGAGCCACGCCCCACGAGCGAGACTAGCCGGCCAGCATCCCCTCTGCGATTCGGGCGAAACGGTCGGCGTCGAACTGCGGACCCTCACGATCGAACTCGACGGCATGAGCGTCTTCGTAGTAGTCCGGCGGCGGAGGGCTCGCTCCCTCCCAGCGGACTCCGGGCTCGAAGAGCATGAAGATCCCCGCGCACGGTCCGGTCAATGAGAGCATCTCGGCGTACGGCTCGACCAACGCCCCATGTTCATCCCAGAAGTGTGATGCTCGTGGGTCATGGACGAGCCCGGCAACGCGCTCCACGTGCTTCTCCCGGGCGCCGTTGCGGGGCACCCACAGCACGTACACGGCCAGGCCCGGATCGTCCTTCCTCTCTAGAAGCTTCTTCTGTGTTTCGGAGGCCCCCCGAAGACATCCCCCTCAGGTGGGCGCGACCAGCATGAGGAGACGGACCTTGTCGGCGTCGGCGTTGAAAGCGCTCTTGAGCGGCTCCCCACGCTCGTCCAGCGACACGTAGTCGGGCGCCGCCATGTCGTCAGGCACAGCGCCGACCGACGCGTAGAGCCGGTCCGATACGAGGTTGAGGATCAGCGCGCTGATCCACAGCGCGGCCGAGGCCCACAGGATGATTCTGGTCACGCGGCCCCCCGCGACACGGCCTGACGGGACTGGGCATGCATCGCCCTCTTTCACCCCGCGACGGCGGTAGGTGACCCAGAAGGCGAGGCCGAGGAGCACCAACGAGGCACCCAGCAGATACCCCCGGTACGGCTTGATCCCGGCGGCCAGGATCATTCCGTTCACCCCCAGCAGCGTGAGGGCCAGAGGACCGACGCAGCAGAGGCTTGCGGCCATGCTGGTAGCGGCGGCCGCCGCCCCTCCGAAGGCAGAGCCCAACTCGAGCTTTCGTGCCAACGATGTCCCTATTGTCGTGAGTTCAGGAATTCGGCCATGTACGATCTTGGACAGCGGAAACGCCCTTCGGGTTGGCCGGGCCGCATATCGACTCAGTGCTCGCCGTGTGCAATCTTGAGCGGATGAGCCTACCTGACGCCACCAGATCTCGCTCCTACGCTGGAGCCCGCCCTAACGTCGTCGTCAGTGCCGAGCGATGAGCTCCAGGCCAGACTGGTCCGACACCGCCCGGACGATCCGCGCGCACCGGCCGCGGCACGTGCTCTTCCTGTGCGTGGCGAACTCAGCCCGCAGCCAGATGGCCGAGGGAATCGCACGGCTCCTCGCGCCCGAAGGAGTGCGCGTCTCGTCCGCCGGCTCCGAGCCGTCCAGGATTCACGCGTGGGCCATCCGGTCCCTGGAGGAGATCGGGATCGATGCCTCCGGTCAGCGCTCGAAGGGCCTGGACGAGATCGAGGGACCCGTGGACGCCGTGATCACGCTGTGCGCCGAAGAGGTGTGCCCGGCCTGGCTCGGCGACGCCGTCCGGGCTCACTGGCCACTGCCGGATCCTGCAGCCGTGACCGGATCCGAGGAGGAGATCCTGGGTTCCTTCCGCGCGGTTCGCGACGAGTTGCGCACGCACCTGGGGGTGCTGTTCGGCAGCGGCTCGATGGTCGGACCGGGACCCGGAACGGAGGAGCGCTAGCCGGCTGCCTCGCGCAGCGGCGCTCGCGGCCGTCGTTTGACCTGCCAGGACCTCCACAGCAGGTAGATGGCGGGAATCACCACCAGGGTGAGCACGGTGGCCGTGATCATCCCGCCGACCATTGGGGAGGCGATCCGCTTCATCACGTCCGCCCCCGTTCCGGTACTCCACAGGATCGGGGCGAGGCCCGCCGTGATCGCCGTCACCGTCATGAGCACGGGGCGGAGGCGCTCGAGGGCGCCCTCCCGCACGGCGGCCGCCACGTCGGCAGCGGATCGCATCCGTCCTTCCAGGCTCCTACGGTGGAAGGACTCGTCGAGGTAGATCAGCATCACGACGGCGGTCTCGGCGGCCACTCCGGCGAGGGCGATGAACCCGACCCACACGGCGACGCTCGTGTTGTAGCCCAGCAGCCAGAGGAACCAGAACCCGCCGACGAGGGAAAAGGGGAGCGCCAGCATGACAATGAGGGACTCCGCGACCCCACGAAAATTCAGGTAGAGGAGCAGGAAGATGATGCCCAGCGTCACCGGAACGACGATCCTCATGCGCTCCGCGACGCGCTGCATGAACTCGTACTGGCCGCTCCACAGGAGCGTGTAACCGGTGGGAAGCACGAGCCGCTCGGCAACCACGCGCTGTGCCTCCTTCACATAGCCACCTACATCCCGCTCTCCGATGTCCACGAACACGGTGGTGACGGGGAACGCATCTTCCGTCTTGACCGCCATCGGTCCCTGCGTGACCTGGACGCTCGCCAGCTGCCCGAGCGGGATCTGCGTACCGTCCATGGTCGGCACGACCACGTCCCTGATCTTCTCGAGGTCGTCACGGAGCTCGCGCGGATAGCGGACGTTGACCGCGTACCGCTCGCGGCCCTCGACGGTCATCGCCGCGTTCATCCCGCCTACCGTCGCCATGATGGCGCGGTGGACGTCCCCCGCGTTGAGCCCGTACCGGGATGCCTCTACCCGGTCGATGTCGATATCGACGTAGAAGCCGGAGACACCGCGCTCCGCGAAGGCGCTCCGCGTCCCCGGAATGTCCTGGACGATCTTCTCCGCCCGCTCGCCGAGCATCTGCAGGGTGTCGAGGTTCGGCCCGAAGATCTTGATGCCGACGGCCGTACGAATGCCCGTGGCCAGCATGTCGATCCGGCCCTTGATCGGCATCGTCCAGGCATTCGTGACCCCCGGCAGGCTCACGGCGCTATCCATCTCCGCGATCAGTTCCTCGTAGGTCAGGCCGGGCCGCCACTCCTCCTTTGGCCGAAGCGTGATCGTGGTCTCGAACATGTCGAGCGGGGCGGGGTCGGTGGCTGTCTCGGCTCGGCCGGCCTTGCCGAGCACCGTCTCCACCTCCGGGAAGGACGCGAGGACGCTGTCCTGGTAGCGCATGATCTCCCTGGCCTGGGCTATCGAGACGCCTGGAACGGTCGTGGGCATGAAGAGCACGGAGCCCTCCTGCAGCGGCGGCATGAACTCGCTCCCCAGCCGTTTCCACGGCACTACCGTCGCGGCCAGCACGACCGCGGCAGCGGCGACCACCGCCCAGGGCCTCCGGGTCGCGAACCCGATAACGGGCCGGTACGCCCCGCGCAGCGCGCGGTTCAGGGGGTTCCGAGATTCCGGCCGGATCCGGCCCCGAATCAGGTAGCCCATCAAGACAGGCACCAGCGTGATCGCCAGAAACGCCGATCCCGCCATGGCAAACGTCTTGGTGAAGGCCAGCGGCTTGAACAACCTTCCCTCCTGCTGCTCGAGGGCGAACACCGGCAGGAAGCTGAAGGTGATGATGAGGAGCGAGAAGAAGAGCGGCGGGCCGACCTGCTTGGCGCTCGCGAGGACGATCTCCCAGCGTGACACTTCGCCGCCGGCCGCCTCGGCACGCTCCAGGTGCTTGTGCATGTTCTCGATCATCACGATCGCCCCGTCCACCATCGCGCCGATCGCGATCGCGATCCCGCCGAGGCTCATGATGTTCGCGCTCACGCCGATCGCCCGCATCACGATGAACGAGATGAGGATGCCGATCGGCAGCGTGATGATCGCCACCAGAGCGGAGCGGAAATGGAGGAGAAAGAGCACGGCCACGGCGGCGACGATCAGCGACTCCTCGAGCAGCTTGTCACGCAGGTTGTCGATGGCCCGGTGAATCAGGTCGCTCCGGTCGTACACCGTGCGGAGCCGGGTTCCGGGCGGAAGCCCCCGCTCGATCTCGAGGAGGCGAGCCTTTACGGCTTCGATGGTCTTGAGCGCGTCGGACCCGAAGCGCATCACGACGATGCCGGCCACCACCTCACCCCGACCGTTCAGATCCGCCGACCCACGGCGCGGGGCCGGGCCGACCTGCACGGTGGCGACATCCGCCACGCGGATGGGTGTGCCGTTCGGCGTGGCGCCCCCGGCCACGTTCTCGATGTCGGAGACCCCCTCCAGGTAGCCGAGCCCCCGGATCATGTACTCGCGGCCGCCCATCTCGAGCACCCGGGCGCCGATGTCGATGTTGTGGGCGCCGATCGCCTCCACGACCCGCGTCGCCGGGATGTCGAAGGCGCGCAGGCGCTCCGGGTTCACTTCCACCTGATACTGCTTCACGTACCCGCCCAGGCTCGCCACCTCCGAGACACCGGGCACCGCCGTCAGCTGGTAGCGGATGTACCAGTCCTGGAGCGTCCGCAGCTCCGCCAGATTCAGGCTGTCCGACTCGAGGACGTACTCGTAGACCCACCCAACGCCCGTGGCGTCGGGACCGAGCACGGGCTCGACCCCGGCGGGGAGCTGCTGCCGGATTCCGTTCAGGTACTCGAGGACACGGGAGCGGGCCCAATAGATGTCGGTGCCGTCCTCGAAGATCACGTAGACCAGACTGAGGCCGAAGAAGGAGAAAC
>DAOVWI010000105.1 GCA_030636765.1 Gemmatimonadales bacterium
CCAGCGACCGTTCGCTCTGCGGAGGGCGCCGGACGTGATCGTTGCGGAAGACGGGACGGATCGCGTGGTCTTCGTGCGCGGCTCGTTCACCGGCTTCACCCTGTGCGGGCGCTACGGCTCCCGGCCGAGCATCCGGGTCGACACGGCCTGGGTGACGGCGAAGCGCGGAAGCGACTACTACGAGTAACGGATGACTCTTTACTCGGAAACCGTCGGAGGAGGGAGCGTGAACCAGGGACTGAGCGACCGGCTGTCCCATAAGCTGTCGACGATGCGAGAACAGGGCATCTTCAAGGTGCTGCGCCACATCGAAGGCCCCCAGTCCGCCGTCATCGAGCTCGAGGGTTACGGAGAGGTCGTGAACCTCTGCTCGAACAACTATCTCGGGCTGTGCGACGAACCGGCCGTGATGCAGGCCGTGAAAGAGGGCGTGGACCGGTACGGGGCGGGCACCTCCTCGGTTCGCTTCATCTGCGGCACGTTTACCGTGCACCGGGAGCTGGAGGAGCAGCTAGCCGACTTCCTGGGAACGGAAGCCTCCATCACCTACACTTCATGCTGGAACGCCAACGAGGGCCTCTTTGCTCCGCTTCTCGGGGAGGAGGACGTCCTCATCAGCGACGCGCTGAACCACGCCTCCATCATCGACGGCATCCGGCTGTGCAAGGCAAAGCTCAAGATCTACCACCACATGGACATGAACGACCTCGCAGAACTGCTCCGGGGCTCCCGGGAGGCGCGGCACCGTCTCGTGATCACCGACGGCGTGTTCAGCATGGAGGGAGAGATCGCTCCGCTGCCCGAGATCCGCGAGCTGTGCGATCGGTACGACGCCATCATGGTGGTCGACGACTCGCATGCCACGGGCGTGCTGGGAGAGACGGGGCGTGGCACGCCCGAGCACTGCGGCATGCACGGTGAAGTGGACATCGTTACCTCGACGCTCGGCAAGGCCCTCGGCGGCATGGCGGGCGGCTTCACGGCGAGCACCCGGGATGTATGCGACTACCTGACCCAGGGATCGCGAACGCAACTGTTCACCAACGCCGTTCCGCCTCACTCGGCGTGCGGCGCGATCGCAGCGGTGCGTCATCTGGAGGCGCACCCCGAGCTCGTGGCGCGACTCCGCGAGAGCACCGCGTACTTCCGCGAGGGGCTGCTGGAGCTCGGCTACCGGCCGATCGAGGGAGACACGCCGATCGTGCCGGTGATCGTCGGAGAGACGGCCGACGCGATCGCGCTCAGCAACCAACTCCTGGACGAAGGGGTTTTCGTGATCGGCTTCGGGTTCCCCGTCGTCCCGAAGGGTCAGGCGCGCATCCGCTGTCAGATCTCGGCGGCCCACGACAGGGAGCATCTCGACCGCGCTCTGGACGCGCTGAAGAGCGTGGGCAGGCGCCTCGGAGTCGTGTAGGAGGCGGATCGAACCCTCGAAAGGAAGTCCATTCATGAGGATTCCCGAAGGCGTGGTGATCGCCCCGTCCGTGCTCGCTGCCGACTACGCCCGACTCGCCGACCACGTCCGCGAGGCCGAAGAGGCGGGCGCCCGCTGGTTTCAACTGGATGTAATGGACGGCCGGTTCGTTCCCAACCTCGCGGCCGGTCTTCCGGTGGCCCGTGCGCTCCGCGCCTCCACGGAGGCGTTCTTGGACGCACACCTCATGGTCCATGAGCCGGGTCGCTTCCTGGGGCCGTTCGCCGATGCGGGAGCCGATCTCATCACGATCCACCAGGAGGCCAGCCTCCACCTGCATCGCGACCTGACGGAGATCCGGCGTCTCGGCTGCCGGGCCGGGGTGGCCCTCAACCCGTCGACCCCGGCCGAGACGATCGGCGAAGTTCTGCACCTGGTCGACCTGGTTCTCGTGATGACGGTCAACCCGGGCTTTGGCGGGCAGAAGTTCATCCGGCCGGTCCTCCCGAAGCTCGGGAGGATTCAAGAGTTAGTGGCGGAACGAGGCCTCGCTCCCACGCGGCTGCAGGTGGACGGCGGCGTGGACCTGGAGACGGCCCCGCTGGCGGTGGAGGCCGGCGCCGACGTGCTGATCGCGGGCTCATCGGTCTTCCGCGGCACTGGCACGGTGGCCGAGAACTTCCACGCCCTGCAGAGCGCCGCGGCGATCCGGCTCTGAGCCGCATGAAACCATCGAAGGGCATCAGGTGTTCAAGGACGACATGAGTGATTTCGAATTCAACGTATTCGCCGCCTGCTACTGTCCGGGTCATGCCCGGCAGCGGAGGGTCGCCGTGCGCGCGTAGTTCCGGGATCAACCCCGACAGACGCCACGAGCCGCGAGCCTTCCGCTCGCGGCTTTTCTTGTTTGAGGAAGGCTGGAATGGGAACAGCGCTGGGATACGCGCTCACGGATCTGACGCTCTCGACGAGCGCCCGGGCTCTCGTCGCGGCCATCGGGGAAACGCCTCTCGTGCCCCTCCCCTCGCCGCGCCATGGGGTGCAGATACTGGGCAAGACCGAGTGGCTGAACCCGGGAGGCTCCGTAAAGGACCGGGCCGCGTGGTCGATCGTGCGGGCGGGCCTGTGGAGCGGCGACCTGGAGGGACGGGCTCTTCTGGACGCGAGCTCGGGCAACACGGCGATCGCGTACGCGATGCTCGGCGCGGCGATCGGGTTCGACGTGGCCCTGTGCGTGCCGAGCAACGCCAGCCCGGAGCGCCTCCAGACGTTGAGGGCGTACGGCGCACGACCGATCCTTACGGATCCGCTGGAGGGCACCGACGGAGCCATCCTGGAAGCACGCCGGTTGGCGGAGGAGGAGCCGGAGCGGTACTGGTACGCAGACCAGTACGGAAACCCGGCGAACTGGCGCGCGCATTATGAGGGTACGGCGCTCGAGGTATGGCGGCAGACCGGAGGCGGCGTAACGCACTTCGTGGCTGGACTCGGAACCACGGGGACGCTGGTCGGCGTCGGACGTCGTCTCCGGGAACTGAGCTCGACGGTGCGGATCGTCGGCGTGGAACCGGCGGAGGCACTGCACGGAATCGAGGGTCTCAAGAACCTGGACACGGCACTCCGTCCGGCGATCTACGACGCAGACGTCCCGGACGAACGGCTTCGCGTCACGACGGAGGAAGCACAGCTCTGGTCCCGCCGGCTGGCGCGCGAGCACGGTCTCTTTGTCGGCGCCTCCTCGGGCGCCGCGTACGCGGTCTGTCGCCAAGTCGCCGAACGGCTCGAGGCAGGCGTAGTCGTGACGGTTCTACCCGATGGAGGTGCGAGGTATCTCAGCGAGAAGTGGTGCACGAGGTGATGTCGCCGGGGTCCGAAGCGAGACGGGAGCTGCAGGACGCGGCCTTGGAAATCGGCTCCGGCATCCTGAGCGACATCCTGGAGGCCGCTGCAGCCGGCTACCCGCGCGAGGCATGCGGCATCCTGCTCGGGCGGCTGAACGAACCGAAACGCATCGTCGAGGGCTACCGGCCGACACCGAACCGGTGGCCGGAGCGAGGAGATCGCTATCTCATTGATCCGGAAGCGCTCCGGCGCGCTCTCGGAGCGGAGGAGGCGGGCGGTCCGCGCGTGCTCGGTTTCTACCACTCGCACCCGGACGCACCCCCGGTCCCATCAGAGACGGATCGTGAGCTCGCCTGGCCGTGGTACTATTACGTGATTATTCCGGTCGCACAGGGGACGCCGGGAAAGGCGCGGGTGTGGGAGCTCGATCCGGAGGCGGGACGGTTCGTCGAGCGTTCGCTGGCCCCGGCCTGACGTTGGCCCACAGTGCTACGTTGGCCCCGGCCTGACCGGGAACCGAAGAAAATGAGAAGACCGGCCGGTAGGAAGAGGAGCGAGAACATGCCGAGGGTGTCGATACGGATTCCCACGCCACTGCGACCTTTCGTCGATGGGCGGGCAAGCGTTGAAGTGGAGGCCCGCACGGCCGGCGAAGCCCTGGCGCGGCTCACCGAGGACAACGAACGGCTCCGCGCCCAGCTCTACGGTGCCGATGGCGAGCTGCGAAGCTTCGTGAACGTCTACGTGGGGGACAGCAACCTGCGCGACCTGACGGGTGATCCGGAGCTGTTGGAGGGCGTCGAGCTGAGCATCGTCCCGTCGATCGCCGGCGGTCGTGAGCCCTCGGCGGCAGCGGGGCTTCCAGGGGCGGCGGAACGCCCCGGAGCGGCGGAGATCCCTGGCCTCACACCGGACGAGCTGCGCCGCTACAGCCGTCACCTTCTGATCCCGGAAGTCGGTCTGGAAGGGCAGAAGAAGCTGAAGCAGGCTCGCGTGCTGCTCATCGGGGCAGGAGGACTGGGATCGCCGCTGGCCCTGTATCTGACGGCGGCCGGCGTAGGACGGATCGGCATCGTGGACCACGACGTCGTGGACTTCACGAATCTGCAGCGCCAGATCCTCCACGACACCCAGTCCGTCGGAAGGTCGAAGCTCAAATCCGCCCGGTCTCGCCTTGAAGCGATCAACCCGAACGTGGAGGTGGAGACGTTCGAGACCAGACTCGACTCGGGCAACGCGCTCGAGATCCTGGACGGCTGGGACATCGTCGCGGACGGGAGCGACAACTTCCCGACGCGCTACCTCGTGAATGACGCCGCGGTGCTGCTCGGCATCCCGACGGTGTACGGCGCGATCTTTCGTTTCGAGGGCCAGGCCTCGGTCTTCGGTGTCGAAGGGGGACCGTGCTACCGCTGCCTGTTTCGCGAACCCCCTCCGGCCGAGCTGGCGCCGAGTTGCGCCGACGCCGGTGTGTTCGGCGTGCTGCCGGGCATCGTGGGCACGATCCAGGCGACCGAGACGATTAAGCTCATCATCGGCCAGGGGCGACCGCTCATCGGCCGCATGCTCCTCATCGACGCCTTGCAGATGCAGTTCCGGGAGCTGAGCATCCTGCGAGATCCGTCGTGCCCCGTCTGCGGGGACCATCCGACGATCACGGAACTGATAGACTACGAGGAGTTCTGCGGCGCGAAGGTAGAGGCAGGAAGCGGCGCCGACGGCATACCGGAGATGGACGTGCTGGAGCTCAAGCGCTGGCTGGATGACGGCCGCCGCTTCGAGCTGGTGGACGTCCGGGAAGCGTACGAATGGGAGATCTGCAACCTGGAACCGCAGGGTGCCCGGCTGATGCCCCAGGCCGCGCTGCCGACGCGGGTCGGAGAGCTGGACCGCGAGGCGACGATCGTCGTCTACTGCCGCTCGGGCGCGCGGAGCGCTCAGGCGGTGGAGGGCCTGAGGAGCTCGGGGCTCGAGGCGATCAACCTCAGGGGTGGAATCCTCGCCTGGGCGGCCGAGATCGACGAGAGCATGCCTACCTACTG
Source organism: Gemmatimonadales bacterium (assembly GCA_030636765.1). Classification (GTDB taxonomy): domain Bacteria; phylum Gemmatimonadota; class Gemmatimonadetes; order Palauibacterales; family Palauibacteraceae. The sequence goes on from DAOVWI010000105.1 coordinate 5,299, forward strand.
AGGTGGCGATGAAGATCGTCTCTCTTCTTGCCGGCGCGACCGAGATCGTGTGCACGCTCGGGCTGGAGGAGCGGCTCGTGGGAATATCGCACGAGTGCGACCACCCCCCGGAGGTGCTCGACCGCCCCCGCATCAGCCGTCCGCGCTTCGATCCCTCGGAGCTCTCGAGTCGCGAGATCGACCGCGCGGTTCGGGACGCCGTCGCCTCGGGCGACAGTGTCTACGAGATCGACGCCGAGGAGCTCGCGAAGCTCTCCCCGCATCTCGTTCTGAGTCAGGCAGTGTGCGACGTGTGCGCGGTGCCGTCGGAAGGGGCTCGGGAGGTCGTCGAGAAGGCCGGCCTGGATTGCGAGGTGCTCTCCCTGGACGCCCACTCGCTACGCGATATCCTCGACACCGTGAATCAGGTAGGGGAGGCGACCGGAGTCCGGGAGCGCGCCGACGCGTGCGTCGGTGAGCTGCGCCGCCGGTTGCATGACGTATCGAGATCCGTGACAGGCGCCATTCGACCGCGAGTGCTGGCGCTGGAATGGCTCGACCCGATCTTCGTTCCGGGCCACTGGGTGCCAGAGATGATCGATCTCGCCGGCGGTCAGTGCCTGGCCGGCACGGCCAAGGAACGATCCGTCGAAGCTTTGCCGGGGGAGCTACGCGAGCTGGACCCGGACATTCTGGTTGTCATGCCGTGCGGCTTCGGCCTCGCCGCGGCTCGACGAGACGCCACCGAGCATGCCGACCTTCTGTCGGATCTCGCCCCGCGCGCGATCGAAGAAGGCCGGGCGTTCGTGGTCGACGCCTCCTCGTACTTCAACCGGTCCGGCCCCAGGGTCGTGGAGGGCGTCGAGATCCTGGCGGGCCTCCTTCACCCCGAACTAGTGGGTCTGCCTCTCGCGGGCGCAGCGGCCACCTGGCTTCCCGACTAGCAGGTCGCTGGCAGGTCGCTGAAGAACCCTGGTGGGTCGCGCGCTCAGGCGTCCAGGACGACCTGCCGGACGGCGACGACGCTGGGCAGGGCAGCCAGCGCGCGCAGGAGTTCCTCCGGGAGCGGGGAATCCGTTCGGATCACTCCAAGCGCCTCTCCACCAGCCTCTCGCCGGCAGAGGTGGTACTCGGCGATGTTCACACCCGCCCGGCCCAGCGCTGAGCCCACCTCACCGATGACGCCGGGGACGTCCCGGTTGTCCACGAGGACGAGGTTGCCGCGAGGAACGACGTCCACATGATACGGGCCGATGCGCACTAGCCTCCGATGTCCTTCGGCCACGAGCGACCCACCCACCACCTCGTCGCGCCCTCCGCGCTTCGCCGTGAGCTCCACGTAGTTCGCGTAGTCGGCGATCCGTCGCGTCCGAACGCGGGCCACATCGATGCCGCGCTCGCCCGCGATGGTCAGAGCGTTCACGAGGTTCAGCGGCGAGGCCACGGTGGATCGCAGATAGCCCTCCAGAGCCGCCGCGGCCAGCATCCGGAGCACGCGGCGCAGCGGGCCCGCGTAGCGGACCTCCAGGCGCTCGCAGCGCCCCTCGGTCAGCACGGCCAGAAGGACGCCGAGTCGGCGCGCGAGCTCGAGGATCGGCTCCAGCCGCGCCCGCTCTTCCGGGTCAATGCTGGGTACGTTGAGCGCGGCCGTCAGGTCGCCCGTCAGCAGGGCATCGCGCACGCTCCGGGCGATCTCGATCGCCACCTCCCGCTGCGCCTCGGCCGTGGCCGCTCCGACGTGGGGCGTCATCACGAGGTTCGGTGCGTCGCGGAGAGGGTCATCGTCCGGAAGCGGTTCCCGCGCGTAGACGTCGAGCGCCGCGGCGGCAATGCTCCCCGCCCGGAGGGCTTCGGCGAGAGCACCCTGGTCCACGATCCCGCCCCGCGCCGCGTTCACGAGCACCGCCGTGGGCTTCATCCGAGCCAGCTCGGCCTCGCCGATCATGCGCTCTGTGGCGTCGGTCAGAGGCACGTGCAGGGTCACGAAGTCCGCTTCCGCCAGAAGCTCGTCGAGCTCCACGCGCTGAAGACGCCCCGGGGTGGCCCGCTCCGCGCTCAGGTACGGGTCGTAGGCTACCACGCGCATGCCGAAGGCGCGGCCGCGGCGGGCCACCTCGCTGCCGATACGGCCGGCGCCGATGACACCGAGTATCTTGCCGTGAAGCTGCTGTCCACGCAGCGTCTTGCGATCCCACCGGCCTTCGCGGATGGACCGGTCCGCCTCCGGGATCC
>DAOVWI010000260.1 GCA_030636765.1 Gemmatimonadales bacterium
CCTCTCCCAGTCCGACGCCGTCCAGGACACCAAGCCCGCCTTCATCGTAGAAGCGCTGTGGCGGATGTCACGCAATCCCGACGAGGAGCTGGACTACGCACTGGCCAGGGAGATCGCACAGCGGGAGGGCTTCGCCGCCATCGTGGACGGTGACATCAACTCCGCCGGCGGTACTTACCTTCTGGCGACAAGGCTGACCTCCCCGGACACCGGCGAGGAATACGCCGCTTTCCGGGAGACCGCCAAGGACTCCTCCAAGATCGTCCCCGCGCTGGACAGGCTTTCGAAGAGGCTGCGCGAACGAATCGGCGACTCCTACAAGACTCTGCGGAGCGACGAACCGCTCGAGCAGGTAACGACGGGCAACCTGGCGGCGCTCCGCAAGTACTCGCAGGCGGTGCGCGCTCTTGATGTGGGCGGAAACCCCCAGCGCGCCGTGACGCTCCTCGAAGAGGCGGTCACGTTGGACCCGCAGTTCGCGATGGCGTGGCGGAAGCTCGGCGTCCAGTTGGGCAACCAGGGCGAGAGCCGCGAGCGCCAGGTGGAGGCTCTGAGCATGGCGTTCGAGTACCGTGACAGGCTCACCGAGCGTGAGCGGTACCTGACGATGGGCTCGTACCATACGACCGTCACCGGCGAGAACGACAAGGCGATCACCGCCTATCAGAACATGCTGGACCTGAATCCGGACGACACCTGGGCCCTCAACAACCTGGGAATCCTCTACGGCGACCTGCGGGACTTCGAGCGCTCCCTGCAGCTGTACAACCGCGCGACCGCGGTGGACTCCTCCTCCTCGCTCCATCAGCAGAACGCGATCTCCGCGCTCATCTCGCTCGGACGGCTGGAGGAGGCCGAGCAGGAGCGTCAGGCTTTCGCGAGCCGCTTCCCGACGAACCCGACGAACTTCTTCCTGGAGGGGAACCTCGCGGCCGTGAGGCGCGACTTCGGTGAGGCCGAAGCGGTCTACCGTCGGGCAGTCGAGGCGACCCGCGGCATCCCGCCGCTTCAGGCCGGCGCCGAGTTCGGGCTCTATGGGCTCCTCACCACTCAGGGGCGCCTCGCCGAAGCCGGGGAGCATCTCGCCAGCGCCACGGCCCTGCAGGAAGGGCGTGGTGTCCCGGCCGCCCGCCTGAACGCCGAGATCGGCGAAGCGTTTACGGATATCGCCGTGCGAAGAGACACGGCGGCGGCTCGCTCCCGTCTGGAGGAGGTCCTCCAGGACCAGCCCCTCTCGGAGATTCCAGCGCTCGAGCGGCCCTACTTCCAGCTGGCTGCCGTCTACGCCCTGAACGGCGATCCGGGGAGGGCGAGAGATCTCTGGGATGAGTATCAGCAGGTCGTTTCGCCAGAGGTGCGCGGCGACGACGAGGTCCAGAGACACGCGGTTCCCGGCCTCATCGCCTACGCCGAGGGCCGCTACGACGAGGCGGTAGAGGAGCTAAAGCGCGCCGACGTCGGTCAGTGTCTCACATGCGTCTTGTACGGGTTGGGTCGGGCCTACGAGGGGGCCGGCCAGCCGGATTCCGCCCTGGCCACGTATGAGAGTTACCTGGATGCGACGAGCATCGCCCAGGCGTTCACCGATCCCGGGAGCCTGGCGGCGATCCTCGAGCGTCTAGGAGAGATGTACGACGAACGCGGCGAGTGGGAGAAGGCGGCCGAGTACTACGCCCGATTCGTCGAGCTCTGGCAGGACGCAGATCCCGAGCTGCAGCCCCGCGTCGAGGCCGCACAGAAGCGGCTCGACGAGATCCTCGCGGAACGGGGCGAGCCGGAGGCGGGAGGTTGA
>DAOVWI010000221.1 GCA_030636765.1 Gemmatimonadales bacterium
CGCGCTCACCCCGGAGCTGGTGGAGCGGCGCTCGAGGCTCGCGGACCGGGCGCTTCGCGAGTGGTGGGGCCTTTCCTCGCCGCGTCTGGCGTTCGCGGGCATCAACCCCCACGCTTCGGAGGGCGGCCAGTTCGGTGAAGAGGAGAAGCGAATCCTGGCGCCAGCGGCGGATCGACTGCGGAAAGATGGGATCCGGATCGCCGGCGTATTCCCCGGCGACACCGTGTACGCCCGCTGCCTCGCGGGAGAGATCGACGCGGTGCTCGTTCCCTACCATGACGTGGGCCTCGCCGTGATCAAGACCCTGGCGCGGGACTCCGGCGTCAACGTGACGGCCGGCCTCCCCTTCCCTCGTACTTCGCCCGACCACGGGACGGCGTTCGACATAGCGGGCCGCGGCGTCGCGCATCCGGGCTCCATGAGGTCGGCCATCGAACTCTGCATCCGCTTCTGCCGTCGGACCGCAGGCGAGGGGGCGAGTTGATCCGCTTCCGGGACGTCACGAAGCACTACCCGCGGAGCGGAACGGCGCTCGGGGAGGTCTCCTTCCACGTCCGGAAGGGTGAGTTCGTCTTTCTCACGGGCCCCTCGGGTGCGGGAAAGACGACCGTTCTCAGGCTTGTCCACATGGAGATCGCGCCGACCAGGGGCGACGTGATGGTATCACGCTTCTCGTCGAGCCGGATTCGCAGGCGTGAGATTCCCCAGCTCCGGCGTCGGGTAGGCTTCGTCTTTCAGGACTTCCGGTTGCTGGAGCGCTTCACGGCCGAGGAGAACGTGGCGTTCGCCCTGCAGGTGACCGGGGCGTCCCGCTCGGAGATCAAGCCGAAGGTGCACCGGCTCCTCGATCATGTCGGCCTCGCCCCGCGCGCCACGGCCTACCCGAACGAGCTCTCCGGAGGGGAACGGCAGCGCGTGGCAATCGCCCGGGCTCTCGCCACCGATCCGCTCGTGCTCCTGGCGGACGAGCCCACCGGCAATCTGGATGAACGGGCTTCCATCGGCGTCTTCGAGCTTGTCCGGCGGGTCAACGGCCTCGGCACGGCCGTCGTTTTCGCGACCCACGACGCCACGCTTCTCCGCCGCTACCAGGACGTGCGCGTGCTCGAGCTGGAGGGCGGCCGGCTGGTGTACGACTCCGGGACGGACGCCGCTGCGAGGCCGCCGCTTCGCCGTGCCCCCGGAGCTCCCATCTTCGAGCTCCTGGACGAGAAAGCCGCGGCCTCTACGGCCGGGGAAGGGGCGGGACCGACCGCATGAGACCGTTCCGCGAGGCCCTGACCTCGCTCGCCCGGCGCCCCGTGCTGGCGGTGCTCTCGGTCACATCGATCGGGCTCAGCCTGTTCGTCGTCGGGCTCTTCGGACTCACCGCGCACAACATCGCGAGTGCGCTGTCCGACGTCGAGGAGAAGGTCGAAATCGTCGCGTACCTGAGCGACGAGATCGGGGAGGCCCGCGTGCGGCTGACGCGCAGCGAGATCGGATCGTTCCCCGAGGTCTTATCGGTAACGTACGTCTCGAAGACGGAGGCGCTCTACAACGCCTCCCGCGAGCTGACCGAGTTCTCGGATGTCTTCCCCGATCTGGACGTGAACCCGCTTCCCGCATCGCTGGAGATCCGGCTCCGAGCGGGACACCGTGGTCCCGAGGCGGTGAGCGCCGTGGCGAACCGGATCAGCGCGTACGACTTCGTGGAGGACGTCCGCTTCGGCCGCGACTGGGTAAACCGGATCCACACTCTCCGCCGGATCGCCGGCGGGGCGGCCCTCATCCTGGGCGGTTCGTTCGCCCTCGTGGCGATGCTCCTCGTGGGAACGACGGTGCGGATGTCGATCCACGCCCGGTCGAGCGAGATCGCGATCATGGAAAACGTCGGCGCGACAGCCGGCTTCATCCAGCGTCCCTTCCTGGTCGAGGGGCTGATGACCGGCCTGCTCGGCGGGATCGTGGCGCTGGTGCTCACGTACGGCGCGTACCAGCTGGTCGATCACGCCGTGCTCACGGTTCTCTGGATACCGGATGGATGGACTATCGCCGGGATCCTCACGGGCGGACTCCTCGGAATGCTGGCGGCCGGCCGCTCCGTACGGCGTGAGCTGCGCAGCGTCTACGCGATCTAGTGCGTACGCTGCGTACGCTAGTGCCTACGCGGGCTCGGCCAGGCGGCGGAACACGGACGCGGCGTGGCAACCGGCCGACGCGTGCCGTCCTGATCCTCGGGAGCCCGCTGCTCGGCGTGCTGGGAGCACCGATTCCGGCACCGCTGGGCCATCCCTTCGCCGTGACCTCCCTACGGTTCGCCCAGGACACGATTCAGAATCGAATCGAGGAAAGCAAGAACCGGCTGGATCAGATCCGGGCGGAGCGCGCGCGGCTGCGACGCGAGATGGAGGGGTTGGCCGGCCAGGTACACGACGAGACGCAGGCGATCGGCAACCTGGAGCGCCAGATCGGGGTCTCCAGCAGCGTCGTGGCCGAGATCGACCTCCAGCTGTCCGGCGTCGTCGCCCAGGCGGACCAGATTACGTACGACATGATCGGAACGCGCGACGAGCTGGCCCTGCGCAGAGCGGTGCTCGGTGAACGCTTGCGCCAGATCTACAAGCGCGGATCGATCGGAACGGTGCAGGTGCTTCTCGGCGCCCGCTCCTTCACCGATCTGATCAACCGCTACAAGTACCTGCGCCTGGTGGCTTTGCAAGATCGCCTTATCGTCGGCCAGGTGGAGGAGCTCGAAGGAAGGCTGAGCGAACAGCGCCGGCAGTTGGCGACCGAGCTGAACGGCATTCGGCGCCTTCGCCGGGAGAAGGTGGGCGAGATCGACGAGCTGGAGCAACTCGAGCAGCAGCGCCAGCGGAGGCTGGGCCGAATCCGAACGCGGGAGACCGCGGCGCAGGGCCGTCTGGCACGGCTCGCGCGCGACGAGGAGCGTCTGCGCAGCCTGGTAGCGGACCTCGAGGCCGCGCGCCGCGAGGCCGAGCGCGTGGC
>DAOVWI010000190.1 GCA_030636765.1 Gemmatimonadales bacterium
CCACGTCCGGAGCCAGCGTCGCCTGCAAGGCAACGGCGATCTTCCGAGCGATGTCGCTCTGGATCGCGAAGATGTTCGCCGCCGTCAGCTCCTCGTCGTACGTCTGCGCCCACAGGTGCCGGTCGGTGCTCGCGTCGATCAGCTGCACGTTCACCCGCACCCGGTCTCCTGCCCGCTGCACGGCGCCCTCCAGCACCGTCCCCACGCCGAGCTCGCCCGCGATCTCCCGCATCGGCTTCGTCGTCCCCGCGTACTGCATGACGGAGGTGCGCGAGATCACCGTCAGGCTGTCGATCTGCGAGAGCTGCGCCAGGATATCGTCGTGGATGCCTTCGGCGAAGAAGACGGCGCTCTCCCCTTCGTCGGCGGCGCGGTTGGAGAACGGCAGGACGGCGATGGAGCGCAGATCGAGCACGGGCGCCTCGGCGACGCCGGCCGGCTCGCCCGCGGCCTGCGCGCTCTCCGAGCTTCGGCCGAAGAGGAACCAACCGATCGCCACGCCTCCCCAGAGGAGCGAAGCGGCCACGGCCCCGAGCATCGCGTTTCGCCAGGTGAAGAGCCGGTGGCGCGAGCCGGCACTCTGGCCTCCGGCTTCCGCCGCCTCCGAGGATGCCGCCTCCACATCCGCCGCCTCCACATCCGCCGCCTCCAAGGACGCCGGCCGCGCTCCTTCCTGGATGAACGCCGTGGCCAACACGATCGGAAGGCCGATGATCAGCAGGAAAAGGGCGAGGGGTGGGGCCCAGTCGGGAAGGTTGAGGGCACCGGCCAGCGTGTCCACCGCCTGCAGAGCGAGCCAGCTGCCCAGCACGTAGATCCCCAGCACCTGCCACAGGGAGCGGCGGTGGATCTCGTGGATGAGCTGCCTTAGACGCGACATGGCGGCCTTCGCAAGGGAGATGGAGGTCGGCGCCTCAGTCCAATGGCTCTATTCTCGGCCCCGGTCGTGGTTCGAGCAACGAGCCCGGCCGGCCACCCTCGGCGCTTTCGGCGGGCTCGTCCTCCCGCCCGAGCTCCTCGTAGTCGACGATTCTGGTCTCTTCCGGCTCGACGTCCGAGACATCCTCGAGTGGATCGCGGTCCGGGAGCCGGTCCAGGAGGCCCAGGAAGACCGAGCGGGCCAGACCGAGGCAGGCATAACCGGCCATCGCGGGAAAGAAGTAGTACCGAGGCACGGTGATGGCGAGCGCCGTCCCCGTCGCCATCCAGGCGAGATGGCCCCTTCCGGTCCAGGTCCGTAGGCTCACGCGGGGCACGGCCGGATAGGGAACCTGGCTCACCATCAGAACGGAGACGCCGATCGTCAGCCCGGCCAGGATCGGCGGCAGGTTCAGGTGGCCCAGGTTGGCCTCGAACCACGAGGTCTGGCTGAACGGGTAGAACGTGGCGAGCATCGGCCCGGCGACCGGTGAGGGCAGCCCGATGAAGAGCCGCTTGGCGTGCCCGCCCTGCTGGATGTTGAATCGGGCCAGCCGGATCACGACCGCCGTCAGGTACGCGAACGGCAAGATCCAACCCCACCCTTCGGCGAAGTACCCTCGGTAGAGAAGGAACGCGGGCGCCACCCCGAAGGAGATCGCGTCCACGAGCGAGTCCAGCTCGGAGCCGAAGGCGGAGCCGGTCCTCGTGAAGCGGGCGATCCGGCCGTCCAGGTTGTCGGTGATCGCCGCGAAGACGATGAACCAGGCGGCCCAGATCAGGTCGCCGCGCTCCGCCGCCACGATGGCCCACATTCCGAGGAAGAGGTTGCCCAGCGTGAAGGCGGAGGGGAGGATGATCACCCCTCGCTGGAGCCGTCCGGCCCCTTCTCTCCGACGAATCACTCCTGCCGCTCCCGTCTACTCGCCGTTCGCATCGTCGCTCACCTCCCAACGGGCCACCGCGCTCCGCCCGACAAACACCCGGTCGCCCACGCTACAGAGCACCGTCCAGTCGAGCGGGACATACAGCTCGACCCGGGACCCGAACCGAATCAAGCCGATCCGCCCTCCCCGCGCCACTCTGTCGCCCTTCTCCGGGTCCGTCACGATGCGCCTCGCCACCAGTCCGGCGATCTGTCGGACGACGAAGGGGCCTGCCTCCGACCGAAGGCAGATCTCCGATCGCTCGTTGTCCGTCGAGGCCTCCGGCGCCCACGCCGCGAGGAATCGGCCCTTATGATAGCTGCGATCCTCCACGACGCCCGCAGCAGGTGCCCGCTGGACGTGAACGTCGAAGATCGAGAGGAAAATGCCGATCCGGCGGCAAGGTCCGCCCATATGGGGGTGCTCGACGTCGGCGACGTCCGCCACCCGGCCCTCTCCAGGCGCGAGCACGACATCGGGCGCGGCGTTCCGGAGCGGCGCTGGATCGCGGAAGAAGTAGGCGATGAAGCCGACCAGGCCCGCGCCGACCGTCAGGGGAACGGCGGCGGGCACGTCGGTCCATCCGATGAGCAGGATGGCTTGGATCGCGGAGAGGACGCCGGCGCCCAGGATGAACGGAATTCCTTCGGGCGCGAGCCGGATGCGCGATGCCGGATGGTGAGGGCGCATCGTCAATCGTTCCTGAGCACGTCGAGCGGCGTCCGGCGCAGGATGTCGAGGCTGTTGCCGAGGCCGATCCCCACGGTCAGCACCACGGTGGCAGCGAGGAGAGCGGCCAGAGCGGGGTAGGGAAGCTCGTAGCTCGTCTCGAAGAGAAACCTGGAAAGCAGCCATCCCGCACCGCTCGAGAGCAGCACCGCCATTCCCGCCGATAGGAGCCCGAGCGCCAGGTATTCGGCAAAGAAGATGCGGAGGACCTGCCGGCTGGTGGCCCCGAGCGTCTTGAGCAGAGCCGCCTCCCGGACGCGCTGGAAGCGGGTGGTGGCGATGGCCCCCACGAGCACCACCGTTCCGGTCGCCAGGCTGAACCCGGCCATGAACCGGACCGCGAGCGCCACTCGGCCGAGGATGTCTTCGAGCACTCTCTGTATGCTGCTGAGGTCGATTGAGGTCACGTTGGGGTAGCGCTCAGCCATCCTGCGTTGGAGGGTACCCCGGGTCGCCGGATCGTCCACCCGTACCATCGTCACGAAGAACTGCGGAGCCCGATCGAGCACCCCGCCGCGGAAGACCGCGAAGAAGTTAGGCTCGAAGCGTGCCCAGTCCACCTTGCGGAGGTTGGCGACCCGGCTGGTGATCCGGATACCCTGCACGTCCCAGACGATCTCGTCCCCGATCGTCACGCCGAGTTCGCCGGCGATGTCCACCTCGAGCGAAACGTCCACGGGCCCGTTCCCGGCCGGCATCGGACCTTCCTTGGCCTCGCGGCCGGCCGACATCGGGCCGTCCCACCACGTACCCTCCACCAGCGTTTCCGACCCGGCGAGCGTGTCGCGGTAGGTCGAGCGGTACTCGTGCCTGAGCGCCCATCCCGGCCGCGCCGCGGCCTCGTCCGCTTCGCTCGAGCCGGTTTCGTCCGGCTGCCGAAGGACGACGGGGGTCCCCTTCACCGAGCTGATCCGCATGGGGACCATCGGCGCCGCCTCGAACGAGGAAAACCCCTCGGCGCGCAGCTCTTCCAGCACGCCCTCCCGCTGGTCGGGCTGGATGTCGATGAAGGCCAGGTTGGGCCGTTCGCCCTGGCCGCCCACCCTCAGGTCGCGAAGCAGGTTGTGCTGGACCAAGAAGAGGGTGCTCAGCAGGAACGCGCCGAAGCCGAGCGAGAGCAC
>DAOVWI010000162.1 GCA_030636765.1 Gemmatimonadales bacterium
CGGGCGCTCGCGGGCGTGGCGACCGAGCTCGAGCTGGCGCCCGGGCCGCTGCCCGCGCGGGATGCTCCGGAGATCGGCTCCAAGGAGATCGCCCGACAGGTGGCCGCCGTCCGAGAGGGGAGGCGGGCCGTCGGCCTCGCCAGCTACCGGATGGAATCGGTGACCACGTTGGCTAAGGCACGGCCCGCACCCGGAGGTCCACCCGCGGACGAAGATCCGGCGTCCACGGACGGAGGTCCTGCGCGAGCACGGCCCCGGCTGGTGCCCCAGGCACGGCCGCGAGCGCCGGCCGGCCCCCGCGGATACGAGTGGGGATCGGTCGTTCACGCCGCCCTGGCCGCTGCCGCTCGGGGCGTCAAAGGGCCGGCGCTCCGCCTGCTCTGCCGCTCCCTCCTGGTGGAGTACGAGCTTCCCGTCACCGAGGCAGGCGACCCCAGGTACCTCCACGACCTGCTCGAACTTGTCCGCAAGGTGCAGGGCTCCGAGCTCTGGCGAAGGGCCTTGGCCGCCGACGAGCGTCATATAGAGGTGCCGTTCGCATCCCCCTACCGCGGTCCGTCGGACGTGCCGACGACCGTCGAGGGAGTGATCGATCTGGCCTTCCGCGAACCGGACGGATGGGTGATCGCGGACTACAAGACGGACCGGGGCGACGACCCCGATTTCGAGCGACGCAAGGCCTCCTACCGTCGGCAGGTCGACATCTACTCGGAGTGTTGGGGAGAGCTCACGCAGGAGCCGGTGAAGGAGCGAATCCTCCTCTTCACGGCGAGCGGCGACTCGGACAGCTGGTGAGATGGCGGCCCGGGCGGGTCAGCAGCCGTCGCAGACGAGCACGCGACCGTCGAGGGTGTCGGGAAACGGAACTCCGGCCAGGCGAGCGAGTGTCGGCGCGATGTCGACCGTTGCCACCCGCTCGTCCGACCGGCCGGCCTTCACGCCGGCGCCCATGAAGACGATCGGGACGCGCCGGTCGTAGGCGTAGGGGGAACCGTGTGTCGCCGTGTTGTTGCCGGTCATGTAGCCCTCCCGAAGCCGTACGTTGACGCCCCGATCTCCGAACCCGGTTGGCCGGTCGCGACGATAGCAGCGTCGGTAGAGGGTCAGCAGCGTGTCCCCCGGATCGGACGAGAGGAGCTCCTCGCGGGTCATCGCATCAGCGACGAGATCGAACTCCTCCAGAACGGCAGCTCGTCGAGTGTTCCGTTCGGTCTCGGAAGCGGCACTCACGGAATCGATCGCCTGCACCATCTCCTCCACCTGTGCCGGCGCAACGCGTCCGCCTTCTTCGCCCAGCTCCTGCCGGTACTCCGGAGCGGGGAGCACTCCGTGATCGGAGGAGAGCGCCACGACGTAATTACCGGTACCGACGGTGCGGTCCAAGAAGGCGAAGAGATCGCCGAGGGCGCGATCGAGGCGCAGGAGGTTGTCGAGCTGCTCCCGGCTGAAGGGACCGAACGCGTGGCCCACGCGATCGGTCGACGACAGGGCGAGAGCGAGGAGATCGGTGGCCTCTCGCTGACCCAGCTGCAAGGCCGCGACCGCGTCCATGGCCAGCTCCACCGCGGCCTCGTCGAGCATCGGCGTCTCCTCCCACCACGTGTAGAACGCCGCGGCGTCATCCGCGTCACCGGAGTTTGCCTCCTCCACGAAACGGTGCGGAAACGCCACGTGCACGCCGCCGTGCTCGTAGACGACCGTGTCGGGGCGTGAAGCGCCGCGGGCGGATTCCGGCACGGTGCTCTCCCACACCGAATCAGCCAGGAGGACCGCGAGGCGCTCCTCGTTGAAGCGGCGAAGCCAGCCCGGGAGCTCGGGGCGGTAGAACGTCGACGTCGTGAAGCCGGGTCCGTACTTGTCGTCGAACACGTACACATGTGCGTCCACGCGGCCGGCGAGCGGAACGGCCCCCCGATACTTCCCGGAGATGGACACGATCCTCGCGTCCCGGTCCGCCGCCACCAGCCAGTCGGCTAGCCCCGTCGCATCGAGCTTGCGCGGCGAGAAGCCGGGCAGGCCGGGCCGACCCAGCACGCTTTCGGTGGAGTCCTGGAAGTTCTCGACTGACACCCAACGATCGTCCGTCCACTCGCGCCACGAGTTCGCCACGATGCCGTGGTTGCGCGGATAGACCCCCGTCGCGATCGTCGCATGCCCCGGTGCTGTGGTGGTGCTCGAGTGGTCGTGAGACCCGCGGGTGTACACCCGGCCGTCGCGCAGAAGGCGCCCGAAACCCCCGCTGAACAGGGTATCGTAGCGTGCGAACAGGTACTGGGGCAGCTGATCCACGACGATCAGCACGATCAGTTCCGGGCGCTCGCCCTGGCCCACCCGCGCGTCGCCGTGAACCCGCTCGCCGTGGTCCGCCCGAAGGCTGCTTGCAGGAGGCCCTGGCTCCGATGGCGCGCATGCCGCCGCCGAAAGGGCGGCCGCCAGCACGAGCCCGGCCACGCCGTGCTCCCGGGGCCTTCGAGGAGTCCGCATCAGACGCCGCGCGCCGCCGGCTCCCAGATCAGTTTGTGGAGCTGCAGCTGGACGCGGACCGGCAGCCCGTCGGCCAGGATCCACTCGGCGAGCTCCCGGACGTCCATGGAGTCGAACTCCGGCGAGAAGTGGACGACGAAACGGTCCAGATCCCGCTCCCGAAGCTGCCGGACCGCCCACTCGTAGTCCTCACGCCCCGCGATGACGAACTTCAACTCGTCCTGTCCGGGCTTCAGCAGCTCGAGGTTGCGCCAGTCGTTCGCCTCCGCCTCGCCGCTTCCCGGGCACTTGATATCCATGATCTTGAGGACCTCCGCCGGCACCTCTCCGACTGTCACGCTGCCGCTCGTCTCGCACAGCACGGCATACCCGGCACTCAGGAGGCGCCGCGCGAGGTCGCCGATGTCACGCTGGAGGAGCGGCTCGCCGCCCGTAAGCTCCACGAGGCGGCAGCCGTGGCCCAGTCTCTCGATCTCCTCGAAGACCTCGTCCACCGACATGTCGCGGCCCCCGTAAAAGGCGTACTCCGTGTCACACCACACGCATCGCAGGTTGCACCCCGTTGTGCGGACGAACACGCACGGCCGCCCCGCGTAGCTGGACTCGCCCTGGATGGAGTAGAAGATCTCGGTGATCCTCATGGGCTCGGCTGCGCGCCTCCGGCGCTTCCCAGGTGCTGCACTAGGTAGTCCGTCATCATCTCATACAGGTTCACGCGGGCTGCGGCGCCGGCGATCGAGTGCGCCTTGTTCGGGAAGATCCGGAGCGAGAACTGACGGTTCGCCGCCTCGAGCGCATGCACCAGCTGCACGGTGTTCTGGAAGTGGACGTTGTCATCACCCGTGCCGTGCACGAGGAGGAGGGACGCCTCGAGCTTCGGCGCATGGGTGAGGGGAGCGCTCTGCTCGTAGCCACCTGGGTTCTCCACGGGCGTGCGCATGAAGCGCTCCGTGTAGATCGTGTCGTACAGCTCCCAGTTCGTCACGGGCGCCACCGAGATGCCCAGGGCCAGCTCGCCTTCGCTGAGGAAGGTGGAGAGCAGCGTCATGTAGGCGCCGTAGCTCCACCCCCAGATCCCTATTCGGGAGGCGTCGACATACGGAAGCGCGCCGAGCTGCCGGGCCGCTGCCAGCTGATCGGCCGTTTCCCGTTCGCCCAAGCGGAGGTACGTCTGCTTCTTGAAGTCACGCCCGCGCCCACCGGTCCCCCGGTTGTCGACGCTGACGATGATGAAGCCTCGCTGCGTGAGCAGCTGGTGCCACAGGTAGCGGCTCCCACCCCACCGGTCCAGGACGGTCTGCGAGCCCGGCCCTCCGTACACGTAGATCAGCAACGGATACGTTCGTGCGGCGTCGAAGCCGGACGGCTTAATCATGTAGGCGAAGAGCGGCACGCCATCGGCCGCTTCGACCTCGAAGAACTCGGGCTCCTCCAGCTGTGCCGAGTCGACCCGAGCCGCCAGCGCCTCGTTCCCCTCCAGCACGCGCAAGACCGTTCCGTCCGCCCGACGCAGTGTGGTCGTCGGCGGGGAAGTGATCTTCGAGTGGCGGTCGAAGAATAACTCCGCATTGGGGCTGAACTGCGCGGCGTGGGAGCCGCCATCTCCCGCGATCACCGACACCTCGGATCCCGAGAGCGAGACCGCGTACACGGAGCGCTGACTAGGACTGGGAGCGGCCGCCGTGAAGTAGACGAGCCCTCGTTCCTCGTCGACCGCGTCCAGCCCGGCAACCTCCCATTCGCCCCGCGTGAGCTGCCGTACGAGCGTTCCGTCCCGCTCGTAGAGGTAGAGGTGGTTGTACCCGTCCCTTTCGCTCGCCCAGAGGAATCGCCGGCCGCCATCCACCCAGGTCAGATAGTCTCCGACATCCACCCAGGCGGAATCGGTCTCACTCAGAACGATGCGGGTTTCGCCCGTACTGGCATCGCCGAGGAGGACGTCCACTCGATTCTGGTGGCGGTTGAGCCGCTGAATGACCACCTCGTCGGAAGAGTCGGCCCACTCCATGCGGGCAACGTAGATGTCGGGATCCGGCCCCGTGTCGAACCAGGTGGTCTCGCTCGTCGCCAGGTCCACCGAGCCCACGCGGACGCGCGAGTTCTGGGTGCCGGCCTTAGGGTAGCGGACGGTGACGAGCTCCGGATAAAGCTCCAAATCGTCGATCATGTGGTACGGCCGGATCGGAGCCTGGTCGAAGCGCCAGTAGGCGATCC
>DAOVWI010000232.1 GCA_030636765.1 Gemmatimonadales bacterium
ATGAGGATTCTCGTTCGCTGGCGGGACAAAATATGTGTCGATGAAATCGAGCGCCTCTCCAAACGCTTCTCCAAACGGCACGTGAAACGTGGTGACAGTGATGACGCGGGTTTCCGGTTCGTCCTCTTGAGCTAGGAGCGCCGACGCGTTGAGGGACGCAACGGCCCCGACTAGCACAAGCAGCAGATACCTCCGCATGGGAACCTCCTTTGTGGGATTGCAGCGATTACTCGCGACTCCGCCTTGTATCTGAATGGTTTTGCATTGCCGGGCGCAACTGTACGGGGGCGTAGGGACCTACCGGCTTTGCGAGGACGAGATCAGGAGCGTGGAGGGGCCAGATGCGAGCACGTCAGGAGAGAGGGCGCCCGAATCTCGGAGGCTTCTAGCGCCTCGATCCGTGCACCATCAGCCCGAGGAGCAGGCCAGCGCAAGTCGGGAGAGCCTTGAGAGCATCTCACCACACGGGAAGTTGAGGTTCACCCGACAGGAGTACGGAGATCGGCTTCGGTAGATTGGGCGCACCATGCACATGTAGCGGAGATCTTTTCCCTACCCACGGAACGCGGAGGCTCCCATGCGCGGCCGGTACCTCGCCTTGCTCGTCATCGTAAGTGTTGCGATTTCATGCCAACCCCAGCAGCAGGAACCCACTTCGCTGTCCCAAGAAGATGTCACGGCCATCCGGGAATTCGCGGCATCCTACCGGGACGTGGCGCTCGCTCAGGACTTCGAGAGCCTGGCGACATTCTACACGACGGACGGCGTCAGGAACTCGCCCAACGCGCCTCCCTCGGAGGCAAGCCCCGCCAGTTTGCGGGCTGGCTACGGAGGCGTGACCCGCTTGGAGAACGAGCCGGAGGAGATCGACGGCCGGGGCAGCTTAGCGTACGCGCGCGGCCGGTACTCGATCATATTTGTTGAGCGGCCCATCCCCCCCGCTTCGGAAGGGGAGACAGAGTCGATCAGCGATACGGGTCACTATGTGGCGATCCTCGGGAAGCAGGAGGATGGCCGCTGGCTCATGTCGTACCTCATCTTCAACTCGGACCAGCCGATGCCTCAACTAGAGGCCGAAGAATAAGACAATCGCGCACGAAGCCGCGCTAGCACCGTAACGATCCGAGAAGACAGGCGGCTCTACGAGGACGAGATCAGGACCGTGGAGGGGCCAGATGCAGGCGGGGGCGGCCCCCGAAGGAACCGCCTTAAGCGGTCAGCCTAGCCCCGCTCCGCCACGATCTCCTCCAGCCGCTGCTGCGCCGCCTGCACGCGAGGCTGAAACTCCTCGTCCGCATGGGCCCATAGCTCGATGAAGCCGGCATAGTGCTCGGCCGCCCGGTCCAGGTCGCCCAGCGTCTCGTAGGCCTGAGCCTGCCCGTACAGAGCGAGCGGCAGGAGGCAGAGCTCGAACGGCGAGGTACCCACGAGGTGACCGAGGTGACGGTACCACTCAATGGCTTCCCCCGGCTTCCCGGCCTCCCGCAGCAGCTCCGCCCGCAGGAATCGCTGGAAGGCTTGTGAGAAGAAGGGCGAGGCCATGGAATGCGGTTCCCACGCCTCGATCCGGGTCTCCTCCAGCGTACCAAGCGCCTCGGACACTCGTCCTTCGCTCCGAAGAGCGAGCGCCCGGATGCCCCGGGCCCAGTCGGACGTAAGTGCCTCAGAGCTCGGCGGCGCCGACATGATCTCCAGTTGCGCCGCCAGCTGCCGTGCAGCCGCCGGGTCTCCGAGACCGACGCTCAGCAAGCCGAGGAGGTACACTCGGAGTGCGGGATGGAGATCGTTGTGGACGCTAAAGAAGACGTTCGGGCTCTCGCTCGGAGGCACCGCCTCCGCATCCATGCTCTCCAGGGCAGCACGGAGGGCCAGCTTTTCTTGATCGCCCGGCACGAGATCGAACGCGGCCAGCTGCGCGCGAGCCTCTAGAGCGAGAACCGGATCCGCAGCCTCCACGGCCGTAAACTCCTCCCGAGCCGCCTCCCACCGTCCCCTGGCGAGCAAGAGGTGGGCCAGCCAAGCGTGGCCCAGAGCGGTGAGCTCTCGAGGACGTGACGGGGCAGCGAGAAGCCGGGCCAGTCGCTCCGCTCCGTTCAGGTTGTCGGTGAAGAGCGCCACGCTCCAAGCGGAAATGATGAGGGTCACGTCGTTCGTGTGCTCGAGGCGTGCTATGACCTCCTGCTCCTGGTTCTTGTCCCGGTGCGAGAAGGCCTGGAGCGCTAGCATCTCGAGGGCCCGGTCGCTCTCGGGGTTCATTCGGACCTGCACGTCGACCAGCGAATCCAGCTCTTCGAGGTTCCGTTCCCCCGCCGCCATGCGGGCTATGTGCACCGCCGCTTGTGTATGGTTCGGCTCCAGGGTGAGGACCTCCTCGAACGCCGGCCTCGCCTCCATCACCGAGCGACCCCGCAGCGCATTCCCGTGAAACAGGACCTCGCCCAGTTGAAACCAGCCCTCCACGTCGTCGGGATAGGCGCCCACGTGGGCACGGTACAGGTCTTCCGCCCGTCGGGTCTCTCCACGTCTCCAGACCAGAAGAGCCTCCAGGAGTCGGCGGTCCCGTTCCGAAAGCCGTGCGGCGTGGCGGTCGGCCGCCGTGGCCGCATCGAAGGAAAGCTCCGTGCGGCCCACCCAT
>DAOVWI010000038.1 GCA_030636765.1 Gemmatimonadales bacterium
GCCAGGTATTCCAGGCGTCCGTCTCGCCACTCCGCGTGATTGAGGGCGAGGAAGAGAGCTCCTCCGAGCTCGAAATCGAGTGCGGCCGCGGCTAGCGGGGGAAGCAGCGTGGTAGCGCCAGCGCTCACTCCTACGATGGCCGTTCCACCCGAGACCGTGGCGCCGGGATCGGCGGAGCGGGTTTCGGAAGCGTCATCGCCACAACCGAAGGACAGCACGGCCAGAGCGAGCAAGATGCCGCTCCACCCCTGTCGGCGTGATCTGTGGGTGGTTGTCCAGCGCACGGCGGATCCCCGAGTGTTCGTGGCGGTCGGGCAAGAGCGTGCGCCAGAATGTACGTTGCAGCTCCCATAGGCGCGATCTACCTTGAGCCGCGCCGTCGATTGCGTGTCACTCACTTCACACCTCCGGATGTCCGCGATGTGGCTTGGGACCAGAACGCTGCGTAGCGCGGCGGGCCGCGCCCCGACCGAGGCGAGTCGCGTCCCGACCGAGCCGGCGCATAGCTGATCATGGCCTGGTGGAGGATCTGGGAGAGCGACCGTCCGTCCAGGGAAGCCAAGCCGGACTACTACGAGGAAGGCGTGCACCTGGCACGGAAGGAGCGCTTTCATGATGCGCTCACATCCTTTCGGCTGGCGCTTAAGGAGCGGCCGGATGACGTCGCCTCGATCGAGCAGATGGCCGTCGTGTACACGCGAATCGGGCTGCCGGAGGAGGCGATGAAGACATACCGGCGCGCGCTGGAGCTCCGGCCCGACAGCGCGTCGGCCCACTACGGGCTGGCGTTCATCACGCTGACTCGTGGAGATCGAGAGGAGGCGGCCGGGCATCTCGAGCTCTTCCTCGAGGCCGACAAGCCCGGCGGCGAGGAGGTCGAGCAACGCGTCGAGCACGCCCGCAGCACGCTGGAGCGGCTCCGCGCCGAGGGGTTCGAAGAGGCGTAGTGGAGGCCTCCGGGTCGCGGGGGAGGGCCAGGCGCCAGGCGGGGTCGCCCACGGATCTTGCCCCCGGAACCCTTATCGACCTCTTCCTACGCCCCATCCGACGAACGCCCGAGTCGACGGCGTTCCTCCACCGACGGGACGACGGCACGTTGGAGCCGGTGACGTTCCGGGAGGTCGAGGAACTAGTGCGGGACATCGCTCTGGCCCTGCGCTCCTTCGGCCTGGAGCCGGGCGACCGTGTAGGCATCATCTCCCGGACACGCTACGAGTGGGCGCTGGCCGACTTCGCGATGGTGATGGCCGGCCTGGTGAGCGTTCCCGTCTACGATTCGCTCACGCACGACCAGATCGCCTACATCCTGGAGAACGCCGGCGCACGGGCTGTGATCGTCTCCGATGATGTACAACTCGGCAAGCTTATCGAGGCCGCGGGTGAGTTACCCGACCTGCGGCTTGTCATCGCCTTCGATCCTGTCCATCCCGTCGATGCCCAGCCCTTCGAGGTCGTGCCCTGGCAGCACCTGCCGGAGCGGGGCCGCGCGGCGACCGAACTGCAGGAAAGCTACGAGGCGGATGCGGGCGCGATCCGGCCCGACGACCTGGCCACGATCATTTACACGTCCGGCACGACGGGGCCGCCTAAGGGCGTCATGCTCTCGCACGACAACCTTTATAGTAACGCTGTCCTCGGCTTGCGGAGCCTTCAGCTCCGACCGGACGATTTGGTTCTCAGCTGGCTCCCGCTCTCGCACGTCTTCGAGCGGACCGCCGGCCACTTCTGCACCTGGTACGCAGGCGCGCCCGTGGCCTTCGCCGAGTCGGTGGAAACGGTCGCTCGGGACATGCAGGAGCTGAGGCCCACCTTCGTTGCCGGCGTTCCGCGGCTGTACGAAAAAGTCTACGAGGCAGCCGTGGCCGCGGCGGCAGCAGGCGGGGGCATCAAGGAGCGCATCTTCTGGTGGGCCACGGCCGTCGGCGAGCGAAGGATCGTGAAGGTTCTGGCTCACGAGTCGCCGGGCCTTTGGCTGGACGCTCAATATAGGATCGCCGACCGCCTCGTCTTCAGCAAGCTGCGGGCGCGCACGGGCGGACGCATCCGGTACTTCATCAGTGGTTCAGCCGCTCTTTCGCCGAAGATCGCCAAGTTCTTCTGGGCGGCCGGCCTACCGGTGCTGGAGGGATACGGGCTCACGGAGACCTCCCCTGCCATCTCCTTTAACCGTTTGAACGCCGTGAGGCTGGGGACGGTCGGCACGCTGATCGACGGAGTGGAGGTTCGCATCGCCGACGACGGGGAGATCCTCTGCCGGAGTCCTGGCGTCATGCTCGGCTACTACCGGAACGAGGAGGCGACCCGGGAGACGATCGACCCGGACGGATGGCTGCGCACGGGAGACATCGGGGAGCTGGATTTGGACGGCTATCTGCGGATCACGGATCGGAAGAAAGAGCTGATCGTCACTTCGTACGGGAAGAACATCGCGCCGCAGCCGGTCGAGGAGACGATCAAGAGCAGCCGGCTCGTGGATCAGATCGCACTGGTGGGCGACGGCCGGAAGTTCCTGGTCGCCCTGGTCGTCCCGAACTTCCACGTGCTGGAGGAGTGGGCCAGCGGGGCGGGCATCTCCGGAAGCCGCGGGGAGCTCGTGGCGCACCCGGACGCGATCCGGATGATGGAGGACGAGATCGACCGGACCCTGGAGGCCTTCGCCGACTACGAGAAGCCGAAGAAGCTCCTGCTTTTGGGCGATGCGTTCACCGTGGAGGACGGCACGTTGACGCCCACGCTCAAGGTCAAGCGAAAGGTGGTTCTGACGCGATACGCGGATCGCATCGAGCGTACGTACCAGGAGGCGGAGAGGGCCTCCAGGGGGGGCGCGTGAGCCAGGAAGGCGGGCCGGTCGTGGTGGTGCTCACCACCGGCCCCGATCGGGAAACCCTGATGGAGATCGGGAGGAAGGTCGTCGAGGACCGCCTGGCCGCCTGCGTCAACATCCTGGACGGCGTTCTCTCCGTGTATCGGTGGCAGGGCCGGATCGAGGAGGAGCCGGAGGCCTTGGCGATCCTGAAGACGTCGGAGGCCCGGCTGAGCGAGCTCGAGGACGTCGTGCGAAAGCTCCACCCGTACTCCGAGCCCGAGTTCCTCGTGCTGCCGGTCTCTTCGGGATCGACCGGCTATCTGGCGTGGGTGATGGACTCGGTTTCCGAAGAACTCCCCAAGCAGGAGCGAGGGCGGTGATGCCGAGCGAGGGCGGAAAGCCCGAAGAGCAGCCGACGGGCGAGGGCGGAGAGCCCGAAGAGGAGCCGCGCCCGGTTTCCCCTCGCAAACAGCAAGAACAGCTCTTCCAGGACGCCCGGCAGCTTGCCGAGGAGGGCAAGCTTCGCGAGGCTGCCCGCGCGTACGCCGAGCTCCTCGAGGTCAATCCTCGCCACCTCAAGGCCCGCAACAACCTGGGCTACGTGTACGACCGGCTCGGCGAGCCGGAGCTGGCGTTGAGGGAATACTTGGGAGCGGTGGAGCTGGACCCGGAGAACGTGCAGCTGCTCTCGAACGTCGGTGCGGTGCTGGGGGAGCTCGGCCGGTACCGCGAAGCGGAAGATGAGCTCCGCCGTGCCCTCCGGCTGGATCCGGCCAGCGCGGATGTCCACCTCAACCTCGGGCTGGTTCACTACCGGCGCGGCCTTTACCGCGAGGCGGCCGAGGCGTTCGGCAGGGCGGTGGAGCTCGACGAGGAGATCACGGCTGCCCACCTGTACCTCGGTGAATCCTGCAACCACCTGGGACGCTGGGAGGAGGCGCTGCAAGCGTTGCGGCGCGCGATCCACCTCCAGCCTGGAAACGCCCGCGCCTACTACGTCATGGGGATCGTGTACGACCGGCTGCAGCACCCGGACCGCGCGGCCGACATGTACCGTCGGGCTCGGGAGGCGTCCAGCTGAGCCTGCCGGCGTCGCGGAGAAACCGCTTGCGTTACCGAGAAACCGCCTGCGTCGCGGAGAAACTCCGGCCTCAGCCCAGGACCAGGGTTACGCCCACGAGGATCGCGCCGATGATGCCGCCCAGGACGTATCCGAGCCTCACGATAAGCTTCAGCTCGTGCTCCGTGACCGACCTCACCAGCTTCTCGAGCTGGGCGAGCGGAAAGTCGCGGATCTTCTCTTCCACGCGCTCGGCGATCCGCACACGCGAGGCGATCTCCGGGATCTGACCCGTGATCCACCTCCAGACCGAGGGAGTCAGAGCGTCGGCCAGCCGCTGTGCGGCGTTCTCGCCGAGTAGTCTTCCCGGCCGGCCGATCGGGCGGGCCAGAGCCCAAGCCACCGTCGGCTCCTTCGCGGCGTCCAACAGGCGCTGTCCGGGCTCGGTTCGCAACGCAGCCACGATCCAGGCGCCGAGGCGACCCGCAGGCAGGAGACGCATGGCGTCGGCCCAGCTGCGCTCTCCCAGGCGGATCAGGGTCTCCTCCGCTTGGTCGAGGAGGAAATCCCTCGCGGAGGCGTCGCGGGCCGTGCGGACGATCCACTCCGTCACGGCCTCGTGCACGTTTCTGACCTGCGGGTCGCCCGGGTTTCCCAGCACGCGGGTGATCGGACGCCGCAGGAATTCCACGATCGCATCGTTGACGCCTCTCGCGATGGCGTCCTGCACCTCCGGCTCCCGGAGCAGCTCGCTCAGGCGGTCGGCTCCCTCCGCTTCGAGCGTGTCGATCACCCGCAGGACGGTCTCCTCCGTGATGATCAGCTTGGCGATCACCCGTTGGTGGAAGCGCAGGTCGGACATGAAGCGGTCGAGCAGCTGCCGCACGAGCCTCTCCACACGAGCTCTGGCGTCCGGGTCCTCCAGGAGTCGCCCAAGCCGCTCCATCGCCAGCGGAAGGTAGTCCTGGGTCGCGTGCTCGACGGTTGTGACGAGGCGGGCCGGGATGATCTCCTCCAGCGTGCGGCCGGGCCGCAGGAGCTCTTCGGCCAAGCGGTCGACGTGTCGCTCGACCGTGCTCTCCAGGGCGGGCGAGTCGACCAGGTCGCCGAGCCACTCGCCGGCCCGCCGCCTCAGCGCGTGAACCGTCTCGGCATCGATGGTCTCCGAGAGCCGCTCATCCTCGAGCACTTCGGCGGCCGCCTCGATGAGCCGGTCGGACTCCTCCGCGAAGGTGGGCGAGTCAAGACCCTGGATCGCGCGCTCCACCAGCTCGTCGAAGACCTCTCCGAGCAGGCCCTCCACCTCTCCCAGCACGGATTCCGGAAGGAGCTCCGAGAGGGATGGGTGGTCCTCCTCGATGAGCTCTTCGAGGATCTCCCGGATTCTGGCTTCGAACGAGCTCTTCAGCTGGTCGTCCTGGAGCTCGGCCGCCAGATCCTCCGCGGTGAGGAGACGCGAGCCCACCGTGCGGCCTATCGTGCTTGCCAGGCGAGCCTGGTTCTTGGGAAGCGCGCCCTGCATCCAGGAGATCCTCCAGCGGAGCAGGCGTGGCGGCTCGTACGGGTGAAAGAGCATCCAGATGGCGATGCGGTTCGTGATCCCGCCGGCCAGAGCCCCGAAGAGGACGGTCACGACCGCCCGGCCCCAGAACGGGTCGATTGGACTCATTGGCCAGTCACCGCGGTCAGCCGCGGCTCTCGACGCCCAGGCCGGCCGCCGGTCGCCTTCGCCCGAGAATCTCCAGCTGGCCGGAGAGGGCGAATGGCTTCGGTCCCAGCCAGGAGTCGCCATCGTCGGGGAGATCTTCCAGCCGGAAACGTGCGGTTACGCCGGCCTCGGGAAGCTCCACCACCCAGCGGGCGAGCGCGGCGCTGACGTTCTCCGGCGGCGGCCGAACGCGGACATCCGTCCACTCGTTGCCGATCGAGCCCACCCACGTCCAGGCGATCGCCGTCGAGTCGGGGTCGGCCGCGTCTCGCGCCACGAGCAGGCCGTTGCTCAGCGAGTCGACGAGGAGGAAGAGCTGCGTACGGGACACGGCCGCCGCCTCGCCGGCGTTGCGGACACGGGCCGAGCGGCGAAGCAGCAGAAGGCCGGCCTGCGCCGAGTCGCCCTGCTGAATGCGAGCGAGTAGCAGAGCCTCCCGCTGACCCGTCTCGCCGGTCCACTCCGCCACGAGGGTGCCCGGAGAGAGCCGGAACTCCATTAGAGTGTCACGATACACAAGGCCCGCCAGCTCCCCGCCGTCCGCCGCCAGGACCCTCCATGCTCCGCCCGGCAGGACGCGCCACGAGGCGCGCGGAACCGGGAGCCGGTCCCGCAGGCCCTCGAGCCGATGCCACGAGCCGTCGCTCTCAAACCAGCCGCCGTAGTCGCGCTCGAGCTCGCTCTCGGTCGTCTCGTTGACGAACCTCGCGTAGAGCCGAAGCGGTTCGGACGCGAAGCCGACGAAGGCGATCTCGGTCGCGTACTCCGCCGGGACGACAGAGATCTTCTCCGGCTCGGGCGGCGGCTCAGAGGGATCGCTCGTCGGCTGGGGTGCTTCCTCGGCACATGCGGCGCTGATCACCAGGACGGCGAGGGAAGGGACCCACTGGCGCCACAGCGCCCGCGGCTCGAGACGGGAAGCGGTCCGTGTCATAACGTCTCGCGGTTCGGACGACCCGCGACCGGCGTGCGAGCGTCGGGATGCGGCCAGCGGCGCGCGGCCCAAGGACTACGCGCGGCCCAAGATACGCGCGGCCCGAAGATACGCGCGGCCCAAGGACTACGCGCGGCCCAAAGATACGCGCGGCTCCGGAAAGCCGCGAGCCGCGCCTGCAGGCGGTCTACCGCGGTGCCCGGGGCTCGCCTATGTTGGCGCCTCCAAGCGATCGAAACCCCACCCGTGAGCCGTGCCATGCAGCTCTATACGAAGATCGCGATCGCACTGATCCTCGGCGTCGTCGCCGGTCTCGCGGCCAACATCCTCGGGCTTGGCTGGCTGACCTCGGCCCTGACGGCGATCGAACCCGCCGGAAGCGCCTGGATCCGTCTGATCACGATGGTCGTCGTGCCTCTGGTCGTCGCCAGCCTGATCGTGGGAACGGCCAGTCTCGGGGACGTGACGAAGCTCGGCCGCATCGGGGGCAAGACGATCGCGTACTACCTGGCCACGACGGCGATCGCGGTTTCCATCGGCCTGCTGCTCAGCAACCTCGTTTCTCCCGGGTCGCACATGGATCCGGCCGTCCTCGAGAGCCTCCGCGCCACCTACCTGGCCGAAGGCGCGAGCCGCGTGGAGATCGCGCAGCGGGCTCCGAGCCTGATCGAGGTCCTGCTCGAGATGATCCCGCGCAACCCGGTTCAGGCGATGGCCTCCGGCCAGATGCTTCCGATCATCTTCTTCACGATCTTCTTCGGGGCGGCCATCTCTGTGTTGCCGGAGGGGCGCAAAGGCCCGCTGCTGGGCTTCTTCCATGGTGTGAACGATGCGGCGATGGTCATGATCCACTGGATCATGAAGCTGGCGCCCTACGCGGTCTTCGCGCTCATCGGCGCGGTCGTCGCGCGCTTCGGGATGGATATGCTGCGGAGCCTGCTCGTGTACAGCCTCACGGTGCTGGCCGGCCTGGCCCTGCACGTGTTCGTGACGTATCCGGCCGCGCTGCGCTTTCTGGGGCGTGTCAGCCCCCTCCCCTTCTTCCGCCGGATCCGCGCGGCGCCGCTGATCGCCTTCTCCACGTCGAGCTCCAACGCGACCCTTCCGGTGACGATGGAGGTGGCGGAGGAAGGCGTCGGCATCAGCCCCGAGGTGTCCAGCTTCGTCCTCCCGCTCGGAGCGACGATCAACATGGATGGAACGGCGCTCTACCAGGCGGTCGCCACCATGTTCATCGCACAGGTCCTGGTAGGAGACATCTCGTTTGCCGCGCAGCTCGGGATCGTCCTGACGGCGACGCTCGCCTCGATCGGAGCGGCCGGCGTGCCGTCGGCCGGGATCATCATCCTGATCGTCGTCCTCCAGCAGGCGCTTCCCCCCGGCGTGGATCCCGCCGTTGGCATCGCGCTCATCCTGGGCGTCGATCGCATCCTCGACATGTGCCGGACGGCGGTCAACGTGACGGGTGATCTCACGGCGGCGACGGTTATCGCTCGCTCGGAGGGCGAGTTGCTGGCTCTGGACGGAGAGGCGGCGGCGAAGGCTGCCTAGCACCGGCGCAGCTTGCCGGAGACACCGGCGCCGGCGAAGGCTGCCTAGGGGCCCGTGCGCAGGCGGGTGCCGGGCCCGACGGCGCGATCCAGGTGTGCGAGCAGCCGGTCGATCCTTCTCCCGTTTATCCCGATGTCTCCCTTTCCCTTGCGCGACTCCGAGCGCGCTTCGACCCGGGTCACGCCGTTCTCGTCGAGCGAAACCCAGACCGTCAGGTCGTCCCGGAAACGAAGCACCGGCGAGGTGCAGACGACGGTGATGAGACCGAGCTCCTCGTCCGCGTGGACCAGCTTCCAGCCATACCGCTGCCGGATCAGCTCGAGCAGGGAATCCCACGCCGACGCGAACGGAGTCGCATAGGCGCGGCCCTCCGGCCCATCGGGCGTCCGGGTGTCCGCCACGTTCTCCGTGAACCAGCGCGAGAGGGTGGATTTCGTCATGTAGGCCGTAGGGGCTCGCCCCCCGTCTGATTCGGTTGCCGCCCGTCTTCGGGCCGGGTACTGTCAGGAAAACCATATAGCGGGAGCGGCATGCAGGCCATTATACCACTGGCGGGAAAGGGGACGCGAGTAAGACCGCACACCCACTCCCGGCCCAAGCCGCTGCTTCGTGTGGGAAACCGTCCGGTGCTGTCGTACGTGGTGGACCAGCTCGTCGAGTCGGGGGTGACGGAGCTGATCTGCATCACCGGTCACCTGGCCGACCAAATCGAGTCGTACCTGGCGCGCGAGTACCCCGGACTCGAGAAGCGCTACGTCGAGCAGGTCGAGCAGCGGGGAACCGCCGACGCGATCCGTCTGGCGAGGCCGCTCGTCCGCGGGCCTGTGCTCATCGTCTTCGTCGACACGATCTTCGATGCGGACCTCTCACTCATCGAGAGCCGGCCGGAAGACGACGGCATCATCTGGGCGAAGGAGGTCGAGGACTATCAACGGTTCGGCGTGATCGTAACGGACGATGACGGGTATATGAGCCGCATCGTGGAGAAGCCGGCGGAACCGATTTCCCGCCTCGCGAACATCGGGCTCTATTACATCCGGGACCACGAGCTGATGTTCGAGGGCATCGCCGAGGTGATGGCGCGAGAGCCGCTCCTGGGGGAGTACTTCCTCACCGATGCCTTCCAGTACATGATCGACCAGGGGTCGCGGATCTTCACGGCAGAGGTCGAGGGGTGGTGGGACTGCGGCAAGGTCGAGACGCTCCTGGAGACGAACCGCGAGATGCTACGCCGGGGAGCCGTGGCCCTGGCGGAGGACGTCAGGCTCGAGGACGCCGAGATCGGTCCGAATGTCAGCATCGCCCGTGGGAGCGTGGTGAGGCGCAGTCGACTTCGCGATTGCATCGTGGGCGCGGAGACGCGAATCGAGGACTGCGACCTGTGGGACTCGATCGTCGGCGACCACGCGAGAGTCATGGGCATCCGGGGGACGGTGAACCTCGGAGATCACTCGGAAGTCGTGGCCGGGGCGGCGGAGTGACCATGGAATCACAGGATCTCATCTACGATTGGAACTGCCTTCCCGGCAGCTTCGACTACACCAAGCTGCACGTCGAACTGGACGACGAGACGCTTAGGGATGGGCTGCAGAATCCGTCCGTGAAGGATCCGCCGCTCGCCCAGAAGTGTGAGCTGCTCCACCTGATGGTGGAACTGGGCATCCAGGCTGCGGACATCGGGCTTCCCGGCGCCGGACCGCGTGCCCAAGAGGCGGTGTTGGGGATCGCCAGGGAGATCGTCGACAACGACCTGCCGATAGCCGCCAACTGTGCGGCGCGAACGGTGAAGGCCGATATCGCGCCGATCGCCGAGGTCTCTCAGACCACCGGCCTGCGACTGGAGGTGGGGGCCTTCATCGGCAGCTCGCCGATCCGCCGCTACGCGGAGGGCTGGGGTTCGAGCATGATGCGTCGGGCGACCGAGGAGGCGGTGACGTTCGCGGTGTCCGAGGGACTGGACGTCATGTACGTGACCGAGGATACGACGCGTGCACGCCCCGAGACGCTCCGCGAGCTGTACACCACGGCGATCGAGTGCGGCGCCCGGCGCATCTGCCTCGCCGACACCGTCGGCCATGCGACGCCTCGCGGCGTGAGGGAGCTCGTGCGGTTTGTCAGGGAGCTCGTGCGCGAGGCCGGCGAGGACGTGAAGATCGACTGGCATGGGCACCGGGACCGGGGGCTCGGGCTCGCCAACTGCCTGGCGGCGATCGAGGAGGGAGTGGACCGTATCCATGCCACGGCGCTCGGCATCGGCGAGCGCGTCGGAAACGCGGAGATGGACCTTCTCCTCGTCAACCTGAAGCTCCTCGGCGCCCACGAGGGCGACCTCACCCGGCTGCCGGAGTACTGCCGGCTCGCCGCCCGAATGTGTGACGTCTCGGTACCCCACAACTACCCCGTGGTGGGCGCTGACGCATTCCGCACGGGCACCGGGGTGCACGCCTCGGCGATCATCAAAGCGATCCGGATGGGCGACCGGTGGCTGGAGGACCGGGTCTACAGCGGCGTCCCCGCCTCGGAGTTCGGTCTCCGCCAAACGATCGAGATTTCCCCCGTCTCGGGGCTCAGCAACGTCCGCTACTGGCTCGAGGAGAACGGGTACGATCCGGAGGACGAGCGGCTGTGCGCTGCCGTCTTTGACCTCGCCAAGCGGAGCGACCACACCCTGACGGAGGCGGAGATCGGCGCGGAGATCGAGCGCGTGCGGGCCGAGGCGGCGACGACCTGAGCGAGTGCGGCGCCTCGTTTCGATGAAGACGCGCCCGGCCGTCATCGCTCACCGGGGAGCCGCAGCCGAGGCGCCCGAGAACACGATCGAGGCGTTCGATCTCTCCGTGCAGCTCGGGGCCGACGCGCTCGAGCTCGACGTGCAGAGGGCGGGAGACGGCACGCTGGTCGTGATTCACGATCCGACCGTGGACCGGACGACGAAGGCCTCCGGGGCCGTGGCCGACCTCACCGCCACCGCCCTCGGCGAGCTCGGGGTTCCCGCGCTTGCGGAGGTGCTTCGCCGGTACGACGAGCTCGAGATCACGGTGGACGTGAAGGACGTGTCGGCGACGGCCGAAGTGGTTTCACTGATCGAGGAAGTCGGACGCGTGGAAAGCTCGATCCTGTATGTGGAGGACGGCACCGGGGCTCCTGCTTTTGCCTCGTACGGTGGGAGACGGGCGACGTCCACCGGCCAGGCCGCCTGGCTGGCCGGTCGGGTCCGTGCGGCCGAGGGCGACGGAACCCAGTACCTGCCGCCCGGATTTCCCGAGGTCGTCCACACGCCGCTGGCCGGACCGGATGGGCCGATCGTGTCGGAGCGGTTCATCCTGGAGGCTCATCGGAGCGGCCGCAGCGTACAGGTATGGACGATCGATAATCCCGCGGGGATGCGTGAGCTTCGGAGCTGGGGCGTGGACGGCATCATCACGAATGACGTGCGGCGAGCCGTGTCGCTTCTAAAGGAGAACGATGAAACCTGTTAGAGCCTTTCGGATGCTGGCAGCCGCCGCGATGCTGGCAGCGGCCGCGATGCTCCCAGCCGCCGCGATGCTGGCAGCGGCCGTCACACCGCTGGCCGCGCAGCAGCTCGATCCGATCCCGACGTTCGCGCCCGGAGGCAACGCCGTCCTTCTGCCGGTCCAGTCGGTCAAGCCCCTCCCGACCGGAGCGTGGCCGGGCGGCGTGCGCTCGCACGGTCAGGCTCGAAAGACCGTGACGGCCGAACTCACCTTCGCCTTCCAAGAGGCGGAGGAAGGCTCCTCCACGTGGGCGCTGCCTCCAGAGATCATCGACGTGATGGATCGGAACCCGATCCTCCACGTGGATCCCGAGCACCTGGCATATCAGTCGCTGCTCGACAAGCCGAAGAACCTCCGGCGGTACCAGGTCTACGAGCCCCTGCACGGCCAGCTGAGAGCGATCGCCGCCATGTTCGACACGCGCCACGTTGCTCTGCCGCTGGCCGTGTGGTACGAGCCGTACGTTCCTCCGGACTTGATGGGGGAGGATGGCGGAGCGGAGTCGGATCGTGAAGCGGAGTCGGCCGGCGGTCGGGAGGATCCGGCCGCGGCGGAAGGGGACTCCGCCGCATCGGAGGAGACGCTGGGCCGGGCCGTTCTCCTTCTCACTCTCATCGACATCCGGAGGAGCGAGGTCCTCTGGCACGGCGAGGTGCGGGGTGATCCCGCACCGATCGACTCCTCGGCGTTGTTCGCGACGTTGGCGGAGCGCGTCGCGGCCTGGCTGGTCCTCTACTAAGAAGGCTGTTGAAGAAGTACGGTGGGTCACGCGCCTTGCGCCCCGGGCTCCTGGCGTCTGCCGCTCTCCTGGTCGCGGGATGCTCGTCCCAGGGAACGCTGCTGCCCTCCGCGGCGGAGCTGGAGGGCCTGTACGGGCAAGGCGCGGAGCTGCGGCTCAACGGCAACGTCGTGGATGTCCGGGTCGACCAGGACCCCGCGCAGATCCGCCGCGGAGGGATCCTGTGGGCGCGCGTGGGACCCTACATATTCCTCTTCTCGCCGCAGACCGAGGAGCTGCTCCAGCGTTTCCCGGACGTGGCCGCGGTACGGGTGCGCACGTACGTGGGCGGGCGGCTGGTCGCGTCGGCGATGCTTCTCCGGGATGAGCTGACGTCCGTGACCTGGCGGGAAGCGGTCCGGAGGGTGGCGAAGGCGCGGCTGGAGGGCACGCGGAACCCTGCACATCTCGAGGATCTCGTCCGGTACGGGGAGGATCACACGCGATTCGAGTACGCTCCCCGCTTCAGGGAGAACTGAACGATGGCAACCACGGCCACGCTCATACCGGGCGATGGGATCGGCCCGGGCATCACGGCGGCCACCCTTCGCGTCCTGGAGGCGGCCGGCGCGCCGATCGAGTGGGACGAGCACGTCGCCGGCATGGCCGCGGTCGAGCTCGGCCAGGATCCCCTGCCGCAGGAGACTCTGGACTCGATCGAGGGCACGCGCCTCGCCCTCAAGGGACCCCTGACCACGCCGATCGGCTCGGGATTCCGGTCGATCAACGTGGCGCTGCGCAAGCACTTCGACCTGTACGCGAACGTCCGGCCCGCGAAGACGATCCTGCCGAAAGCGCGCTACCCGGATCTCGATCTGGTGATCGTGCGCGAGAACACGGAGGGTCTGTACGCGGGGATCGAGCACTTCATCGGCATGGACAAGGATCCGAAAGCCGTGGCCGAATCCGTGATGTTGATCACCCGTTACGGCTCGGATCGCATCGTGCGCTTCGCCTTCGAGTACGCGCTTCAGCATGACCGCGAGAGGGTCACGCTCGTCCACAAGGCGAACATCCTCAAGTGCACGCAGGGGCTCTTCCTCGAGGTGGGCCGGCACGTGGCCGAAGAGTACGAGGGCCGGATCCGGTTCGAGGAAAAGATCGTCGACAACACGGCGATGCAGCTCGTGCTCGATCCGTACCAGTTTGACGTGATCGTCACGGAGAACATGTTCGGCGACATCCTCTCGGATCTCGTGGCCGGCTTGATCGGCGGCCTCGGCTTCGCGCCCGGCGCCAACATCGGCACGGACGCGGCGATCTTCGAGGCGGTGCACGGATCGGCGCCGGATATCGCGGGCCAGGGGATCGCCAACCCGTCCTCGCTCGTCCTCGCCGCGTGCCTGATGCTGGACCACCTGGACGAGGGCGGGCTCGCCGGGCGCATCCGGACGGCCCTCGAGGAGACGCTGCGGGAGGGCCGCGTGCTCACGCCCGATCTCGGAGGGGAGGCCGGGACGGAGGACTTTGTGTCCGCCGTCATCGACCACCTCGCCCGAGATGTCGCCGCCGTCTGACCGGGCCGTGCCGACCGGGCGGGACGGAGACTGGGGGCTGAGGGCGCGCGGCGAGTCGGCTCGCTGCCGCGCCTGCGGCGCCTCGCACCCCGAGGACGAGATGGATGATGCGGGCTGGTGTGCCTCCTGCCAGGCCGATCTGGCCAG
The DNA here is from genome assembly GCA_030636765.1 of Gemmatimonadales bacterium. Taxonomy (GTDB): domain Bacteria; phylum Gemmatimonadota; class Gemmatimonadetes; order Palauibacterales; family Palauibacteraceae. The sequence continues at coordinate 14,017 of DAOVWI010000038.1, forward strand.
GAGGACCCGGCGGGCGCCCCACCTGATCGCGGCTGCGATCGTGTTGCCGTTCGCCGTCTGGACCCTTCTCGGCGGCCGATTCGACGTGCTGCCCTCCTACGCCTGGCTGCTGCCGCTGGCGGCCGCGTACTATTTGGGCTACCGGATCGGCCGCGAGGTCGTGCGAGGGTATGCCCGGTGGACGCGGGCGAAGCTGGGTCCGTTCGGATGAGAGCGCGTCGGCCGGGGGCTCGAAACCTGGCGCTGGCCGCGGCCAGCGCCGGCTTCATGCTCGGTCTGGTGCTGGCCGTGAACCCCGGACATTACGGAGCGATCGGCTCCGTGGCGGGCGCCGGGCTGGCGATCGGGATGGCGGCGCTGGCCTTCCGGACGTTCAGGGGCGGCTGACCAGCCGGGGAAGTACGATCAGGATTCATCAACCGGAGCGAGAATAGATGGCTTTCGAAGGCGTCGACTTTTTCGAGATGGACGACCTGCTCGAGGACGACGAGCGGGCCGTGCGAGACCTGGTGCGCGACTGGGTGGAGAGCGAGGTGATCCCGATCATCGAGCACCACTACATGGAGCACACCTTCCCGAGCGAGCTCATCCCACAGATGGCCGAGCTCGGATTCCTGGGCGCGAACCTGCCGGAGGAGTACGACTGCGCGGGCCTCAACAACGTGGCGTACGGCCTCATCATGCAGGAGCTGGAACGGGGCGACTCGGGGATCCGTTCCTTCTGCTCGGTGCAGGGGGCGCTCGTCATGTACCCGATCTACGAGTTCGGCTCCGAGGAGCAGCGGCGCGAGTGGCTTCCGAAGCTCGCGAGTGGGGAGGCGATCGGGTGCTTCGGGCTCACGGAGCCCGATTTCGGCTCAAACCCCGGCGGGCTGCTGACCCGCGCCGTGAAGGACGGCGACGAGTGGGTGCTGAACGGCTCGAAGATGTGGATCACGAACGGCTCGATGGCCGACGTGGCGATCATCTGGGCGAAAACGGGCGATGTGGCCGACGTGGCGTCGATCCGAGGCTTCATCGTCGAGACCGACCGTGAAGGCTTTACCGCCAAGGATCAGAAGGGGAAGCTGTCGCTTCTCGCGTCCGACACGAGCGAGCTCGCCCTGCAGGACGTGCGCGTGCCGGAGACCAACCTCCTGCCGAACAGCGGGGGGCTGAAGAGCGCCCTCAAATGCCTTACGCAGGCGCGCTATGGGATCGCCTGGGGGGTCATCGGCGCGGCGATGGCGTGCTACTCGGAGGCGCTGGAGTACGCGAAGAGCCGGGTGCAGTTCGAGAAGCCGATCGCCGGCTACCAGATCCAGCAGGTCCGCCTCGCCGAGATGCTTACCGAGATCACCAAGGCCCAGCTCCTCGCGCTACGCCTCGGCCGGCTGAAGGACGAGGGCAGGGTCCGGCCGCAGCAGGTCTCGCTCGCCAAACGGAACAACGTGGACATGGCGTGCGAGTGCGCTCGCGAGGCGCGCCGCCTTCTCGGCGCGAACGGGATCCTGGTGGAGTACTCCGCGATGCGCCATATGGCGAACCTGGAGTCGGTCTACACGTACGAGGGCACGCACGACATGCACACCCTGATTCTCGGCCAGGACATCACGGGCATCGCGGCGTTCAGCTGAACGCCGCTCGCGCGGCCGGTTCGTGCTGGCGCGCCCGCAGCGCCGCCGCGCGAGGTTGGCGAGCTCGGCGCTAGCGGACGGGCACCATGATGTGGGCGTAGGGCGTGCCGGCCCACATCACCCACGGCCCGTCGCCACCCGGCTCGGTCGTGATGCCCTCCAGGCCCGCGTTGTTCGGGACGATGACCATGAGATGAGGTCCGGTGACGACCCAATCGTCCGTCGGCTCCTCCGCATACGGATCGGAATTGCTGGCGCCGGAATCGCCCGCGAGCATGTAACCTATGCCTACGCGGTCGATGGCCACGGGCTCCTGGTTCATCCAACCATTGGCCCAGGCGAGCCACGGCTCGTCGAGGCACATCGGAGCCTTCTCGAAGTTCGCTGGCGTTGGGAAACAGGTCCAGCCGTTGTCGCCCTCCTTGAGGACGTTCTGCTCCCAATCGACCACGGTGGCGCCCATGGCCA
>DAOVWI010000181.1 GCA_030636765.1 Gemmatimonadales bacterium
CCGGCGTTGTACGTGAAGCTGACTTCCGCCGTCTCTCCTTCGCCTACCGCCACGTCCACGCTCTGAACGCCGTACAGTTCGTGCCACGCTTCGACCACGTACTGCCCGGGCGGCAGGTTGGGCATGGAGAACGAGCCATCCGCGGCGCTCACCGCGAAGTAGGGATGGTCCAGGACGCCCATGTACGCGCTCATCCACCCGTGCACGTCGCACTTCACCGGTATCATCACCTCGGGCACGCTGAAGTCGCGTGTCGTCTGCATCCCCGCCTGGGGCTGGCTGATGTTGAAGCCCCGGTTCAGCGACGGCTGTGTGTTGATGTTGTGGAGCAGCGGATCGCTGTTGGAGATCTGCAGCGGCTGGTCCACCTGGAGGCCCAGGATGTGCGGGTGGTACCGGCACTTCTCCTGGTTCAGCCCCACCGGGTCGGACGGCGTCGGGAACGTGAGGTCTAGACCCTCCTTCACGTACACGAACACGTTCGCCAGCCGGCCGTCGTTTACGACCACGCTCTGCGTGAGCGGACCTTCGCTCCCGTACCCGTCGGCGCAGTCCGGCTCTTCCGACATGTCGATGGTCTGGGGCCCGGGCGCTTCGCCCTCGAAGGCGATCACCCCCGCGATCGTACCGGCCGTGGCAGGATCGATGACGGGCGCCGCTTCCGCTGCCTCTTCCGAGGCAGGCGCCTCCCCCCCTGCTCCGGCATCTCCACTACCCCCGCAGGCCCATGCGAGGCAGGCAGCCGCGACGGTCGCCCAAGTGCGCGTTCTGTCGAACATCCTCTTCTCCTCCTGTTGACGGATCCGGGCCGGCGCTCAGCCCCGGCCCTCTGAATGCACGCTCCTCTGAGCCCACCGAACCGCGAACATGCCCAGGCCGCCTGTCACCAGCATGGCGATCAAGGGCGCGACGAACACGGCGCGAGACGTGGGCGGTTGCAGCACGACGTAGTACCAGCTGCTGATGGCACCTCGCCCCCCGGTCTCCCCGCTGCTCCCATCCGACGCAAAGAAGGCGACCGGGATCGGGACACCCTCCTCGAACCCGAGAGCTCCCTCCTCTTCGGTCGCCAGCGGCCGGCGAAAGACCACCCTCCACCGCCCGGCCTCCCATTTGGTGCTTGCCGCGAGGCCAGAGCCCGCCGAACCTAACGCCTCGACCGCTCCGAGTCCCGCCGCGCGTGCCTCGACCGCGCCTCGCCGGCTGTGCCACAGCCACACGTAGACCGGATCCCGTCCGTCTCCCATCAGGAAGTACGGTCTCTCGCGACCCTCGGGCACCTCGGACGGGAACTGGACGAAGAGGAGATCCGGCAGCGGATCCGTCGGGATCTCGATCTCGTCCGCATAGAGCGTCGCCGCGATCCTGTCCTGCCATTCCTGCCACTCCGGATCAGGGCTGTTCGACGGGTCATCCCACGCGATCCGGAGCACGAGCTCGGAGCCGTCGTGGACGCCCTGAGCCCACACGCCGTCCACCGTCGGGGAGAACTGGCGCGGGGCCTCGACGATCTGTCCGACGAGGGGCACGTAGAACGCGCGTACGCTCTCCCACGCCTCGTCGTCGGGACCGCCGGGCAGGGTCTCCCGGCGCTCGATCCGCACGACCTCGTCGACGTCGGGCGCCCGCTCCGGTCCCAGGCTCGCGACGTAGTGCGCCAGGTGCCAGAGATCCTGCTCCGTCACGATCTCCGCCTCGAGAGCGTCCTGGTTCGACGGCATCGGCGTGCCATCGAGTCCCGTGAGGAAGCGCGTGTGGATCGCGTCCGCGCCCATCCCGCCGTTGAACAGCCAGGGCTCCGTGAGATCGGCCGCGCGGATCGGCAGATCCCGCCAATCCTCGAGCGAGGCGGCCGAGGACCCATCTCCCCTACCCAGCCGGCCGTGGCAACGATCGCACTCGAGCCGCTCAAAGATCTCCCGGCCGACCGCCGCCTCCTCCACTCCACCTCCCGGATCGGCCGAGCGTTCGAGGGTCTCCGGGGTCTCGCGCTCGAAGAACGGGGAGAGGCTCTTGATGTAGGCGATGACATCCCGCTTCTCGTCGTCGCTCAGGTTCGGCCAGCCCGGCATCGCCGTGCCAGGAAGCCCTTCGCGCATCACCCGCATCAGATCGTCGTCGGTCGGCAGTTCCCCGCTCGCCGTCGTGCGGATCTGGTATCTCGCGGCGACGAAGTCGCGGGGCCGCGGAAGCATCCGGTCCGCCGCCGGACCATCGCCCTTGCCGTCCTCGCCGTGGCATTCCTGACACCAGGTTCGATAGATCGCCTCGCCACGTTCGACGTCCTGAGCGGCTGCCGGACCGGCCACGAGGAGAGCAGGCATCACGAGCAAACAGCGGCGCGAAGCGAGCCGAGCCGCGAACACGGCGATCAACCACGGCGTTCGAAGCGCCATCAGCCCCCGCCCCCGTCGCCGGACCCCTCCGCCTCCTCCCACGTGCGCGGCCTGGAGCCGGAGCGCTCGTAGATAAAGGGGATAACCGACCAGATCTCATCGGCCGTGAGGATGTCTTCCCATGCCGGCATCGCGGAGTTCCAGGGTGCCCCCTCGACGGGCAGCCCGGGGCCGCCCTTGGCGATGCGCCAGAAGACGTAGCTCTCGGTCAGCTGGCTGATCGTCCCGTTGTCGGTGAAGTCCGCCGGAACCGGGTTCAGCGCGTGCGCCGCCGGCCCATCACCGTCCAAGCGGTCGCCGTGACACGGCACGCAGTTCTGAACGTACAAACGTCCTCCGGTGCGCACGCGCTCCTCCAGAAAACCGCCCTCCCGCAGCGGGTTCTCGAGGCCCGGGAGATGCATCGTCTGACCTCGGAGCGTGATCTCGTTCGGGGGCGCGGGATGGATCGAACGGAGAGAGGGGGGAGCGCCCACCTCGGCGCGAACTCGGCCGTACGTAACAACGCCTGCGAGCACGGGGAAAGCCACGAGAAGCACCGCTCGCATCGTGCGCCTGGCAGGATCCACCATCACGTCGCGGATCGGCTGCTTGAACGCCCTCCAACGCCCCTCGTCCGTGCTCACATACAGCAAGACCGCGACGAGAACCGTGAGCATGTACTGGAGCAGGACGCTGCTCGGGACGGGAGCGCTGTGCACGCCGATTGCCGGCAGCAGGTAACCGATGCCGAACTTGAGGACGAGATACGAGAACACCAGGAGCAGCAGGGAGCCCCACAACGGATGTGAGAGATAGGAGCGAAATCGACTCATCGTCTCACCGCTGGCTGGACAGGAAGCGCACGATCGTCTCCAGCTGAGCGGCCGTCAGCTGATCCCCGAAGTTCGCGGGCATCGTGCCGGCCACCGTCTCAAAGCCCTGCGCGGTGTCCGCGCTGGGCAGCAGGATCGACCGGCGGATGTACTCCGCGTCGCGCGTGCCGATCGTCTCGAACGCAGGCCCGAGCGCCACGCCTTCCTCTCCGAGCTGGTGGCACGCGAAGCACGCGTTCGTCCGAAGAAGCTCCACCGGATCGGTGACCGCCGCGTCTGCGGCCGCCGCGCCGCCATCATCCCCTATGGCCTGCCCACCCGCAGCCGTGACTTCGGCCCGGGGGATGTCGGCCGCCGTGACGGTCACCTGGCCTCCCTGGCTCTGGAGGAAGGCCACGAGTGCCCAGACCTGGGGTTCCGAGAGCGTGCGGCGCAGGTCGGGCATGATCGGTTGGAACCCCTCCACGACGAACGAGCTCGGCTCGGTAAGCGACTGAAGGATGTACTCCTTGCACTCCAGGCCCTCGCGGCGGTCCCCGCAGACCTGCCCGATCACACCGAGCAGGTCCGGTGCGCGCGTGCCCAGGCCGTGGCAGGCGGTGCACCCTCCGGCGCCTTCGTACAGCTCCTGCCCGATCGCGACCAGTTGCTCGGGCGTAGCGTCCGCACCGATCGCAGTTTCTTCGGGCACCTCCGACTGGACCTGCGGAATCATGTTGGCGACGGCCGTATACACGGCCAGGGTGCCGATCACGGTGAAGAGGATCTTGAGGTTCGTCCGCAGCATCGCTTCCTCAATCCGCGGCCGACGGGGCCGGGCCCGGGCTGACGGCCACGCTCGTAGCGGCGGGGCCCAAGTCGACGGCC
>DAOVWI010000248.1 GCA_030636765.1 Gemmatimonadales bacterium
CATGTGGCCGGCCCTCGAGCTCCCCGCATACGGCCGAGCCGAGATACTCTCCCACGACCGGCCCGGCCTCGGGCTTCCGCCGCTCGCTTCCCTGGACGGCCCCGGAGAATGGAGGGAGGTCGGATGATGAACGGCGGCGAGCTGAGCGTCTGGGATGAGGCCCTCGAAGCGCCAGATCGGATCGAGCTCATCGCCGGCGATCGGGCCTACACCTTCGCGGAGCTGGCCGCCTCGGCGACCGACGTTGCCGCGTGGTTGAGGGCGCGGCTCGCCGAGCAGCCGGGCCCCGCGAGCGGCCCCGTGGCGGTCGTGGCACGCCGAGAGCCGGAGGCCGTCGTCACGCTGTTGGCGGCCTTCGAGATGGGCGTGCCGGTAGGATTGATCCATTCGAGAGCCACGGAGCGAGAGCGCCAACTGCTGTCGGAACTGCTTGATCCGGCCCTGGAGATCGATCCTGCCGCGGCCGTCGAGGACTCCGAGCCGGCTCAGGGCACGGGCACTTGGGCGACGCCCTCTATCGATCCCGAGTCGATCCTGGCGGTGGTTCCCACCTCGGGCACGAGCGGGGAGGCGAAGGGGGTCCTTCTCTCCAGGAGGGCCTTCCTGGCATCGGCCAGGGCGAGCGCCCAGAACCTGGGCTGGAGAGCCGAAGATCGCTGGCTGCTGGCGCTTCCCCTCGCCCACGTCGGGGGGTTGTCGATCCTGGTGCGTGCCCTGATCGCGAGGCGATGCACCGTGCTTGCGCCGCCCGGACGTTTCGACGCGGGGTGGACGATGCGCGCCATCGAGGAGCACCGGGTCACGCTCGCCTCGCTCGTGCCCCCGATGCTCGAGGCGATGCTGGAGGCCGATCCTGCCTGGAGCCCGCCGACCCACCTGCGAGCTCTCCTCCTGGGCGGCGGTCCGGCTGGCCAGGACCTCCTGTCTCGGGCCGCCGATCGAGGCGTTCCCGTACTGACCACGTACGGCCTCACGGAGAGCTGCTCGCAGGTCACGACGCAGCGATACGGCACATGCAACCGCGGCGAGATCGGCTCCGGGGCGCCTCTCGACGGGGTCGAGCTGCGCATCATCGATGGAGAGATACAGGTCCGGGGCCCGATGCTGTTCAGCGGCTACGTGCAGCGAGATCGGGTTTGGGCAGGCGTGGATGCCGAGGGCTGGCTCGCGACGGGCGACGAAGGCGAGCTGGACGCCTCGGGGCAGCTCCATGTTCTCGGACGGCTCGATCGATTGATCGTCACCGGCGGCGAGAACGTCGATCCCCTGGAGATCGAGAGTGCGCTGCAGACGCTGACCTCCATCCGTGGGGCGGTCGTGTTCGGGGTGGAGGATGCGAAGTGGGGCGTCGTCGTCGGGGCCGCGCTCGTCGCCGAAGGCGGAGATCCCGAGCCGGGAGCCCTACGCGAGGAGATGTCCGCGATCCTGGCGCCCTACAAGCGACCCCGGCTCGTTCGCTTCCTTGTGGATCTGCCGACGACGCCGGCAGGGAAGGTGGATCGGCCCGCCGCCGAAGCCGCCGCGAGAGAGGACCTGCAGCCGATCTGATCGACGAGCCGGCCCGGCTCGCGCCCTCGGGTGTCCGTCGGCATCGATCCGTCCCGCATCTATCTGTCTCGCATTTAGAGGAGGCCGCGCGTCCAGCCTCCGTCCACGGCGATCGAGGTTCCGGTGATGTAACCGGCACGCTCCGAGGCGAGGAACGCGACAAGCGCCCCGAGCTCGCTGGGATCGGCGAGTCTGCCTGCCGGGATCTCCTCCTCCCACGTTCCGAAGACCGCTTCCAGGCTCTCGGCGCCCCCAGTCGATGCGAGATGCTCGGCTAGCTCGACGAGCCGCTCCGTGCGCGTGTATCCGGGAAGCACGTTGTTCACCGTTATCCCGTGGGGCGCGACGTCGTTGGCGAGCGTCCGCGCGAAACCCGTGAGTCCGGCCCGAATGCTGTTGGAGAGCATGAGGCCATCGATCGGTTGCTTCACGGCCACG
>DAOVWI010000115.1 GCA_030636765.1 Gemmatimonadales bacterium
CCACAGCGTGAAGATGCGCGAGTTACGTTTGTCAGCCTGCGTCATATGGGCCCTACAGGCCCTGCGAAAGCTCAACTTTCTTTCTCTTGGCAAAGCCTGTCCGCTTTCCATCGGTCTTCTCCTATCAAGGTTACTTGACACTCCGCTAGGTAATACACCTTTGATATTATGTCAAGCGTCCATGACATCGTGGCGCGTGATGCGGACAGTGACATGGAGAGTGACGCGGTGTGAGGCGATCGTGGAGGTGGCTGGTGAGATCGCGCTGGGAGTCAGGACCCAGGCCCGCCGCTCAGCCCCTCCACTTGAACGCCTCGAAGACCGTGCGGCAGGCGTTGCAGTAGTACTGCGTGAGGGAGAGGGAGCTGCCGAACGTCGAGAACTGCTCGCTGTTCCGACTGCCGCAGAACGGGCACTCGATCGCAGCGGGAAGCTCCTCGGTGTGGAGCGGGGTGTTCAGCTCGGACGCGCCTGAAACGGGCGTGCTCTCCTTCCTCCGGCTTCCGTCGTCCTCATCGCGGCCGTCTTTGCGCTTTGACATGGTAGCATTCCGCCTGGCCGTCTTTCGGTATCAGTCCATCAGCAGCGGTCGGTTCTTGTCGCCGCGCACGCGAGCGAGCATGTCGGCGTCGGGCCCGCCCCGCGCTCCCCGGCGCACGTCCGGATCCCAGCCGTCCCACGACGGCTCGACCCGGCTGAGCCACACGCCCGAGCCTCCGCCATCCATCTCGGCGAGCTCGAGCTGCCCAGCCTCAACCACGGGGCCGACGCGCTCCAGCCAGCGGGCCCGCAGGCCGGCCGCGTCCTTGTCCGTGATCCCCGCCTGGTGCAGCGCACGGCCGGCCTCGTCGCCGTCCGGGCCGAACCACCGCAGGCATGCCTCCCAGACCGGACGGAACGAGCGCCGGAGCGCCTCGCGTCCCGCGTCCGTGCTGCCGAGTCGGGTCACCCAACCGCGACCGTGCTCGAAGTGGAAACGCTCCTCGTCGAGCAGTTTGCTCACCTTGTAGTGCACCGGCTCGAACCGGCTCTCCGCCATCGCCTCGAACTGGACCGACAGGGCCGTGTCGAGCAGCAGGTTCAGCGCGAGCAGGTCCGGCCACTCTCCGGCGGGACCGTCCAGAAGCTCCATGTTCCGGTACTCGGAGGCCTCCCGCTCGTGCTCCAGCTGATTCGCCTCGTACCCGAAGTCGCGGAGCATCGCGTACAGGATGCGGCCGTGACCCCACTCGTCCTGCGCCATCGCGGAGCAGGCGATCCCCGCCTCCAGCGCGGGCGCCCCGAGGAGCCAGTCGGAATAGCGCATCCCGAGGAGGCGCTTGTTGTCCGCCAGCACGATCAGCAAAGAGCCGAGGTGGTCCCGCACGTCGTCAGGCAGGTCGGCCGGCTTCGCGTATCCCTTCGTCCCTTCCGTCACCGCTCAACTCCGATCGCAAGGCGCTTCAAGTCAGCGCCTCTTCCGACGGGTGGAGAGTGAACGGCTGCTCCGGTCGGTTGACGCAGTGGAACGCGTCCCGCGGCGCCACGATCATCTCGAACCACTTCGCCTCGTCGTACGTCTGCCACGCGTAGACCCGGCCCAGGTCCGAGTTCGGCGCCTCCACGCAGCCGATGTGCTCGAATCGGTCAGCCCGCTGCCGGCGGGCGAACACCTCGTATAGCTGAAGCTTACCCATCAGGAGCCTCTCCGCCTTTCCCTTCAAAGTCCATGTGCGAAGCGGCCGAGCGCGTCACCCGATGATGGCGATCCCCGCGTCCTGGAGGATCTCGCGGCCGCGGTCGCTGATCCGGGACGTCGTCCACGGCGGATCCCACACCTCCTCGACCTTCACGTCGCTTACCTCCGGCAGCTGCAGCAGACGCTCCCGGATGTCCCACTTGATGAAGTCCGTGCAAGGGCAGGCGGTCGCCGTGAACGTGAGCCGAACCGCAACCTCCCCGCTCCGCTCGTCCGCGGAGATCCCATAGATGAGCCCCAGGTCGACGAGCGAGATAAGGAACTCGGGATCCGAAACCTCGTAGAGCGCCCGCCGGCACTTCTCCGCCAGGTCCGCGGGGGGCTTGGTCCACTCGGGCGGAGAGGGGAGGACTCGTCCCTCACCCAGGCTCTCCGCCAGCACGGCGGCGAAGTTCATCTCCTTCACGCCGCCAGCATCCTCTCGACGGAAAGACGACTCCTGCGCACCGACTCGACGAACTCCTCGTTCATCGGCCCGCGGGCACGCCAGCGATCCCACACCTGGTCCCACGTGATCGGCTCGTCGAAGAGCCATCGCTTCGCGTCGGGATCGTACTGGACCGGAAACTCGAACTCGAGCTCGATCTGCTCGGTATCCGGGTTCCCGTGCGCCGGGACGTCGATGGCCAGCTCGTCGCACAGCGGCACCACCGCCTTCAGCCACGTCTGCCGCAGCTGGTCGTTCGTCATCCCCTTGAGCTTGAAGTCGAGCTGCGCGTTGTGGTGCTTCTTCTCGTCGGGCATGCCGAACCACTCGACGCCCATCGGGAACATCCAGTCGACGGCGTGCTGAACCATGTCGCGTGCCTCACCACCGGCCTCGCACAGCCGCCTCATCCACACCTCGCCGTGCCGAAGGTGGAAGTTCTCCTCCATCCCCACCTTCACCAGACCGCGCTTCAGCGGCCCGTAGCTGGTGTGCCGGTGCACGTCGCCGAGGAGTGTGATCCCCGCTCGGTCGTACAGGCCGTTGGCCGTCACCAGCTCCGCCCAGTTCACCAGCGGCTGGTCGAAGCCGTACGGGTTCTTGAACCTCGCCGGCGGCCTCTCGTAGAGCAGCTCGTCGCGGCTCACGCCGAGGTCCTCGAGCAGGCGGTACGCGATGTTGGCGTGGCCCAGCTCGTCCTGGATGATCGCCGTCGCCGAGACCATCGTGTTGGTGGAAGGCGCGTCCTTGGCCGCCATGAAGTAGGCGGGCGCGCTCATGAGCTCGGTGTCGCCCTGAACGGTGAGCTGCCCGATGAGCGCCTTCTTGTACGTCTCGGTCATGTCGGCTTCGGACTCGACGATGAAGCCCTCCTGGACCTTCCGCATCAGCTCTTCGTCGGTAAACCTCGCCATCCCCGTCTCCTTCTGAGTTTCCACCCGGAGCCGCCGCCCTGAAGCGGGTCGCTCAATCTACCGGCCGGACGCGCACGCTCAAAGAACGCCGGCGCCGCAGGTCTCGTCTATTCCGCCTCCATGAACGGGTACGCGTACTCCGTGGGCGGCACCAACGTCTCCTTGATCGTTCGCGGCGAGACCCAGCGGATCAGGTTCAGCCAGGAGCCGGCCTTGTCGTTGGTGCCGCTCGCCCGCCCGCCGCCGAACGGCTGCTGGCCGACCACGGCGCCCGTCGGCTTGTCGTTGACGTAAAAGTTGCCGGCGGAGTACCGGAGGACGGCCATCGCCTCCCGGACCGCAGCTCTCTCCGTGGCGAAGACCGCGCCGGTCAGGGCATACGGAGACGTTTCATCGACGAGCCGAAGGGTCTCCGACCACCGCCTCGCCGGATACACGTGGATCGTCAGGACCGGCCCGAAGATCTCCTCGCACATCAGTCGGCTTGTCGGATCCTCGCTGAGAACGACCGTCGGATCGATGAAGTAGCCCACCTCGTCCGAGCAGTCTCCGCCCGCCAGGATCTCCAGGCCTTCCGCCGACCTGGCGTGCTTCACGTACGCGCAGATGCTCTCGAAGGCGGGCCGGTCGATCACCGCCCCCATGAAGTTTCGGAAATCGGTCGGGTCGCCGACGTGAATCTCGTCGACCATCTCGAGCACGTGAGCCCGGACATCCGGCCAGAGGTCGTCGGGCACATAGACGCGCGACGCCGCGCTGCACTTCTGGCCCTGGTACTCGAAGCCTCCCCGGACGATCGCCACGGCCAGAGCCCTGGGATCCGCGCTCGGGTGGGCGACGATAAAGTCCTTCCCTCCTGTCTCTCCCACGATCCGCGGGTAGGACCGGTAGCTCTGCAGATTGGAGGCCACCCCCTTCCAGAGCTGCTGGAAGACAGCTGTCGAGCCGGTGAAGTGGATCCCGGCCAGCTCCCGGCTCGACATGAACACATCGCTGGTCGCCGACGATCTGCCCGGCAGGAAGGTGATCACGCCTGGAGGAAGCCCCGCCTCCTCCAGGAGTCGCAGGATGTAGTAGGCGCTGTACACGGCCGAAGAGGCAGGCTTCCAGATCGACACGCACCCCATGACCGCGGGCGCCGTCGGAAGGTTGCCGGCGATCGACGTGAAGTTGAAGGGCGTGATGGCCCAGACGAACCCTTCGAGCGGCCGGTAGTCGAGCCGGTTCCACACGCCGGCGGCGGACGCCGGCTGCTCCTCGTAGAGGCGGCTCGCGAAGTGGACGTTGAACCGCCAGAAGTCGATGAGCTCGCAGGCGCTATCGATCTCCGCCTGGTGAGCTGTCTTGCTCTGGCCCAGCATCGTGGCCGCGTTCACGGTGTCCCGCCACGGGCCTGCGAGCAGCTCCGCCGCCCGCAGGAAGACGGCGGCCCGATCCTCGAAGCTCCAGCTCGCCCATTCTCGCCAGCCGTCGGCGGACGCCGCGATCGCCCGCTTCGCCTCGGCCGCACCCGCCTTGTGCCAGGTCGCCAGCACGTGCCCGTGGTCGTGCGGCATAACCATCTCGGCCGTGTCGCCGGTTCGCACCTCCTCGCCACCGATGATGAGCGGGATCTCGATCGTCTCGCCCCTCATCTCGGCGAGGCGAGCCTTCAGGGCCTCTCGCTCGGCCGACCCAGGCGCGTATCCGAGCGTCGGTTCGTTGACGGGTACGGGCGGCCTCGCGCTTCCCGTCACGGATTGTGTGGCCGCTTCCGAATGGCTCAACGCTCCCGCTTCCATCCTCGTCTCCTTCGGCTAACTGCCTGTATTTACGGATGATATCCCCAGCCTGACCCCGCGCCGGGAACCCTCGATTGTTATATGGGTCAGGAACAGCAGCGATCCCGACCGCTGACGTGCGGCAGGATCGGCCTGGACAACGTATCCACGAAGCACAGGAAGATAGAAGATGACAGCCGAACTGGATTACCGCGACTACTGGGAGCGAGCGTTCACCTTCGATCGTTACCTTGCCAACGAGGTGGAGAAGAACCGCTCCCTCTGGGAGGGCATCTACAAGAAAAGCCGGACCCCCGAGTCGGCGATACGGCTCGCGGCCGAGATCGGCAGCGGCTGGAAGCTGCTCGTGCTGTCGGAGGATTGGTGCGGCGACGCGTCGAACTCCGTCCCCGTCCTCGCCAGATTCGCGGAGGACGTGCCCAACTTCGAGCTCCGGATCATCAAGCGAGATGAGAACCTGGAGCTGATGGACCGCTACCTCACGAACGGCAGTCGTTCCATCCCGATGGCGATCATCCTGGACGAGGCGTTCCAACCGATCGGAGCCTGGGGGCCGAGGCCCGTCGAGCTGCAGGAGTTCGTGCTCGGCGAGAAGGCCGGGGGCATGCGCCCCAACGAGGAGATCTATGTCGACACGCGGCGCTGGTACGCCCGTGACAAGGGCGAGACGATACTGGGCGAGCTGCTCCAGCGGGTAGGGGCTGCAGTGGTCATGGCCTGACGGTCAGGCCCTGCCCTCAAGCCCAACGCCTTAACAGGTCGCTGAGCCAACGACCTGTTAGTTTGGTGACGGTGCTCGGTGGGATCGGAACCTCGGCCGGAGATGGCTGATGCCGTGCCTGTTCGCATTCGGGGCGCTTATCGCGCCTCGCGCTCTTGTCGTTCTCCTTTGGCTGCTGACGAGTTGGTTCGAGGGCCTCTTCGACTCGGCGCTCTGGCCCGTTCTCGGCTTCGTCTTTCTCCCCACGACCCTGCTCTGGTACACGGCCGTCCAGCACTGGTACGGCGGCGAGTGGGGCGCTCTTCAGATCGTCGGAATCGTGATCGCGCTCTCGATCGACGCTTCTCCCGCCAGCGGCCGGCGACGGTGACCGTGCGGATCGGGTTCGGGATGATCTTACCGCAAGCCGTGCGGATGGGGCCGGCAGCGATGACGGCGCTGGCCGTCGCGCTTCTCCTGGGCGGCCCAACGCCGGCGTCCGCCCAGACGCTGGAGGCCGAGCTTCGGGACACGGCGAATCGGTACACGGAGGACCAGACCCGTGGGCTGAGCCTGATCGCGCCCCGCCACATGGAGCGCGCAGCCGACCGGCTGGGGCGTGCGCAGGCGGAGCACCGTCGCGGCGGCCGGATCGAGGACATTCGCAAGAGTTTGCGGGAGGCCGAGGAGGCTCTCGACGGAGCGGAGGCCCTCCAGGAGATCGGAGAGGTGTTGATGCGCGGCGCCCTGGCCGCTCGTGGGGACGCGCTCACGGCGAACGCGCCCCAGTTCGCCTCGGCGGAATGGTCGGTGGCGGAGAAGAAGGCGCGGGAGACGGGCCGAAAGATCGAGGACGGCAACCAGAACGACGCGAGACGGCGAGCCGCCGAGGCGGAGACGCTGTACCGGGAGGCCGAGCTACAGGCGGTCCGCAACAGCGTACTCGGTGAAGCCCGGCGCCTGCGCGAAGCCGCCATGGAGGCGCGAGCGGACCGATACGCGCCGGAGACGCTCGCGGAAGCGGACGCGCTGCTGGGTCGGGCGGACGCATCGCTGGGGCTCGACCCGGGCCAGCCCTCCGGCGCGGGGGAGCTGGCCGGGCGGGCGGCCGGCGGCTATCGGCACGCGACCTGGATCGCCGCGCTCGCCGACAGCGTCCGGAGGCGTGATGTAGCCACGGAGACCGTGATCCGCCGCTACGAGGAGGAAACGGCGGAGATCGCCGGCCTGTTCAGGTTGGAACCGAGCTTCGCGGAAGGCAACCGGCCCGCTACGGCGCAGGTCGAAGCGGCGATCCGGAGCCTGCAGGAAGACCGCCAGCGGCTGGAAGCCTCTCTGGCTGAC
>DAOVWI010000186.1 GCA_030636765.1 Gemmatimonadales bacterium
CGCCCTTGCGTACGTCTTTGTTGAGTTACGAAGCGGCCGCCGCCAGCGCCGCCTCGTCGACATCCATGTTCGAGTAGACCCGCTGCACGTCGTCGTGCTCTTCCAACGCGGCCAACATCCCGAGCAGCCGCTCGGCCGCCCGTCCCTCGACGCGCACCTCGGACTTCGGCACCATGGCGAGCTCGGCCGACCGGATCTCGAACCCGGCCTCGCGAAGGCCCTCCTGCGCGGCGTGCAGCTCCGACGCACCGGTCGTGATCACGTACACGTCCTCCTCGCGACGCAGGTCGGAGGCGCCCACCATCATCGCCGCCTCGAGGAGCGCGTCCTCGTCGTGGTGGGCCGCATCGACGTAGATCTGCCCGAGCCGGTCGAACATCCAGGCCACGGATCCGTCACGCCCGAGGTTGCCGCCCTTCCTGTCAAAGAGGTGGCGAATCTCCGCGATCGTCCGCTTCTGGTTGTCCGTCAGGCACTCCAGGAAGAGCGCCGCCCCGCCGGGGCCGTAGCCCTCGTACGTGCACTCCTCGTAGCTCGCCCCCGGCAGGTCCCCCGTGCCTCGCTTGACCGCCCGCTCGATGTTCTCGTTGGGCATGTTCTCGGCCTTCGCGTTGTCGATGGCCGTGCGCAGGCGAGGGTTGAAGTTGGGATAGCCGCCGCCCTGGCGGGCCGCGACCGAGATCTCCCGGGCGAGCTTCGCGAAGAGCTTGCCGCGGGCCTGGTCGTTCTTGGCCTTCTGGCGCTTGATCTGCGCCCACTTGCTGTGTCCGGACAACCGCTGCTCCTACAGTGTACTAGCGTGCGGCCGCAGCCAACTCCCGTTCGTTTCGCGCCTCCGCGATCACCTTTTCGGCCACGTGCGGCGGCACCGGATCGTACCCGTGCAGGTGGCGGGAGTGCGTCCCCTTGCCCTGGGTCAGAGAGCGGACGGCGGCCGAGTACAGGTAGAGCTCCGCAAGCGGAACCCGCGCCTTCACGACCTGCCACCTCCCACGCGACTCCATCCCCAGAATCCGTCCGCGCCGCTGGTTGAGGTCTCCTATCACCTCGCCCATGAACTCCTCGGGCGTCCGGACCTCCACCTCCATGATCGGCTCGAGCAGAACGGGCCCGGCGTCCTGCGCCACCCGCTTGAAGGCCATGGAGCCGGCAATCTTGAACGCCTGCTCCGAGCTGTCCACCGAGTGATAGGACCCGTCGTAACACTCGACCATGAAGTCCACGAGCGGGTAGCCGGCCAGCACGCCTTGCCGGGCAGCCGCCTGGATCCCCTTGTCGACCGCGGGGATGAACTTGTGGGGGATCACGCCGCCCTTGATCCGGTTGACGAACTCGTACTCCTCACCACGCGGGCGCGGCTTGAGGCGGATCCAGCAGTCGCCGAACTGGCCACGACCGCCGGTTTGCTTCTTGTATTTTCCCTGACCCTGCGCCTCCCGGGTGATCGTCTCGCGGTACGGGATCCGAGGCTCCTCCGTATCGATGCCCACACCGTACTTCCGCTTCAGCTTCTCGAAGCAGATGTTGAGGTGCAGCTCCCCCAGCCCACGGGCGATCGTCTGGCCGAGCTCGGGGTCGTAGCCGGACCGGAAGGTGGGATCCTCCTCGTGCAGCTTGGACAGACCATTGGCGAGCTTGTCCTCCTCGCCCCTGGATTTCGGCAGCACCGCGATCGAGATGTCGGTCGGAGGCCACTCGATGCCGGGCAGCGAGAGCCGCCTCCCCTCGGCGCACAGAGTGTCGCCCGTGTGCGTGTCCTTCAGCTTCGCCACGACCCCGATGTCGCCCGCGTGCAGCCGCGCGACTTCGTTGCGACCCGCCCCGCTCGGCGTGCTGAGGTGCGTGATGCGCTCGGGCGTCGTGTGGGCCGGGTTGTACACGGTGTGCCCGTTGTACACGGATCCGCTGAAGATCCGGAAGTAAGAGAGCTCTCCTACGTGCGGCTCCGATGTCGTCTTGAAGACGAGGGCCGTGAACGGCTCGCCGTCGGTGCCGGTCACCTCCACTAGATCGCCGTTCCGGCTCTCCGCCAGGAAGGGCCCCGCCTCCTCGGGCGAGGGCATGAGCTCGACGAGCTTGTTGAGAACGGCCCGGACACCCCAGCCCGATTCGCCGGAGCCGCAAAACACCGGGTACAGCTCACCCCTGCGCATCGCCGCGCCGAGCACCTCGAGAACGCGCTCGCGATCCAGCTCCTCGCCTTCCAGATATGCCTCCAGCAGATCATCATCCGCCGTGGCGATCGTTTCGATCAGCTGCTCGCGGTACCGATCCACGCTTGCCTGCAGCTCTTCGGGGACCTCGACGTCGTCGTACTCGCCTTTGTCGGAGCCCACCCTGTACATGTGGGCGCGACCCGAGAACAGGTTCACGATGCCACGGAACCCATCGCCGGCGCCGATCGGCACCTCCAGCGGGATCGCGGCCGCCGAGAGCGTGCTCTTGATCTGCTGGAACGTCTCCTCAAACGAGGCGCTCTCCCGTCCCATCATCGACACGAAGACGACCCGCGGAATACCCCGCTCCTCACAGGCTTCCCATGCCCTCTCCGTACCGACCCCAACGCCCTCCTGGGCACCGACGACTACGAGCGCGCCGTCCGCGACGCGGATGCCGGCCTTGGCTTCCCCGAAGAAGTCCGTGTAGCCGGGCGTGTCTATGAGGTTCAGCTTGACGTCCTTCCAGGGCACGGGCGCGACGGCGAGGTTGATCGAGATGCCGTGGCTCGTTTCTTCGGACGTGAAGTCGGTGAGCGCGTTGCCCTTCTCCACCGCCCCTCGCCGACGCGTCAAGCCTCCGATGTAGGCCATGGCGTCGACGAGGGTCGTCTTCCCGGCGCCGCCGTGGCCCACGACGGCGACGTTTCGAAGCTGCGAAGTCTCGTATTCGGCGGCAGACGGCGCCATCCATACCTCCTTGTCTCCGAGTGAAAGCTGCCGGGGGATCCCATTCTAGGCGGGAGACGAAGGGGTGGAAAGAGAAAAACGGTCTTCTGGCCCGAACCTCTCTTTGCCCGAACCTCTTCTAGCCCGAGCCTCGGTATCTCCGGCTCATGTCGTCCAGGAAGCGCCGCTCCTTGTCGGAGAGGGATTCGATACCGCTCTCCCGAATCTTGTCGAGGATCCGGTCCACTTCGTCCAGGTGATCTCCTTCCCGTCCTCGCCGGGTACGGCGAGACGCGCTCTTGGGTCGCTTGCCTCCGGGTACCGACGCCACGGGCCGTGACCCCCGCCGGCCCAACCGCTTCTTGAGCGCTCCGATGCGCCACGAGATCCGGTCTCCGTAGCGCAGGTACAGGAATCCGGTGGCCAGGCCGCCGAGGTGCGTCCAGTGCGCCACTCCGTCCCGCGCGCCGGCCAGGCTGGCGTACAGGGAAAAGAAGGCGATGAACCCGACGAAGTACTTGGCCTTCACGGGGAAGAGGAACCAGATGTAGATCGGGGCGTCGGGCCAGGTGAGGGCGAAGGCGAGGAGGATTCCGAAGATCGCGCCCGAAGCTCCGATCACCGTGGGCGTGCCGATGAACTGGATGAGCAGGAGCGAGAAGAGGGCGCCTCCCATGCCGGCGGCCACGTAGAAGCGGACGAACTCACGCCCTCCCCACGCCCGCTCGAGCGGCGGTCCGAAGAAGAAGAGGATCAGCATGTTCGCGAAAAGGTGGAAAAAGCTCCCGTGCAGGAACATGTAGGTGAACGGCGACCAGGGGTGGATGAGCAGGCGCGCGGGGGAGAAGCCGAAGGCATCCGCGGCCCATCCCAGCGGCACCAGCCCCAGCATGTTCACCGCCAGGAAGACCGCGCCGTTCGCCAACAGGAGACGCTTGACCCAGGGCGTCATCATGTGGGAGAGCGCGCCGCCGAAGGAGCGGAAGTCGCCACCGGAACCAAAGCCGCCGCCGGAGCGGTAGCCGCCACCGGAACCAAAGCCGCCACCGGAACGGAAGCCGCCTCCGGAGCTCCTCACGCTTCCTCCAGGGCGGCGGCGGCGATCC
>DAOVWI010000086.1 GCA_030636765.1 Gemmatimonadales bacterium
CCAGGGGCATCGCAGGGTAGCTACGTCAGGAGTGGATAACCGCTGAAAGCATCTAAGTGGGAAGCCCACCCCGAGATGAGATCTCCCGCACCGAAAGGTGCCTAAAGGCCCGCAGGAGACGACTGCGTTGATAGGCGGCAGGTGTAAGGCGTGCAAGCGCTTCAGCCGAGCCGTACTAATAGGCCGTGAGGCTTGATCCCTTTCCTCTTTTTTCTGGCCCGTTGGGCTGGAATTTGGAAGGGCTGTCGATTTTTGTCTTTGGAGTCCCCGGGCACACCGGGACCCGTTTGCTCGCACCTTGTTCATATGCTTGCCGGTGGTCATAGCGAGGGGGAAACACCTGGATCCATCCCGAACCCAGCAGTTAAGCCCTTCAGCGCCGATGGTACTGGGGCCTCACGGCCCCGGGAGAGTAGGTCACTGCCGGCTTCGACTCGAAGGCCCGTCCGGATCCAGTCCGGGCGGGCCTTTGGCTATGGCGGTCCGGGCGATAACGTGTGCTTCGACGACCCGATGGCACGCGGACCTCTTCACAAGGCGGAGATGACACGATGAGTATTCGGAAGACCGGTCGCGCTACGCGTGCGACCACCGGCCTGGCGCTGGCTGGAGTCTTGATGCTGGCCATGGGAACGGAGGCGTGTGCGGAGACCCAGGAGGAGTCCGCCCAGGAGGCCTCAGCCCGGCTGGTTTCGGCGGAGCAGGAGGCACCGGCCGGCGACGAAGCGGCTCAGCAGGAGGCACCGGGCGGTGATGAGGCGGCTCAGCAGGAGGCACCGGGCGGCGACGAGACGGCTCAGCAGGAGGAGCCCGCCCAGGAAGATCCGCCGGGGCGGCAGCCGAGCCAGGACGTACGCGACACGATCGAAAGGTTCAAGCAGGTCGATTCGGGGATCTCCGAGTTCTTCGAGAACGCGGCCGGCTACGTCGTCTTCCCCAACATCGGGAAGGCTGGATTCGGCGTGGGCGGGGCCCACGGGAACGGAGAGGTCTTCGAGAGCGGCAAGGTGATCGGCAAGGCGTCGATGACCCAGGTCACCATCGGCCTGCAGGTGGGCGGTCAGGAGTACAGCGAGGTCATCTTCTTCGAGGAGCCCGTGGACTTGGAGCGCTTCACTCAGGGAGGCTTGGAGCTCGCGGCCCAGGTCTCGGCGGTCGCGATCACGGCCGGCGCCGCCGATGGCGCGAACTACAAGGACGGCGTCGTCGTTTTCACGCGGACGAAGGCTGGGCTGATGGCCGAGGCTTCCGTGGGCGGACAGAATTTCAGCTACCAGCCCTACTGAGCCGGCACTAACCGTACTGAGCCGGCATCCAAGAAAGACGCGGGCCGGCGCTAAGGATCGCCGGCTCAGCCCGCGGCGGATGCGGACTCGATCCGCGCGCGGATCCTCCGAACCGCCTCGCCGGGCTCGGCCGATCGCATGACGGCGCTCAGCACAGCCACCCCGGCGCCGGTGGCGGCGACCCGGGCGGCGTTCTCCGACGTGACGCCTCCGATGCCGACCACGGGAATACCGCCGGCCGCCACCACGTCACGCAGCCGCTTCGTCCCGATCGCCTCGTCTTCCAGGCCTTTCTTGCTCGCGGTGCCGAAGAGCGCCCCGACGCCCAGGTAGTCCGCGCCCTCCGCCGCGGCTCGCCTGGCATCGGCCGGGTCGTCCGTCGAGTAGCCGATCAGGAAGCGGGACGGGGCGATCCTCCGCGCCGCCGCGATCGGGATGTCCTCCGGGCCCAAGTGCACCCCGTCCGCCTCGAGGGCGACCGCCACGTCGATGCGGTCGTTCACGACGAACAGGGCACCATGCCTGCGGATCGCGGGCCGGAGGGCCAGTCCCTGCTCGTAGAGCGCCCGGGTGGCGGCCTCCTTGTCGCGCAGCTGGATCGCGGTGGCACCGGCATCCAGACACTCCTCCACCACTTCAGTGAGGGAACGCTCCGCCTGGGGCTCCGTGATGACCATGAGCGTCAGCCGCTCGGAGAGCTTACTTGCCCGCGTCCCGCTCACGCCGTATCCGGTTCTTCGCGTTGATGTGCTCCCGCTCGGTCCGAGTGAACTCGTGGGAGCCATCCGGCCGCGCGACGAAGAAGAGATACGGGACTCGCGCCGGATAGAGCGTCGCGCGCAGGGAGGCCTCGCCGGGCGAGGCGATCGGCCCCGGCGGGAGACCGGGGTGCGTATAGGTGTTGTAGGGGTGGTCCGCGACACGCTCGATGTCCCGGTAGAGCAGCCGGGCGTGCACGGAGTCGAGCGCGAACTGCACGGTCGGATCGGCCTGCAGCGGCATGCCGATCTCCAGGCGGTTCAGGTACACGCCAGCGATGATGGGCCGCTCACCGGGCAAGCGGGCCTCCTTCTCCACGATGCTGGCCAGCGTCACGAGCTCCCGCTCGGTGAGGCCCAGAGACTCGCGCCGGGCGATCTCCTCGGGGCCCCAGAACTCCCTGTACCGGGCGGTCATCGCCGCCAGCGCCCTCACCGCCGGCGTCCGCTCGGCGAAGTGGTACGTCTCGGGAAAGAGGTATCCTTCGAGTGTGGGTCCGGGCACGCCAAGCTCGGCGACGAGCGCGCTGTCCCTGGCGAGGCGGAGGACCGAATCGGCCGGTACGGCCGAGATCCGGGCGATGCGCGGCGCGATCTGCCGCACCCCGAAACCCTCGGGGATCGTGATCGGGAAGGTCACGACCTCGCCGCGCTCGAGCATGCGGAGGATCTGCGACCAGCCGGCGCCGGCCGGGATGCGGTAGAGCCCTGCCTTGAGCGAGCTCGCGCTTCCCCGGAAGCTGGCATACAGAGCGAACACGGACGGGTAGTCCACCAGCCCCGCGTCTTCGAGGTTGGAGGCGATCTGTCGAGCGCTCGCCCCCTCCGGAATCCGGAGCTCGACGTAGCCCTCGGCCCCGCCGTTCCCGCAGGCGCCGACGAGAGCGAGACCGCTGGCGAGAGTGAGGGCTCTGGCGGGAGCGAGGACGCGCGCGACGACGAGCGGTCGCCGGGAGCGTGCCGTCACGCCAGCGAATCCATGTAGGCTCTCAGGAGGTGGGCCGCGGCCACCATGTCCTCCCGGCCCTTCGGAACCCGCCTTCCGCGCCGGCCCGCCTCGGCGAGGCTCCGCCGGGCGAGGGCGCTCGTCAGCCGCTCGTCCCACTCGACCACGCGAACGCCGGTCGCCTCCGCGAGCCTTCGGCCGAACTCGCGCACCTCTCTCGCCATCTCTCCCTCGCCCCCGTCCATCTGGAACGGAATGCCCAGCACCACGACCTCCGGCGATATCTCGCGTACGAGGGCCACCAGGCGGTCCGGCGGCTGAAGCGGCTCGCTCCGGTTGGCTGGCGCCGACCTCCTCTCGCTTTGCTCGCTCCGGTGCTCGATGACGGAGTGGGGCGAGGCGATCGTCCGAGTCGGATCGGATACCGCGATCCCGATCCTGGCACGGCCGTAATCGATGGCGAGGAGTCGGCGGGAGTGCTTGCTACTCAGCGGTCCTTGAGCACGTTTTCGATCGGCTCTCCGGCGATGAGCTTCTCGTGGATCGCCTCCAGCCGATCCTGGGATCCGAGGATGAACCAGCAGCCCTGCGCGCCGTCCGCGCGGCACTCGATCTCGAGCACGGCGATCGATTCGTCCGCGGCTCGGCTGAGGAGGCCTCCGAGAAGGCCGGTGCCCAGGTGGCAACCGGAGCTCCGCCGCGTCCCGATCTCCTCGCCGCCCGCCTCGGGGAACTCGACGAGGCACACCGCCGCGAGACCCTCGTCCACCTGCTCGTAGCGGGCCGGGCCGAAGCCGAGCTCATCGAGCTTTTTCCCGACCTCCGCCCAGAACTCCCGAGGCTCGAGCCGGTCGATGTGCTGGTCCGCAACGAGGGAGTCGAAGATCGAGAGGCCCAGCCCACGGCCCGCCTCGCGGAGGGCGGCGATCCCCGGCTCGCCGGCGGCCGCACAGTGGTCGGCCAGGGCGACCAGCACGCTCGAGGGAAGGAGTACTACGCTATCGGGCATCTCGGTCACGATAGTAAGTTTAGCATTGCGGCAACGGCGTCGCTCGACCGGACTGGCCAAGCTAGAGGGCGCCTCGGGCGCCAACAAGGCGTACGACCGCGACAGAAGGAGGCAAAGGAGGTAGACATGCTCTTCGATGATGGCGATGAATTCTTTCTGGGTATCGCGATAGGGGCGCTGCTGGGAGCCGGCGTCGCGCTGCTTCTGGCGCCGGATAGCGGGCGCCGCACGAGACGCCGAATCCGGCGGACGGCCGAGGAGTGGAGCGACGTGGCCGGCGATCGGATGCAGGATGCGGGCGACCGCCTGCAGGGGGCGGCCGACGAGGCGCGGCGGCTGGCGGATGACGCCCTGAAGGTGGCCGAGCGCTCGGGCACCCGGCTCCGCGGTTCCGTGGAGCGCCGCGCGAAAAAGCTCCGGATCCGGACCTAGAAGCGCCCTGCTGATCACCGAGCTGATCGAGCGCAAGCGAGACGGCCGGGAGCTCGCGCCCGCCGAGCTGCGGGGCTTCCTGGACGGCTACCTCCGCGGAGAGGTGGCCGAGTACCAGATGTCCGCGTTCCTCATGGCGGCGTTCCTGAGGGGTCTCTCCCCCGGTGAGCTCGCCGAGATGACCCGGGCGATGATCGAATCGGGCCGGCGGCTGGACTTCCGCGACGGCGGCGCTCCGGCCGTAGGCAAGCACTCCACGGGCGGCGTCGGTGACAAGGTGTCTCTTATCCTCGCCCCGCTCCTCGCGGCCTACGGCCTCCGGGTACCGATGATGTCGGGGCGGGGGCTTGGCCACACGGGAGGAACGCTCGACAAGCTCGAGGCGATCCCCGGCTTTCGCACCATGCTGGGGCTGGACGAATTCCAGGCGGTGCTGGCGGACGTCGGGTGCGCGATGATAGGCCAGACGGAGGAGATCGCGCCCCTGGACGGCCGGCTGTATGCCCTCCGTGACGTGACCGGCACGGTCCCATCGATCCCGCTGATCGCCTCCAGCATCATCTCCAAGAAGGTGGCCGAAGGGAGCGAGGCGCTCGTTCTCGACGTGAAGTGCGGCAGCGGCGCCTTTATGGTCGAGGAGGAGAGAGCCGTCGAGCTCGCGCGCACTCTGGTCGAGCTCGCGGCCGAGCAGGGACTCGAGACGCGCGCCCTGATCACCGACATGGAGTCGCCG
This sequence comes from Gemmatimonadales bacterium, assembly GCA_030636765.1. Taxonomy (GTDB): domain Bacteria; phylum Gemmatimonadota; class Gemmatimonadetes; order Palauibacterales; family Palauibacteraceae. Next base: position 5,165 of record DAOVWI010000086.1, read on the forward strand.
CTCGGGCGGAAGGTGGGTAACGCGTTGGAGGTCGAGGAGTCGATCGAGTGCCTGCTCGGCCGGGGACCCGGGGACCTTCGCGAGGTGACGCTGGCTCTCGCGGCGGAGCTCGCCGTTGCCGCCGGGACGGAACCAGATGCCGGGGCGGCCCGGAGGGCTCTCGAACCGCTGCTGGATGGCGGCGAGGCCGCCGAGCGCTTCGCGCGTCTGATCGAGCGGCAGGGAGGGGACGCCCGTGTCGTGGAGGAGCCCGGCCGCCTGCCGAGCGCGCCGGTACGCCGCCAGCTCGACGCGCCCGATTCCGGCTGGCTGGCGCGGCTCGCCGCCCGCGACGTGGGGCTGGCGGCGGTGGAGTTGGGTGCGGGGCGCACCCGGGTCGACCAGAGCGTCGACCCGGCGGTGGGCTTCGAGATTCACAAGGCGGTGGGAGAGCAGGTGGAGGCGGGGGAACCCCTGGTCACGGTCCACGCCGCCAGCGAGGAGGACGCCGGCCGCGCTCTCGCACGGCTCACGTCGGCGCTCGAGCTGGCGGAGGAAGCGCCGCCCGCACGGGCCCTGGTTCGCTACCGCGTCACCCGTGAGGGAGCCACGGCTCTGACGGCCTGACCCGAGCCGGCCCGCCCGAAGCGCTGCCTACCAGTCGAAGTCCTCGCTGAGCTCGGAGAGCGAATCGCCCCGGGCCCGCTGCCGGATGCCCCAGGGCAGGTGCAGGTCGCACTGCTCTACCGGCTCGGTTCCGGCGACATAGATTTCCGTATACAGCCGGTCGGCCGGACACCAGGAGGTCGCCAGGAGCCCGGTCGTGCGGTCGACCCGTCGCTCCACCAGGCCGTTCGGCCGCGTCCACGGCTCCGGCGGCGGCCGGTCTCGGTAGTAGGCGATGAGCACCTGGGCGCTCACCGGCGCCGAGTCCCTCCCTCCCGTCGCTCCGCGGTGAATCCGCACGGGGCGGTCGAAGCCGATCCAGGTGGTGGTCACGATCTCGGGCGTGAAGCCGACGAACCATGTGTTGGTGGCCTCGTTGGTCGTGCCGGTCTTGCCGGCCGCCGGCACCTCAGGCGGCAGCCCCAGGCGCCGAACGACGACGCCTGTCCCGCGGGGAGCGTCCACGACGTCCCGCAGCATCGCCGTCATCACGTACGCCGTCTGCTCGTCGAGCACGCGTTCGCGCTCGATCCGGCTCTCCCAGATCGTCCGGCCGTCGCTGTCCTCGATCCGCACGATAGGGCGCGCGGCCACCCGGATCCCGAGGTTGGCGAACGTGCTGTACGCCTCCGCCACCTGAAGCGGGATCACGGACGCGGCTCCGATGGAGACGGAGGGCACGCGAGGGATGTCGGTCCGGATGCCGAGCCGCCGGGCCGTCTGCGCGACCGTCTCGAGGCCGACCCTCAGGCCGACCTTCACCGCCACCACGTTGATCGAGCGGAACAGGGCCTCGCGCAGCGTGATGGGCCCGATGAAGGTGTCGGTGAAGTTCTTCGGCGAGTAGATCTCGCCCGTGACGAGCGGTACCTGAACGGGCGTGTCGTAGATGACCTCGGAGGCGGGGATGCCGCTCTCGATCGCCGCGGTATAGACGAACGGCTTGAAGACGGAGCCGGGCTGGCGCCTCGCCTGGGTCACACGGTCGAACTCGGAGTCCCGGAAGTCGCGCCCGCCGACCATCGCGAGGACGTCGCCGGTCCTCACGTCGAGAGCCACGAAGCTCCCCTGCACGTAAGGCATCTCGGGGCCCCGGAGGCTGTCCTCCGGCCAGTCGCGCGTCTCCCGGTAAGTCGGAGCCGAGAAGCGCGGCTGCTTTTCCACCCAATCGAGCTGGGCGTGCAGCGCCGAGTCCGCTGCCGCCTGCAGGGCCGGGTCGAGCGCGGTGTAGACGCGGAAGCCCGCCTCGTACATCTCGGGGCCGTACCGCTCGTAGAGGATCCGGCGCACCCACTCCACGAAGTAGGCGGAGGTCTCCGATCGCCGGGCGCCTTCCCGGAGGAGGATCGGGAAGGCCTTCGCCAGCTCCGCCTCGCGCTCCGTGATCATGCCCTGGCCGGCCATCAGGTCGAGCACGAGGTTGCGCCGGGGCAGCGCGCGATCCGGGTGGCGAATGGGCGAGTAGCGGGCGGGCGCCCGCGGGAGGGCCGCCAGCAGCGCCGCTTCCGGGAGGGTGAGCTGAGATGCGTCCTTGTCAAAGTAGTGCTGGGCGGCGCTCTGCACCCCGTACACGCCGTCGAAGTTGATCTGGTTGATGTAGGCCTCGAGGATCTCCGTCTTCGTGTACGCATCCTCGAGCGAGAACGCGACCTTCATCTCCCGCAGCTTCCGCCGGACGGAGATCTCCCGCCGATCGACGGTCTGGGCGAACATGTTGCCGGCGAGCTGCTGCGTGATCGAGCTTCCCCCTGCGCGACCGTACCCGTGCAGAGCGAAGTCGAGCGTGGCTCGGAAGGTCCGCCACACGTCGATGCCGTCGTGATGCCAGAAGCGGCGATCCTCCACGGCCACGAAGGCGAGCGGCACGTGCGGCGGCAGGGTCTCGTACGCCACCGGGATCCGCCGCTCGACGGCGAGCTCCGCGAGCAGGCTGCCGTCGCCCGCGTACACTCGCGTCGCCTCCTTCGCCTCGAAGGCGTAGATCTGCGCGATCGAGGGGCAGTCGTCGCACAGGTGGCCCCAGGAGCCCCACGCCAGCCCGAGGCCGAAGGCGACGAGCCCGGCCGCGCCGGTGACGATCAGCCAACGGTCGCGCGCCGAAACCCGCGTCCAAAGCTCCCTCAGTCGCCCGCCCAGTCGCTTCAGTCGTTGCACTCTAGCGTTTACTCCGCCCCGCTCGCGGAGTTCATGGGCCGCAACGCCGGCCGCAACGCCGCCTTGCCCGCGGCCGGCATCGCGACAGCAGGCGGCTTGCCCGGGGAAGGCCCGGGGCCAAGCTTTGCGGCCATGAGGTCTCACGCCTTCCCCCCCGTCGACGAACAGCTCGCGAGGATCCGTGAGGGAGTGGCCGAGATCCTCCCGGAGGAGGAGCTCGTCGCCAAGCTGGCCCGCTCTCGGGAAACGGGCCGTCCCCTCGTCATCAAGCAGGGCTTCGATCCCACTCGGCCCGACCTGCACATCGGTCACGCTGTCTCGATTCACAAGCTTCGGACGTTTCAAGAACTGGGACACGGGGTGGTCTTCGTGATCGGCGACTTCACGGCCAGGATCGGAGACCCATCCGGGCGAAGCGAGACCCGGCCGATGCTCAGCGAGGAGGAGATCGAGGAGAACCTGGTCACCTATGCGGATCAGTTCTCCCGAATCCTCGATCCCGAGCGGACCGAGCTGCGCCGCAACGGCGAATGGCTCGGCAAGCTCGACCTCGTTGACATCCTGCGGCTGACCTCTCACTACACCGTTGCCCGGA
>DAOVWI010000020.1 GCA_030636765.1 Gemmatimonadales bacterium
CGGTCCTCCTGGCGATCGGGGCGACGCCCGGCGCCGTCATCCGGGCCGTCCTCCATGAAGCGGTGGCTCTGGGCGCCATCAGCCTGGCGGCAGGCGCGGCCATCACGCTCCCTGTGCTTGTCTGGTGGCATCGCGCGCCGCCCGACGTCGGCTGGCTGTACGGCGACTTCACCATGTTCGGCGCCCTCATCCGGCCGGTGCTTCGTGTCGAGTACGAGCCCTCGATCGCGATCTGGGCCGCCGCCGCTCTCCTGCTGACCGCGCTGCTGGCTTCCCTGTACCCGGCCGCCCGGGCGGCGAGGCTTCCCCCGGCCGACACCTTGTCGGGCGACTGATGGTGCGGGCTCCCGTGATGATCCGCCTGGCACTCCGCAACCTGCGGCGGCAGGCGCGCCGCAGCCTCCTTACAGCGGCAGCCATGATCGTCGGCGGCGCGCTGTTGATCTTCTCCGTCTCGCTCGGCGACGGCACCCACGAGGACTGGATCGAGGCCGGAGTGCGGATGGGCACGGGCCATATCGCCCTTCAGGCGCCCGAGTTCCTGGCCACCCGAAGGATCGAGGATCGGCTGCCGGCTGAGGCGCGGGCCGCGGCGGAGGCGGCGCTGACGCGGCCCGGGATCGCCGAACATGTGGTGGCTGTGGTGCCGCGGCTCGCCACCGGAGGGCTCGCCAGCTCCGCCGCAGGAGCGCGACCGGCGCAGGTCGTGGGGGTCGACCCGGTCGCCGAATCGGGCTTCTCGATCCTGGACGACAAGCTCGTGGAGGGGCGATACCTGGAATCCGACGATCGACTGGCGGCCTACATCGGTACCGGCCTGGCCGAGGGCCTGGAGCTCGGAGTCGGCTCGCGGCTGGTGCTCACCGCCCAGGACGCCGGTGGGGACATCGCGGGGCAGTTCGTCCGCGTGGTTGGCATCTTCCGGACCGGGATTCCTGAGGTCGACCAAGCGCTCGTTCACATCCCTCTCGGCACCGCGGCTGCGTGGCTCGGCTCGGGCGCAGACGTCACGACGATTGCCGTACTCCTGGACCGCAGTCGGTCCGTTTCAAGGGTGCAACGGACGCTGCAGCGAGGCCTGGCCGGCCCTATCGGCGCCGGCGAGCTGACCGTGCTGGGATGGCGGAAGGCGATGCCGCAGCTCGACGCGGCGGTAAAGGTGGACGACCTGGGCCAATACATGTTCCAGGGGGTCATGTTCGGGATCATTGCGCTGGCGATCGTGAACACGATCCTGATGTCGGTGCTCTACCGGCACCGTGAGTTCGGCGTCCTGCAGGCGCTGGGCTTCACGCCGAGGCAGACGGGAGGGCTCATCCTCGCGGAGGGCGTGATCCTGACGGCTCTCAGCGGGCTCTTGGGCATCGGCCTAGGCCTGTTCGTCACCTGGTTCTTCTTCCGTGACGGGCTCGATATCTCCTTCACGTGGCAGGAAGACTGGAGCTTCTCAGGCGTGGTGCTGGAGCCGGTGATCGTCCCCATGTTCCGCGCCGCGAGGGTGCTGCAGGGCATCGTCTTTGTCCTGATGGTCGGAACGCTCGCGTCCCTCTACCCCGCCTACCGGGCGACGCGAATCGACATCGCTGAAGCCATGAAGTTCGAGCGATGAGGGGGTCTGCGGATCCGAGCCGGGCCGCCGTCCACACCCGGGAGGTGTGGAAGGTCTTCGAGCAGGAGCCGAAAGACGTGCAGGCCGTTCGCGCAGTCTCGCTGGCTGTCGAGCGGGGTGAGTTCGTGGCCCTGGCCGGCCCGTCGGGCTCGGGGAAGACGACGCTGCTCAACCTGATGGGTGGTCTCACGCGGCCCACCCGCGGCCACGTATGGGTGGCGGGACACGACCTGGTGGGAATGTCCAACCGCGAGCTCGCCCGGATGCGACTGGAGCACGTCGGATTCGTGTTTCAGGCGTACAATCTCCTCCCGGTCCTCACGGCGTACGAGAACGCGGAGCTCCCGCTGCTCATGTCGGGAGTCGAGGAGGGGGAGCGGGGGCGAAGGATCGGGGAGCTGTTCGAACGCACCGGCCTGGCAGGGCTCGAGGACCGGCGTCCCGGCAAGCTGTCGGGCGGGCAGCAACAGCGGGTCGCGGTGATTCGTGCCGTCGCCTCCAGGCCCGATCTCGTTCTGGCGGATGAGCCGACGGCGAACCTCGACTCGGTCACGAGCGACGCGCTGCTCGACATAATGGAGGAGCTGAACCGCGAGCTGCACACGACCTTCGTCTTCGCGACGCACGATCCCCGGGTCATGGAACGGGCGCGCCGCCTCATCCACCTCGTGGACGGAGTGGTGGCGTCGGACGAGCGGCGAGGGCCCGAGCCGGACCGGTGAGCCGGGCGCGGCGCCTCGCGGCCCTGTTTCTGTGCTTCGTCCTCGCCGTCGTCGCTGCACCGCCCGTTGCCGAAGCACAGACCCCACTGCCCTGGCTGAGCGCCTACTACCTGAACGTTCCCCTGTGGAGCGACGCCGACCCGTTCAATCCTGGGGGATTCGGCGACGTGCAGCGTCTGCGGCTGATGGTGGATCCGAGCCTTGGTCCCGTGTCCGCCGAGATCGCGTACGAGCACCTGTTCTCCTGGAGCGCGGAAGCGGGTGGCACCTTTGGTGGTTCGGTGCCGGGGGCGGTGACGCCCGGTGGCGGCGAGTGGCTCGATCTCCAGTGGGTGATATCGGATGCCGAACACATGCGTTGGGCCCACCGCTTCGATCGGCTGAACGTCAGCGTGTCCGCCGGTGACGTCCTCGAGGCCACGGTGGGCAGGCAGGCGATCTCCTGGGCCACGACGCTGCTGCTGACCCCGACCGATCCCTACAAGCCGTTCGACCCGTCGGATCCGTTCCGTGTGTACCGGGCGGGGGTGGACGCGGCGCGCGTGAGCATCTTCCCGGGACCTCTGAGCCAAGCGGACATCGTGATTCGGCCCGCGGACTTCTCGACCGGCGAGACGCTCTCGGTGCTGGGCCGCTACCGCGGGGTGTTGGCGGCGTGGGAGATCTCCGGCTACGCCGGGGTGCTCTACGACGAGCCTGCTCTCAGCCTGGCGGCAACCGGCGGAATCGGCCAGGCCGCGTTGAGAGGCGAGGTCCAGTTCCGGGAGGAGGAGAACGAACTGGTGGTACGCGGGACCGTGGGGATCGATGCCCGCGTCGATGCGTTCGGACATGACCTTTACCTGGTGCTCGAGTACCAGCACGAAGGCTTCGGGGCCTCGAACGCCGGGGAGCTCTTCGAGGTCGTGACGTCCACGCCGTTCGCTCGAGGGGAGCTTCAGGTGCTGAGCGCCGACGTCACGGCGTGGCAGGCCGTCTACCAGCTGCACCCGCTGGTCGAGACACAGCTGCTCGTGCTGTGGAGCCTCAACGACTGGAGCGCACTGTTTACGCCCGGAGCATCCTACTCGGTGAGCAACGAGATTACGGCGCAGGCCGGGCTGTTCCTCGGGGTGGGCGCCGACAACATCACACCGGACGACCCACTGCCCTCCGAGTACGGAATCGTGCCCACAACGGCCTTCGTCTCGCTGAGCGTGTTCTTCTAAGGCGTCAATTCGTGTGTCCGCCAGGGGAGAGAGGCGGCCCGGAACGAGCCGCCCCTCATCCGCGTTCTTGAAGACCTCTAGCTGCTAGCTGCCTTCCCCCTCGTCACCTTCCTCTACGTCCCCATCGTCGTCGTCCATGCCGGTGCTCGGGCCAAGGACGTAGAAGCCGTCCCGGTGCCTGGGGCAGGCCTCGCCGAACGTGTTGGGAGCATCCGGATGTCGCTCCTCGATCCGGCGCCCGGCCTCCGCAGTGAAGTCCAAGACGGCCTGTATGCTCGTCGCGACGGTGTAGATCCCGACGTTCCATTCGTCGGCCCAGGCGTGGATGAACGTCCCCGCGTCGATGATCATCCCTTCGTCCACGAGCTCATTCCAGACCGGCAGCGTGATCTCCTCGAACTGATCCATAGCATCACCAACTTTGTCCCAGTGGCACTGGAACATCGAGATGCGGAGCGTAGGCGGAGTGTCCTCGTCCTGGGCCGCAGCGGGCCGGGCCGCTGCGAACACGGCGACGAGGATGAGACAGAGGATGGGCGGGACTTTGCGCATGGGATCCTCCCCGTGATAGAGGTTTCGTCGGTCGTCCGTTGCGCGATCGACGGGACAGCGGCCGTGCTGCGCCGCTGGAGCGGTCGGCAACATACGAAGGCGACCCGAAGCGAGGCTACCGTTCGCCCCCGTATCGGAACGCGCCTTGGGAGCTCGTCACTCCTTGTTCGCGGGCTGCATGGTGACCTCCAGGTCGATCCGGCTGCCAGAGAAGCGAACCAGCCGCTCCACGGTCCGGTATCCCTCCAGCACGATTCGGATCAGACCCTCCGTATAGCGCCGCGTAATGCTTCCGCCGGCTCCGCCACCCTGCACAGCAGCCTCTCGCTCCTCCAACTGAAACTCGTAGTCGGCCGGTGAGGTGCCGAGCGAGAAGAACTCCTCCTTGAAAGAGCCCGGTCTCACGCTTCCGTGGAACCCGGCGACATTGGCCGACACCTCCACATTGCCCTTCCGTTGGAGGTAGATTTGAGCCCCCTCAGGCACCGTCTGAACCGACAGCTTCTGCGTGGAGGCGCAGCCGGCCAGCAGAGCCAGCGCCAGGCAGGCGGCCGCATGGGCTACGTGTCTCGAGTGCATGGCTTCTCCCGTTCTGGGCCCCCTCTCATCCCCTCCCGATAGACTCTGCGGCCAGGTGGGTCGTCACGGGACAGGAGGCGCCAGTCAACCACGCACGAACGTCAGCTTCCGACTCGAGTGGAAGAACCCCTACTAAGCCTCCATGGAAGATGCGACCGCGCGCGCCGTGCCCCCGATGGCCACGAGCATCCACCCGGTGAACATCAGCTTGACGCCAACCAGCACGCCGATCAACCACAACCCGGAGAGCGGCCACTGCCGCCAGATCATGATGGCCAGGAGCACGCTGACGATACCGGTGAACAATGCCGTTCCCCGCCCGCTCTCCAGCTTGAACGCGTACATGATCTCGGAGATGCCGGACAGGAGGAAATAGACCGCCAGAACCAGTGTCAGGGTCGCCATGGCGATCCCCGGCCGTGCCAGCATGTACAACCCCACGAGCATCGTGAGAACACCGAACACAAAGGTAATGACGCCGGCTCCCGCAGATCTTGCCCCGAACGCCCATACGAGCTTGACGATCCCGGCCCCGATCAGGAGCAACGCCAGCAGAACGGTGAACGATGCGCCCGCGTACAGAGGCTCGAGGACGGCGAGCACTCCGAGGATGATGAGGAACACGCCGAGTGCGGCCGCCAGGCCGGATCCCTTCTTCGCTGCCTCCATGGACATGCCGCCAGTCTCAACGTTCATCAGATCCTCCCGTTTAATGGATGGAGATGTGATGGGCTTTGGCTGCATCGACCCTCCTCCGGACAACCGACCGAATCTGCGGGTACTCCAGGTGTGTATCAAGTGGCAGCGGCGAAGCTTACCAGCTACTTGGGCGGCTCTGCGAAGCCCGCCGGGGCGCCCCGCTGTATTATTAGGGCCAGGCCTGTCGCTGCCGAAGAGCGGCGACGGGGTCTTCCGCTTACGAGGACACGCGCGGACCGAGGGGGTGGATGCCGCAAGTCACGTTCAGCCTGAACGGCCGGGACACTTCGACGCTCTACGAGGAGGGCATGAACTTCCTCGAGGTTCTGCGCGAGGAGTGCGGCATCCTCTCCGCGAAGGATGGCTGCGCCCCCCAGGGTTATTGCGGCTGCTGCACGATCCTGGTGGACGGCCGCGCGGCCCTCGCTTGCCTGCGGAAGCCCGAATCCATCGCGGGCCATGATGTCATCACGCTAGAGGGGATCCCCGAGGAGCAGCGCCGAACCCTCGCGCGGGCGTTTGTCCGCGAGGGAGGCCTTCAGTGTGGCTTTTGCACACCCGGCATCGTCGTGCGGGCCTGCTCTCTGATGAACCACGGCGGGGCCTCCGACCCGGACAAGATTCAGCGCGCCCTCTCCGGCCACCTCTGCCGCTGCACGGGATACACCCGGATCATCGACGCCATCCGATCGGCCGGTGAGGCCTGGGAGAACGGCGGCGATCTGCCGGGTGCGGAGCCGCGCCAGCCCGACTTCTTCGGGGAGGCGATCGGCCTCACGCGGACATCCCCCAACAGCGCGCACTCCGATGGGATCGGCAGCTCCAGTCACCGCTACCGCGGCGAGGATCACGCGCTGGGTGACAAGCCGTACGTCGCCGACATGGAGATCGACGGGATGCTCCACGCTGCGGCGGTCATGAGCCGTCATCCGCGTGCCCGGGTGCTATCGATCGAACCGTCGGCCGTCCTCTCGATGCCGGGCGTCGAGCGCGTGATCACCGCCGGCGATGTCCCCGGGCAGCGGTATGTGGGGCTGATCCGCCCGGACTGGCCGGTGTTCGTCGCCACCGGAGAGGTCACGCGCTGCGTGGGAGACATGCTAGCTCTGGTTCTGGCCGACACTCGCTTCCACTCGGGACGGGCGGCCGCGGCTCTCGAGGCTGCCATCGAGTACGACGTGCTGGAGCCGGTCACGGACCTTGTCGCGGCCCTGGATCCCGACGCGCCGCAGGTCCACGAGAGCGGGAACCTCCTGGAGGTGTGCTCCTTCTCCCGCGGCGATGTGGAGGCGGCGCTCGCGACTTCGGAGCACGTGCTGGAACGGACGTTTACGACCCAGCGGATCGAGCACGCGTTTCTCGAGCCGGAGGCGTGCCTGGCCGTGCCGACATCGGCGACGGCATCGCGGAACCAACTCAAGGTCTACACTCAGGGACAGGGCGTACACGACGACCAGGCGCAGATCGCTTCCGTGCTCGGCGTTCCGCCCGAGACGGTCGAGGTCGAGCTGGTCGCGAACGGTGGCGCGTTCGGGGGCAAGGAGGATCTGTCGATCCAGGCGCAGACGGCGCTCGCCGCGCAGCTCACCGAGCGTCCCGTCCGGACGGTTCTCACGCGAGAGCAATCGATCCGGATGCACCCGAAGCGTCACCCGATCACTCTCCACTACACCGTGGGAGCCGATGCAGAGGGTCATCTGACCGCCGTACGGGCGCGGATCGTCGGTGATACGGGAGCCTACGCATCGGTCGGTATGAAGGTGCTGGAGCGGGCGGGCGGTCACTCCTGCGGGCCCTACCGCGTGCCGAACGTCGACGTCGAGGCGAAGACGGTCTACACGAACAACCCGCCGTGCGGCGCGATGCGTGGCTTCGGCGCCAACCAGGCCGCGTTCGCGATCGATGGCATCATGGACCTGTTGGCCGAGGAGGTCGGGGTCGACGGTTACGACATCCGGGAACGCAACATCCTGGGTCCCGGCGATCGGTTTGCCACGGGCCAGATCATGACGGCGAGCTGCGGGATCCGGCAGACCCTGGAGGCGGTGCGGGAGGTGTACAAGGGCGCCCACTACGCTGGAATCGGCTGCGGGATCAAGAACACCGGGATCGGCAACGGTATGGACGACAGCGGCCGGCTGCTGCTGCGCATCCTGGAGGGCGGCACCATCGAGATCCTCTCGGGCTACACGGAGATGGGCCAGGGCCTGTTCACCGTCCTCCGGCAGGTGGTCAACGAGGAGACCGGGCTCGACCCGGAGATCATGAGCGTGCGGACCGCCAGCGATCCACGGGTCGTGTGCGGCATGACGACCGCGTCCCGAGCCACGGCGCTCCTTACGGCCGCTGGGCAGATCGCCGCCCGCGAGCTGGCCGCCGACCTGGAGCACGCGCCTCTGGACGAGTTCGTGGGCAAGGAGTACTTCGGCGAGTACGTCTGTGACTTCACGACCAAGCCCGGAGAGCGTACGGACAGCCCGGTAACGCACATGACGTTCAGCTACGCCACGCAGGTGGTGATCCTCGACGACGAGGGCCGGCTGGAGAGGGTGGTGGCGGCGCATGACGTCGGCCGTGCGATCAACCCGCTCCAGTGCGCCGGGCAGATCGAGGGCTCCGTGCACATGGGGCTGGGCTACGCGCTCTCCGAGGACCTTCCCTGCACGGGAGGCCATCCCGACTCCCTGCTCCTTCGCGACCTCGGGATCCTCAAGGCGAAGGAGACGCCGCAGATCGACGTCATCCTCGTGGAGGTGCCGGACGAAGTGGGCGGATACGGCTCGAAGGGCGTCGGCGAGATCGGCCTCGTCCCGACCGCCGGGGCGGTGGCCGGTGCGCTGCATGCCTTCGACGGGGTGAGGAGGTTCGACCTCCCGATGAGTGACGCTCCCGCCGCCGCGGCCTCGGTGCCGAAATCGCGGCGGGTGGCGCCGGTCGCCTCGTGAGCGTTGCCTCATGACCGCAGCCTGATCGAGCCGGTCGTCTGATGGAGCTCCAGCCGCTCCCGTTCCCGGACCTCCTCCTCCGGATGCGGCGCGAGGTCGAAAGCAGCGGATCGATCTTCGACCTTCCGGCCCGCAAGTGGCACGTTCCCGACGGGGAGCTGGACTATTCGGCGCTTCACTTCGCTCGCCGGGCGTCCACGCCGGTTGGACCCGCCGCGGGCCCGCACACCCAGCTGGCCCAGAACATCGTGCTCTCGTGGCTGGCCGGCAGCCGGATCATCGAGATCAAGACGGTGCAGGTGAACGACCGGCTCGAGATCCCGCGCCCATGCATCCACGTGCCCAACATCGGCTACAACGTCGAGTGGTCGCAGGAGCTGCGCGTCGGCGAATCGCTCATGGAGTATGCCAAGGCGGCGTATCTCATCGAGATCCTCAAGGAGACGCGCGGGTTCGGTGTCTTCCCGAGCGCTTCCGGGTTCGACACGGTCTTCGACATCAGCGTGGGCTACGACCTGGAGGGGATCCGCACCGAGAAGGTGACGGGTTTCATCCGTGCGCTGAAGGAGCCTAGGGAGGCGTTCGACGAGCTGCGCGGCCAGCTGACCGGTGACCTGAGCCCGTACGCCGATCTCGATCTGCCGGAGCCGATCTCCGACACTGTCACCCTCTCCACCTTCCACGGCTGCCCGGCCGATCAGATCGAGGGCATCTGCCGCTACCTGCTGGAACAGGTCGGCGTCCACACGATCATCAAGCTGAACCCGACGCTCCTGGGCTTCGAGCGGGTGCGGGAGATCCTCATCGATCGCCTCGGCTACGAGCAGGTGCGGCTCCGGCCGGACGCGTTCGAAGTCGACCTCCAGTACGATGAGGGACTGGAGATCCTGCGCCGCCTGCGCTCGGTGGCGGAGGACGTGGGCTCGATCGTCGGAGCGAAGTTCACGAACACGCTCGTGGTGGAGAACGACCTCGAGATCTTTCCCACCCAGAGGGACCCGTACATGTACCTCTCCGGCCCGCCGCTGCACGTGATAGCGATGAACCTGATGCAGCGCTTCCGCGAGGACCTCGGCTTCGAGTTCCCCGTCTCCTTCTCGGCCGGGATCGACGTGAAGAACTTCCCGGCCGCCGTGGCGTGCGGGATGGTGCCGGTCACCACATGCACGGACCTCCTCCGGCAGGGAGGCTTCGGGCGGCTGCCGGGCTATCTGCGGGCCCTCGCCCGGGAGATGGAGAAGTCCGGCGTGACGACCCGCGAGGCGTACGTGCTGGCCGCCTGCGGGCACGGCATCGAGGCCGTGGGAGAAACCCTGGGTTCGTTCCCCGGCGGTTCGGCTTTGCTGCCCGCCGGCGCGCGACTGAAGGAGATCGCCGCGAAAGCCCCGGACGACCTTCCGGCCGCCCTTCGAGGGGAGGCTGCGGGCGGCGGGCTCGACGGAGACGCGCTCGTCCTGCACGCCACCCGCGTCGCCGGCAGGCTGAACGGCCGCGACATCGTGCCGCCCCTGGTCGGTGACCTCCGCTACCACGCCGCCTCCAACTCCAAGAGCCCGCGCGGGATCGACAGCGTCCTCGGCCTCTACGACTGCATCAACTGCGATCTGTGCATCTGGGCGTGCCCGAACGACGCGATCTTCGCCTACGAGGTGGAGCCGGTGGAGGCCGCGACGGAGACCCTCCGAATCACGGAGGAGGGCGGCCCGGAAGGCTCCGCCGAGTTCGAGCGCTCGGCCGGCCGGGGGTTCGTCGTCGCTGAGTCACACCAGCTGGCGGTGTTCGAGGGGGCGTGCAACGACTGCTCGAACTGCGAGGTCTACTGCCCCGAAAGCGGCGCGCCCTTCAAGGTGAAGGAGCTGCTCTTCCGGGAGCTAGACGGCTTCCAGGCCTCGGACGTCGATGGCTTCTGCCGAACCGGGGACACGCTTCACGCCAGGCTGGCCGGCCGGGAGTACGTCCTGCTGATCGACGCCGGGAGCGATCGCGCAGCGGTGTCCTGGGACGGGTGCACGCTCGATCTGGCCTGGGATTCGCTTGAGGTCCTGGGCGGACGAAGCAAGCCCCGAGACCAGGAGCCGGCCACCGCTGCCGGGGACCATAACGGCACTCGCCGCGGCATCGACACGGCCGAGCTGTGGCGAATGAAGACGGTGTGGGATTCGATCTTCCACTCCCCGACCCCTAACCCGATCAGACTTTGGCCATGAGGAAGCGGTTCATCCACCTGAGGATCCCGGCGGCGGACGGCGCGATCCCAGGGAGCGATGCGACCGTGCCCGCCGAGATCCTTGTCATCGACGGCCGGATCGCCCAGGTGTCGACTGCGGGCTCGTCGCCGGCTGAGGCGGACGAAGAGGTCGTCGACCTGGGCGGGCTACTCGTGCTGCCCGGGGTGATTGACGGGCACGTCCACTTCGACGACCCGGGGTTCACCCATCGAGAGAACTTCGAGACCGGCACCAGGGGCGCCGCAGCGGGGGGCGTCACGTGTGTCGTCGACATGCCGTGCACCTCGCTGCCGCCCGTCACCTCCCGGGCGAGCCTGCACGAGAAGCTGGCGGCCATCGAGGCCAAGGCACACGTGGACTTCATGCTGTGGGGGGGCGTCTCCGACAACGCCCTACAGGAGCCTGAGTGGCGGAGCCACCTGGAGGCGATCGTCGAGGAGGGCGTGGCCGCGATCAAACTGTATATGCTCTCCGGGATGGACAGCTTCCGGGATCTCTCCAGAAGCCAGCTGGCCCAAGTCCTGAGAGAGACGCGGAAGCTAGGCATTCCGGTCGGCATTCACGCAGAGGACCGCGAGATGGTGCTTGCCCTCACGGCGCGCATCCGGGCGGAGGGACGAAACGAGCCCCTCGACTACGCAGAATCCCGGCCGGCCGCCGCCGAGCGCTCCGCGGTCGATACGATGCGCGAGCTGTGCCGGGAGACCGGCGCGCGAATCCACATCGTGCACGTCGCCTCGGGGGAGGCGCTGGACGTGGTGAGCGGCGCGCGGGACGAGGGCCTCCCGATGTCCGCCGAGACCTGCCCGCACTTCCTCGAGTTCACGGCGGAGGACCTCGCCGAGCAGGGGGCGCTCCTCAAGACGGCGCCCGTGGTCAAGTCCGCGGCCGACCGGGACCGGCTGTGGGAGGGGCTCGCGGCGGGTGAGCTCGAATACGTGGCCACGGACCACGCGGCCGGCCAGTGGCCCGAAGAGAAACACACCGGCGCCATCTGGACCGACTACGGCGGCGTGCCGGGGGTCGAGCTCTCCTTGCCCTACCTCTACTCGGAGGGGGTGCTGAAGGGCCGGATCACGCTGGAGCGGCTCACCGAGATCACCGCGTCGGCCCCGGCTCGCTTCTTCGGGATCGAGCGCCGGAAGGGACGAATTGCGCCGGGCCTGGACGCGGACCTGGTGGCCCTGGACGCGGACGACGTCTGGATCGTCCATGCGGAGGGGCTCCACAACCTCAACCGGTATACGCCGCTCGAGGGACGTGAGCTGACCGGCCGAGTGCGGGCCGTCTACGTGCGGGGAGAGCCCGTGTACGTTCGCGGCGAGTCGGTCCGTGGATCGGAGGCCGACGGCACCGAGCTGTTCAGCGATCCGGGCTTTGGCGAGCGGGTTCGCAGGGAGACGAGGGCCGAGGCGTGAACGGCCCCCAGCGCACGCTCCTCGGCAACGGGACCGTCGTCACCGGCGGCGCGGAGCCGCAGGTGATCGCGGGCGGCGCCGTCGTGTGGGTGGGGGAGCGGATCGAGAGGGTGGGAGACGAGCCCCGTCTCCGCGAGGAGTTCCCCGACGCACCGTACCTGGACGCGCGCGGCGGGCTGATCCTACCGGGCTTTGTCAACCTTCACCACCACTTCTACTCTGCGCTGGCGCGGGGGCTGGATCCCGGCACGCCGATGCGGAACTTCCCCGAGGTGCTTGATCGCCTGTGGTGGAGGCTGGACCGCGCACTGGACGAGGAGACGGTCCGGATCTCCGCTCTGCTCTCCGCGGCCGATTGCGTTCGGCACGGTTGCACGACCGTGTTCGATCATCACGCTTCGCCCTCCTGGATCCAGGGCAGCCTGGACGCTATCGCGGGCGCCGTGGAGGAGGCCGGCATCTCCGCCGCCCTGTGCTACGAGGTCACGGACCGCAACGGTCGGGAGGGCGCCGAGGCCGGTATCGAGGAGAACCTTCGCTTCCTGCGGGAGCGCGCGAGCGACCCTCGGATCCGCGGCGTGTTCGGCGTACACGCCAGCTTCACCGTGAGCGATGAGACGCTCGCCGCGGTGGCCGAAGGGCGGCCGGACGGAGCGGGCTGTCACATCCACGTGGCCGAGGATCCGGTCGACGTTCAGGCGTCGGTCGCCGCGTTCGGCTCCGGCCCCATGGAGCGTCTCGAGCGCTTCGGGCTCCTCGACGCTCGCGCCCTCCTGGCACACGGGATCCACCTGGAGGAGGTGGACTACCGGCGCGCGGCGAGGGCCGGCTCCATTCTCATCCACAATCCCGAGTCGAACGCGAACAACGGGGTGGGACGGTTGGACGTATGCGAGGCGGCGGGTCTCGGCTGCACCGTGGGCCTGGGCACGGATGGGATGTCGTCCTCCATGCTCCGCGCCCTGCGCTTCGCGTTCCTCACCCATCGGGGGGCAAGGCGCGACCCGTCGTCGGGCTTCGATATCCTGCCGGAGCTGCTGACGGTCAACGCAGTGGCGGCACGCCGATTCTTCCCGGAGCCGCTGCTCGGCGAGCTGACGCCGGGGGCACCGGCGGACGTGATCGCCGTGGACTCGAAGCCGCCCACCCCGCTGTCCCGGGACAACCTGTTCGGCCACCTCGCCTACGGCGTGAGCGAGGCTCCGGTTCGGCACACGGTGGCCCACGGGAGGGTTCTCCTCGAGGACTACCGGCACCTGACGCTGGATCCTCAGGAGCTGGCCGGACAGGCCCGCGAGCTGGCGCCGGCGCTCTGGGAGAGGTTTCATTCTCTGAGCTGGGGCACCCCCTACCTGGGCCACGAGGGAAGCATTTGAAGCGCGTAGCCGACGAGCGCGTGCGCCGAAGAGCCGTAGAACGGTGCCGGGAGCGCGAGATCGTGATCCCCACTTTTACGCAGATGCGGGACCCCTCCGGGCTGGATTCGGCCATCGTCGAGGGCCTGGCGGGCGTGGAGATGCAGGCCGTCGATCCGCTGAACCTCTTTCGGATCACCTGGCACAACGATCCGGAGACCGGCGGCTTCGGACCCGTGAACGCGTTCGAGCTTCCGCCGGAGCTGACGGGCATTCCCGCCCGCATCGTCGGACTCGTGGGCAAGCACTTCCCGACCGGATCCCACAAGGTTGGGGCCGCGTTCGGCTGCCTGGTGCCGCGGCTGGTGACGGGCGAGTTCGACCCGACGGCAAACCGAGCGGTGTGGCCCTCGACGGGCAACTACTGCCGCGGAGGGGCGTTCGATAGTGCCCTGCTGGGCTGCCAGGCGGTGGCGATTCTCCCCGAGGAGATGAGCCGCGAGCGCTTCCGCTGGCTCGAGGACATCGGCGCCGAGATCGTTCGAACGCCCGGCAGCGAGAGCAACGTCAAGGAGATCTTCGACGCCTGCTGGGAGATCCGCCGCAGCCGGCCGGACGCGGTGATCTTCAACCAGTTCGACGAATTCGGGAACTACCTGTGGCACTACGGCGTCACGGGACCGGCGGCCGAGTCGGCGTTCGAGCGGATCGCCCGCCCCGGCGACCGATGTGCCGGCTGGGTGGGGGCCACCGGCTCCGCAGGGACGCTCGCTGCAGGCGACTACTTGAAGCGTCGGTTCCCGGGGAGTCGCATCGCGGCCGCCGAAGCACTCCAGTGCCCGACGCTGCTGTTGGCGGGCTTCGGCACACACCGGATCGAGGGGATCGGCGACAAGCACGTCCCCTGGATCCACAACGTACGCAACACGGACGTCGTGACCGCGATCGACGACGAGGCGACGATCCGGCTGCTCCGCCTGTTCAACGAGCCGGCGGGCCGCCCGGTCCTGCAGAGTCGAGGCGTTGCCGACGAGGTACTCGATCGGCTGCCGCTCCTCGGGATCTCGAGCATCTGTAACGCGCTCGCGGCCATCAAGACCGCCCGCTACTTCGATCTGGACGAGCACGACGTAATCCTCACCTCGTTCACCGACTCGGTGGAGATGTACGAGACGCGACTCGAGGGGCTCGAGGAGGAGCGAGGGCCGTACGACGAGCGATCGGCGGAGATCGACTTCGAGCGGTACCTCTTGGGCGCCACGACCGACCACCTCCGGGAGCTTCGCCACACGGACCGCAAGGCGATCCACAACCTCAAGTACTTTACGTGGGTGGAGCAGCAGGGGAAGAGCGTGGAGGAGCTGAACGCCCTCTGGAGCCCCGTTTTTTGGGAGGATCTCGCCGATCAGCTTCCCGAGTGGGACGGCGCCATCGAGGCGTTCAACCGCGACACCGGCGCGCTGGAGGCGATCCGGCGCGCTGGACGCGATCCGGCGGCGCGCGGGAAAGGACCGCTGAATGAGACGACACGAACCGCGAAGCGCCCATGACCCATAACGAGGCACGGACCGCAGTCGAGGAGGCGCGACGCCACGAGGAGGAGATCGTCCGCTTCCTGCGAGAGATGATCGCCATTCCTGCCGAGAGCCTCCACGAGGGCGATCGGTGCGAGCGGGTGAAGCGGGAGTACGAGAGCCTCGGGTTCGACGAGGTGTTCTTCGACAGCCTGGGCAACGTAGTGGCGCGCCTCGGCGACGGGCCGCTCACGATCTTGATGGATGGCCACATCGACTGCGTCGGCGTCGGCGACCCGGACGTCTGGGAGCACGACCCGTTCGAGGGGAAGCTCGAGGACGGAAAGGTGTGGGGGCGCGGCGCGGTTGACGAGCTGCCGGCGATCGCCTGCATGGCGTACGGCGCGAAGCTGGCGCGCGACCGCGACCTGCCGACCGACGTCACGCTCTACCTCACCGCCTCGGTGATGGAGGAGGACTGCGACGGGTACTGCCTCCTGCACCTCATCGAGAAGGAGGGGATCCGGCCCGACGTCGTGGTGATCGGAGAGCCCACCGACCTAGGGGTCTACCGGGGGCAGCGCGGCCGCGTGGAGGCGACGATCACGACGAGCGGCCGCTCGTCACACGCCGCCCAACCGGAGCGAGGCGAGAACGCCATCTACAAGCTCGCGCCGATCATCTCCGACATCGAGGCGCTGAACGAACGCCTGCCCTCCGACCCCTTCCTCGGCAAGGGCACCGTGGTCGTGTCCAACGTCGAGTGCACCACGGTGTCCCTGAACGCCGTCCCGGAGGGCGCTACGATCAACATCGACCGCCGGCTGACGGCGGGAGAGACGCCCGAGGGCGCGCTGGAGGAGCTGCGTTCGCTCCCGCACCTCGGTGACGCCGCGGTGGAGCTACTCACGTACGACGAGGTGAGCTGGCGTGGTGAGCGCGCCCGGCAGGAGAAGTTCTTCCCCAGCTGGGTGCTGCCCGAGGACCACCCGCTGGTCGTAGGCGTCGCGGACGCCGTCCGGGCCGTGCTCGGCTCGTCGCCTGCGATCTCTCGGTGGTCGTTCTCGACCAACGGCGTCGCGACAATGGGCCGCCACGGGATTCCCTCGGTTGGGTTCGCGCCGGGGCTGGAGGAGCTCTCGCACACGACGGGCGAATGGGTGGCCGTCGAGGACCTCGTGCGCGCGGCGGCGGTCTACAGCCTGATCCCCCGGTGCCTGGCGGACCGCAAACAGGAGCTGCTCGCAGGGTGATAGACCTCACGATACCCACCGGCCTCAAAAGCCGCGACTTCATCACGACCCAGGAGTGGAGTCTGGAGGAGCTGGAATCGCTCTTCCAGCTCGCCGAGCGACTGAAGCGGGCGAGGGCGGCCGGAGAGCCGACGTCGCTGCTCACGGCGAAGACGCTGTACATGATCTTCTTCGACGCCTCGACGCGGACGCGGAACTCGTTCGAGACGGGAATGACGCAGCTCGGGGGGCACGGAATCTACCTCTCCCCGGACCGCATGCAGATCAGCCACGGCGAGAACGCGCGCGACACGGCGAACGTCCTGTCGCGCTACGGGGACGGGATCGCGATCCGGCAGTGCACGTACGGTGAGGGGAACGCCTACCTGCGGGAGGTGGCCGAGCACGCTGAGATCCCGGTGCTCAGCATGCAGTGCGACGTGTATCACCCGTGCCAGATCCTCGCCGACTACATGACGATCCGCGAGAGGTTCGGCGACACCCGAGGCCTCAAGCTGGGCGTAGCCTGGACGAGCGCGCCCAACTACCTGCGGCCGCTCTCGGTGCCGCAGAGCCTCATCCTCATGATGCCCCGCTTCGGCCTCGATGTGACGCTGGCCTACCCGCCGGAGTTCCGGCTCATGCCGGAGATCGAGGAGCAGGCGAAAGCGAACGCCGAGGCGGCGGGCAGCCGGTTCGAGATCACGCACCGCTTCGAGGACGCGTTCGAGGACGCCGATGTGGTTATCCCGAAGTCGTGGGGCCCGGTCGTCCACACCCGGGACGTGCAGGAGGGGATCGGGTTGATCGAGAGGTACCCCGAGTGGCGGTGCGACGCCGAGCACATGGCGCTCGGCAACGACCACCTCATCTACATGCACCCGCTGCCGGCCGACCGGGGACGTGAGGTGACCGACGAGGTGATCGACGGACCGCGCTCGGTCGTGTACGACGAGGCCGAGAACCGACTCCACGTCCAGAAGGCCCTCATGGCCTTGGTGATGTGATCTTTCACTTTCGCTGCATCGAGTGCGGCAGCGAGTACCCGGAGGATCCGAAGCGCCTGGTCTGCGACAGCTGCTCCGCCCAGCAGGAGCCGGGTGGGCCGACTCGGGGCGTGCTCCAGGTGGAGAACCAAGAGCTCCCTGCCGCATGGCCGCCGACTTCGCCCTCCAGCGCCGAGTTCCTCGGCGCGTTCCTGCCGATTCCCTCTCCGGAGCTCCTGCCGCCGCTGGTGGTCGGCGGCACGCCCCTGCTGGAATCTCCCCGGCTCCGCAGCGCTCTGGGCCTCCCGCATCTATCGGTCAAGGACGACACGCGAAACCCGAGCGGCTCCACAAAGGACCGGGCATCCCTGCTCGTGGTGGCGAAGGCTCGCGAATACGGTTTCGACACCGCCGCCACGGCCTCCACCGGAAACGCGGCTGCTGCGTTGGCGGCCGTTGGAGCGGCCGCGGGGATCCGCTCGGTCGTCTTCGTCCCGGAGTCGGCGCCGGAGGCAAAGCTGGTCCAGCTGCTCTGCTACGGGGCGGTGGTGCTCCCGGTTGAGGGGAGCTACGACGACGCGTTCGAGCTCTGTCTCGCGGCGTGTGACGCGTTTGGCTGGTACAACCGCAGCACCGCCCTGAACCCCTTCACCATCGAGGGCAAGAAAACGGCGGCACTCGAGATCGCCGCTGCGATGGCGCCGGACGTGCCCGACGCCGTCCTGGTGCCGACCGGGGACGGGGCGATCTTGGCCGGCGTGTGGAAGGGCTTCTCCGATCTGGTGCGGGCCGGCCTGATCAAGCGTGAGCCCCGGCTGATCGCCGTGCAACCCGAGGGCTCCGCGGCGATCGCACGGGCGTTCAGCGAGGGCGCCGAGACGATCACGCCGGTGCCCGAAGCGGCCAGCGTGGCCGACAGTCTGACCGTCCAGGCTCCTCGCAACGCAATACTGTGCCTGAAACGCATCAGAGAATCGGGCGGCGGCGCCGTGGCGGTTTCCGACGAGTCGATCCTGGAGGCGATCCCCTACCTGGCGCGGCACACGGGAGTGTTCGCCGAGCCGGCCGGTGCAGCAGCGCTCGCCGGCCTGCACGTCGCCCTCGCCGAGGGACTGGTGGGTCGGGAGGAACGCGTGGTCCTCCTCGTGACCGGCACCGGCCTGAAGGACGTACCGGCCGCCTCTCGGACCGTGGAGCGCGCCGCGCCGGTCCGGCCCGAGCTGAACGCCGTAGCCGAGCGCCTCGGCGTCTAGCGGAACAGCAGGCGGCTCCCGTACTTGTTCTTAACAGCGGCGGCTAGCGTCCGTATTGCTTCAGAATCTCCATGAGCTGATCGTATGGAAGGTCTGATATCGTAACGCCATCCGCACGCGCCACCTGGCCGAACGCCTCGAGCGCACCGCCCTGCCAGAGCAGCAACGCCAAGAGGACCGAATGGGAGCCAACGCCGATCATGTGAGAACCTCCGAGAATCATGTCCCTGCCCTCCTCCCGGTGCGCCGTCGCATGGCCGAAACATAGAAGACGAGCCCGATGGCCATGAGGCCTCCCGCGCCACCCACGATCTTGGCGACGAACAGGACCGGAGACGCAGCGACGTCGCTCGGAAGGGCCGAGAGGACGATGGACACGGCGGTGGTCGCAAGTCCGGCGATTGCCACGAAGGCGAGTCCGGCGGTTCCGCCCGGCACCCGGAAGGACGCCTCGCTCGCACGGTCAGACACTTCTGCCATCGTCTCCCTCTGCGCGCCACGGCGCCGAAGCACCGGCAGCGCTGCGAACAGATACAGATACGGAATGAAGTAGACGATGATCGTCGTGTCCACCAGCACGAGGTACGCCTCCTCGACCGTGCTTCCCAACGTGGCCACGAGAATGAAGACGCTCGCGCCGATTCCCTGGACGAACAACGCTATGTACGGCGTGTGCCAACGGGGGTGGATCCTTCCGAGGGCGGCTGGAAGGAATCGGTCCAGCCCGATCACGAATGGGATCCGGGCCGTGCCGGCCAGCCAGGCGCCGACCCCCCCGAGGCCGCCGAGCACGATGAGGATGGCGGCCCACCGGACCACCGGGATCCCCATGGCTTCACCCATCCGCCCGATAGCCTCCACGACGCCGGTCACGAGGTTCACCTCCGACGCCGGGAAAGCCGCCAGGATCGCAAGTGTTCCCAAGATGTAGATCGCCGCGATGATCGGCGCAGCGATCAGGATGGAGCGAGGTAGGTTGCGGGTCGGGTTCTTCACCTCTCCGCCCATCACGACGGCGAGCTCGAGACCGGCCAGGGCGAAGCACAAGCTCGACCAGAGGGCGATGTTCGAGCCGGACAGTTCCGGCACGAGGGAGCCCCCCGAGAGGGGATCCTGCCCCGAACCGCTCAACCACGTCGCCATCCCCAGGCCGATCAGGATGAAGGCGACAAGCCACGTCGCGAGCCCACCTACGTTCTGGACCCACCGGCCGGTGCGGAGGCCCACGATGTTGAGGCCCATCGCCAGCCAGAGGATCCCAAGCGAGAAAAGGATCTGGTAGGTCGTGTCATCGGCCAGCCCGAGATAGCTCCGACCGAGAACGAAAGCGGCGTTTCCGCCGATGAAGACGATGAGCGACGGGTAGTAGACGAGGTTGTTGACCCAGTATGCCCAGCCGCAGATGAAGCCGTGGAACGGGCCGAACGCCTCCCGCGTCCACACGTAGACGCCTCCCTCTTCGGGCATGCGAGCCGACAGCTCGAGAACGGCAAGGCCCTGGGGAACGAAGAAGAGCATCACCGCAGCGACCCAGAGCAGGATCGAGGATGGCCCGATCCGGCCTGCCGTCAGGAGCCAGCGAACACCCACGACGGCAACTACGTGCAGGAGGACGACGTCGCGGAGTCCCATGACGCGGGCGAGCTTGGCAGGCCGGTTCATCACGGGCGAGCTCTAGGCGCCCGGAAAGCGGGCCATGACAGCCGAGAGGAG
>DAOVWI010000114.1 GCA_030636765.1 Gemmatimonadales bacterium
ATCCGCGTGATCGTGGTCGGGATCCCGTGATCCTCGAGCACCTCCCAGAACGGAACGCCGCGGCGCAGCAGGGTCACCTTCCCTCCGCTCAGGGGAATCTGCCACGGACCGATCCGAACGGTCCGGCCGGTTTCCTCCGTGCGCGACGTCGACAGGTAGGGGAGCATCGTGGCCGGATCGCGATGGATGAAGTCGAAGATCCCGTGCCCACCCGCATCCATCCCGGTGATAAAGTCGGACCAGGCGACGGGACTCTGAGGAGGGATCGACGTCTCCAGCGGAGCGAAGCTTCCGCTCTCCGCCAGGCGAGCGAGGTTGGGGAGCCGGCCCTCGGAAATCAGGCGGCTGGTGAGCCCGTAGTCCATCCCGTCGAAGCCGAGCACGATCACCCGGGGCCCGACCGGCTCGGGCTCGCCGCACGCGCCGCCCAGGGCCGCCAACAGAAGCACAAGGCGCTTCATGAGAACAGCACCTTCCCGTCCATGAACGCCGGCGGCTCCACGCCGAAGAGCCAGAGCGCCGTCGGCGCGATATCGAGCAGCGAGGGGTCATCGCAGTCGATCGCCCGGTCGCAGAAGAGAACGCCGGGCACCAACCTCGGGTCGATGCCGTGGTCCCCACTCCACGCCTTCACGTTGTCCTCGAAGACGGGGCCGGCCACGACGCCTGTGGCGCCGTCCCACGAAATCCGGTAGCCGGCGTTGTAGCCGATCAGCAGGTCCGGCCCGTTGGCGAGGTACGGCCCGGAGTAGAGGGCGGTCGTGTCGAACGCCTCGCGGATCCCGATCTCGCCCCGATCCTCATCGATCAGCCCCGTGAGCCGGTCCGCCAGCTCGGCCTTGAGGGCCTCAGCCTCCGCCCCGGGCCTCACGATGCCCCGGGCCTCCCTGCCCTCCACGTTGAGGAAGAGCCCCGTCAGGCCGAGCGCGTACGCGCGGGTTCGGGACCAGTCGACCTCCTTGAGCCACTCGGCGGCCGGATCGCCGCCCTCCTCCAGCACGAGGTATCCCTGCTCGTGCAGCCACGCGTTCAGGTTGATCCCGCGCCGGAAGGAGCTGAAGCCGTGATCCGACAGAACCATGAGCATGTCACCCTCACGCAGCCGCTCGCGGATCCGGCCGACCAGCGCGTCGTTGCGGGCGTACAGCTCCGCGATCGCCTCCCGGTGCCCCGTTCCGGCCCCGTTCCGGTCGGCCGGATGACCCGGCTCGAGGTACCGCCAGAACATGTGCTGGATGCGGTCCGTGGCATCGAAGACGCACACGAGGGCGCCCCGGCGGAGCTTGTCGAGGGCGGCGAAGAACATCTCCTCGCGCTCCTGGTCGATGTCGTAGGTCAGCTTCAGGAAGGTCCCATCGTCGATCACGCCTTCGTTCAGGGCCCAGGTGTCCTCGGCCAGCCCGAGCGTGGCGTACTTCCCGAGCTTCTTCGCCAGGTAGACCGCGTAGTACGACGGGTGGGAGATCGGCATCGCCGGCTTCTCCGGATCGATATTGATCGGGGTCACGTACAGCGAGAAGTGCTCGCCCATCTCGGTGACCATCAACCGGCAGATGCCGCGGACTTTCACGCCCAGCGCCGCCCGGAACGCCAGTTCCACCCACTCGCTGAGCTCACCCACGCGAAGCTTCAGCTTCTGGTCCCCCATCCTGACTTGGGCCGTATCGGTCTCCCGATCCAACTCGATCGTTAGAGGAAGAGCGAGCGGCGGGCTTCCCTCGACCAGCTCGTTCTCCGGACCCCCAATCGCCGTCTCGAAGCGGTCGCCGTCTCCCTCGAGCAGGACGCGCGTTCCGCCCTCCTTGAAGCGGTCGTCCGAACGTCGCGTCGTGAAAAGGGTGAACGTCCCCTGCGTTCCCAGCAGATCCGGCACGGACATCGCCGCCAGCTGCGCACCATAAAAACGGTCGGGGGGAAACGTGATCGGAACCCGGAGCACGGTGCTCCAGATACCGCGCGCGCCGAGGATCGACCAGAACGGCCGCGACTTCCGCAGCAGCCGGATCGCCGGCTTCCCGAGCGGCACCCGAAACCGGCCCACCTTGAGCACCCGCTTCACCCGCCCGATCCGGGTGGAGGAGAGGAGCGGCAGGTAGGTGCGAAGGTCACGATCGAGAAAGTCGAAGATGTTGTGCTTCGCCGGATGCACACCGGTCGCGAACGACGACCAGGCAACCGGCGAGATCGACGGGTACGTGCTCTGCAGCCGGTGATAGCACCCCTCCTCCGCCAGTCGCTTGAAGTTCGGCAGCCGTCCCTCCTGCATGAAGCGGTCCGTCAGCCGTGGATCCTGTCCATCGAGGCCCACCACGATCAGCCGGCGGACCTTCGGCTTCGCCTGACCCACCTGCCGGATCAGCCTCCACGCCGTGCGGAACGGCCAGAGCAGGAGCGAGAAGAAGGCCAGCACGCCGGTGACGAACAGCGCCAGGAAGGAGGTGATGAAGACGAAGCCGGCGCCCGGCCCGACGTACGCCATGGCCGGAGCGGGCGTTGCGAGGAGGAGAACCGCCGCGAGGCCGACCCCTACCGCAGCCCGGCCCACGAGGCCGGTCGCGCCCCCAACGGAAGACGCGTTATTCTTCGTGCCGTGACTCCATCGAGGCTCTACCGGCGGATTCGACACGGCCGGCCGATCGTGATCGTGTCGGGGCTTCCCCGCTCCGGCACGTCCATGATGATGCAGATGCTGGAGGCCGGTGGGCTGCCGATCCTGACGGATCGTCTGCGGGCGGCGGACGAGAGCAACCCCCAAGGCTACTACGAGCTCGAGAGGGTGAAGGAGCTGGACAAGAACGGTGACACTTCCTGGCTCCGCGAAGCCCGCGGCAGCACCGTCAAGATCATCGCCTACCTCCTGGCCTTCCTGCCCGAGTCGCTCAACTACAAGGTCGTCTTCATGCACCGGGACCTCGACGAGATCCTGGCCTCGCAGGCAAAGATGCTCGCCGCGCGCGGCGAGAGCACGAATACCGAGGACCAGGCGATGCGCCGCTTCTTCGAGGATCACCTCGCCAGGTCCGAACGGCTGTTGACGGGCCGCGCCTGCTTCGACGTCCTCCAGGTCGGGTACGCCGACATCCTCGGCGCCCCGGCTCGAGAGGCCGAGCGCGTCAGCGCGTTCCTTGGCGGCCGGCCCGGTTTTCGCGACCCGCTCGGCATCGGGGTTCGGCTCGACCCCTCTCGCGCGGCAAGCGCCGTCGAGCCGTCGCTCTACCGAAACCGCAGCCCGTCCATCTGACCGACTCTGCGCCGCTTCCCACTGACCGAACCTACTGGATGTAACCCAACGACCGGAGCGTCTCGAGCTGCTCCGGCGTGAGCTCGACCTCGCCGCCCGCCGTGAAGCGCCGGGCCAGTAGCTGATGCGCCTCCCACTGCTGCTCGAGGAACTCCGTGTACCTCTCGACCAGTTCCGGATGCTCGTCGTTCACGTTGGCCGTGGCAAACGGGTCGTTCCACAGGTCGTAGAGGAGGACGGGCGGCATGTCGGGCAGCAGCGGCCGGGCCGCTCGCCACCCACCGGCGATCGGCGGCGCCGTGCCATCCTCGTCCCAGTGGCTCGGCAGGATCGCCATCGACGCGCCCCACCGGCCGTCCACGACCTCGATGTGCCCCGTGAGCTCTCCGGTCTCGAGGTCCGCCTGGAACTGGTCGAAGATCACCGGGCGCTCCTCCCACTCCTCCTCGCCGACCTCGCCGAGCAGAAGCGGAGCGAGCGAGCGCCCTTGCAGGATCTCGGGCTGAGGAAGGCCCACGAGATCCAGGAGTGTCGGCAGCACGTCGATCATCGAGACGGGCTTGCTGAAGCGCCGGCCGGCCCGGATGTGCCCCGGCCACACGAAGATGAGCGGAATCCGGCTCCGGTAGGAATCGAAGAGCGCTCCCTCATCGTCCGCCGGCTGTGGCTCGAGCAGCCCCCGCCCGAAGCGGGAGAAGCTGCCGGCCGGGTGTCCGTGGTCGGCCCCGATGACCAGAATGGTGTTCTCCCACTCGCCCTGCGCTTTGAGGCGGTCGATCAGGCGTCCGAGCTGGTGGTCATTGTGCGCCATCGTCTCGTCGTACAGATCCCGCTGGGTGGCAAAGAACACCTTCGGGTCGACACCCATCGTCTCGAGCCGCTCCCGGTAGAAGACGAGAACGTTGTCGAAGGAGGGCCCCTCCACCTGGCGCAGTCTGCGCCACCAGTCGACGAAGGTGTCGCGCCGCGCCGGCGTCACGTAGAGGCCGGCGAACGGTCCGACGGGCTCATGGGGCTCGTGCACGTCCGTGGTCTGAAAGTGGGCCCAGTACGGCTGACCCGGATACGCCTCCCGCCAGCGCCAGTACTCCTCATGCAGCTCTGCCGAGGCGGCCGAGTTCGGCTCCGCGCCCGCGTCCCGGTAGAGATCCAGGCCCCGCTGCAGATCGCTGAGGGTGAGCGCGAAGGGGTTCGACGTGAACGCCGCCGTCTCGTAGCCCGCGTCCCGGAAGCGCTCCGCCATGGTCACGGCCTCGTCCGGAATCGCGTCGTTGTCGGTCCGGTATCCTCCAAGCACGCTGCTATGGAGCGACGTCATGAAGGAAGCCGTCGACGGCTTGGTCCAGGCGGCGTTGCTGAAGGCCCGCTCAAAGAGCGCCCCCTCGGCCGCGAGTGCCGCGATCTCGGGCGTCGTGCGCCGGTTGTAGCCGTAGGCGCTCATGTAGTCGGCGCCCCCTCCGTCGATCACGTAGAAGATGATGTTCGGCTTCCGCCTCGGGCCGGCCGCGGCGCTCGGCGCTCGGCTCACGATCGGGGACCCCCAGAAGGCGACCGTGCCGGGCGTCTTCGAGTCGGTGGCCAGGGTAAGCGTGATCGCTCTTCCGGCGAACGCGGACAGGTCTACCGAGATCTGCCCCCAGCGCTCCGCCTCCTCGTATGTCCGCTCAAAGAGGATCTCCGCCTGACCGCCGTTCGCCGCTGCGCCGTCATCGATCGCCTCCACCCGGAACGTCACGGGCTCGTCCTCCCTGAGAACCCCGAGCCCCACGTCCAGGCGGCCCCCCTCGGGAACCCGCACGCGGTAGGAGACCCGGGACGGAGCGTGCACGAAGAGGGATCGGCGGTTCTGCTGCTCGCGGCTGAGGTCGGTGACCCCGAGCGGCTCCTCGGCATAAACCGCGGCCTTCGGGACGAGCGTGATCGAGAGGATCTCGATCGAGCCGGGGGAGCCCGCGTTCAGCGCGATAGCCAGCTCTCGCCACGGCTCGTGCCACGGGCCGAACCAGGCGGGCGACCAGTCGGCTCGAAGCCGGTAGGTGTGCACCGAGCCGTCCCGGATCAGGTCCGCGTCCTCCCCCCAGAACTGCCAGGGCGTCGGCACGAAGCTCTGGGTCGGCTCCTCGTCCGCACGCCGGAGGTTGAAGCCGACTCCGAGCTCCGCCACGCCGCCGTCGGCTCGCGCCCGGATTAGGATGTGGCTCCAGTCGGCCCGCCGGAGCTCCGGCAGCTCCACGTAGACCTCGCCGTGCAGCCCCCAGCCCCGCGGATCGTTGTTCGCCTCGGTGAGGCGGACCTGATAGGCGCCGTCTACCACCTCGGCCACCAGCGGAGGGATCGACGGTTCGTGGTGGGAGAAGGCCATCCACTCGGTCTCGCCGTCCTCGAAGCGCCACTCCAGCGCCGGCGGCACCTTGGCCGGTGCCTCGGAGCCCTCCACGACGGCGACGTCGACGAAGTCCTCCAGGTGGAGCGGGTTCTCCGCCGTGAGGGCGGCCCCGGCGCTCCCCCCACCGCAAGCCAGGGCCGGCAACAGGGCGAACAAGCCCGTGAGCCGGCGGATCTGCTGGTCATACAAGCCGCGTCCGCTCAAGTCGGTTCTCCGCGTTGAGGATGTCGCCCACCGAACGGCCCCGGGCGCTCTCTTGCTACTGGATTCAGCCCAGGGTCCGCAAGGGCCAGGGCTACTGCGCAGAAGCACCGCACTGACCTGCCCCCAGGAACGGTACCACTTCTTATGTTAGTCCAACCGCCATTTTCAGCCTATTTGGAGGCCCAAGCAACGACGGCCTCTTGAGGAACCAGGACGACGCCCGAACGGCCTCGGGAGCGGGTGCCCGAGAATCCGTGCATCGTAAAGCTCGCCAACTCATGGGTGATCCTAAACCCCGGCGGAGGACCTACGGACGATAAGCCGAACGTAACGCTCGCCCCACCAACCGACCTTGAACGCACCGACAGCTTCATGAACATTCGAGTCGCTGACATTTGGGCGAGGTACGAGGAGTGGCGCTTAAAGGGCGCAGAGTTCTTGACGCCACCTATCGATCGTGGACCCGAGATACGGTGTTACATGCGGGATCCCGACGGATACCTGATCGAGGTAGGTGAAGCGACCGGGATTCTGGACATGTTGGAGGAGTGAGACCCTGCCGCTCGCATCAGTGCCCCTCCACGCTCCTGATCTCCTCCTCTTGGGGATACGCCGCCGTACAGTTGCGCCCGGTATGCCTCAACCCTTCAGATACGAGGCTCAGTCGCGAGTAATCGCTGTAATCCCACAAAGGAGGTTCCCATGCGGAGATATCTGCTGCTTGTGCTAGTCGGGGCCGTTGCGTCCCTCAACGCGTCGGCGCTCCTAGCTCAAGAGGACGGCATCCGCGAACGGTACGACGCATTCAACGCCGCCTTCGGCGCTGCTGACCCGGAAGCCGTCGTGGCCTTCTATGCCGACAATGCGATACGGGTTCACTCAGACGGGGCCGTCATGGATGGGATCGCAGCCATTCGCGACGATGTGTCGACCTTCTTCGGGGACAATGACTACGTACTTGATGAGGTTACTGCACCCGACATTCAGGCATCAGGCGATCTTGCCGTCACGCTATCCGTCTTCCGAGAACATTGGACCCCGAAGGCTGGCGGCGAGACGATTCGGCAGGTAGGCCAGTGGCTCGTCGTCTGGCAGCGTCAGTCCGACGGAAGCTGGTTGATCATCCGAGAGATGTGGGCGATCG
>DAOVWI010000244.1 GCA_030636765.1 Gemmatimonadales bacterium
ACCTGCTCTTCCTTCGACAATCGGGGAACGCCCCTCCGCTCCTGACGCGTGACACGACGTTCGTGGCCACTCGAGGCGAGGATCTGAAGATCGAGCTCTTCTACGAGCCCGAGCCCGGAAGCGACGACGACACCGGTGAGCGGTTCCTCGAGTTCGAGCTGGATAAGGAGTCGCTCCTCCGATATCCAAACGGTCACCCCAGGGCGGGGCAGACGTTCGCCGATGGCGACACGATCACGATCCGGATCCGGGTCGACGAGGCCGAGATCCTCGCGACGCTCGAGCCGTCGGGCCTGGAGTTCGAGGCGGATCGGCCGGCGGAGCTGGAGCTCAGGTACGGAAACGCTGGCGACGACTACGACGAGGATGGCGACTCGGATCCCGAGCTCGAGGACGACATTGACCTTTGGCGACAAGAGCAGGTCGGGGATCCATGGACCCGCGTCGGTGAGCTCAAGGACGCGGACGAGGACAAGATTCGCGCCTTCCTCACGTCCTTCTCGAGGTACGCGTTGGCCATATGAGCGACGCCGTGCGCCAGCGCACGCGATCGCTGGCAGCGGAAGGCGAATGGGAGCGGCTTTTCGACGCGCTCCAGGGATTGGAGCGCTCGTCGGTCGCCGCGGACTCCGCTCTGGCCTACCGATTCGGGGAGGCACTCTACCACACCGGTCGGATGCCGGAGCTGGCTGCCTTCGCGCAAGTGTACGAGGAGGCCGCGCGAGGTGCGGCAGATCCGCGGGAAACGATGAGAGCGCTCAATCTGGGCGGAATCGCCGCTTTCGAGCTCGGAGATACAGGGGAAGCGCGGCGGAGCTTCGACACGCTCATGGAGTTGGCCGAAGGGGAGGGCGACGAGGAGATGCTCGCCCGGGCGGCCAATAACCTCGGGGCGATCGCGAACCTGCGCGGCCGCCGCCACGAGGCGCTCGCCTACTATTCTCTGGCGATCCCACTCTACCAAAAACTGGATCAAACGCGGGGACTCGCGCAGACCCACCACAATCTCGGGCTCTCCTATCGAGATCTGGAGCGCCCGGACGACTCCGTGGAAGCCTACTCCCGGGCGATCTCGCTGGCCGAGAGCATCTCCTATGCGCTCCTGGTCGCGATGTCGACCGTAGGTCGCGCTGAGATCGAGCTGCGGCGGGGCGACGTCGAGTTCAGCCGGCGGCTCGTGGACCGGGGGCTGGCGCTCTCCAGGAAGATCCCGGATCCCATCTCCGAGGCCGAGGCGCTGCGCGTTCGAGGGCTGGCGCATGCGGCGGAGGGGGCCTCGGACGCGCAGGCTCAGGCCGACCTTGCGGCGGCCCTGCGCCTGGCCAAAGAAACGGAGAACCGGCTTCTGGAGGCCGAGATCCAACGGGACATGGGGAGACTGGCTCTGAGCCGCGGCGAGCTTGGCGAGGCAGAGCAGCTGCTCCGAAGCTCCGCGCGTGGCTTCCATTCGATCGGGGCGACCGCCGAAGCTCGCGTCGTCGAGAACGTCGTCAAGAAGGAGTTCGACGACCGAAGCTGATCCTTCCCGCACCGCCCGCCGTTACGCCTGCCGCCCACTCACGCCGCCTCCTTCGGACATGTACCGCGGGCTTGAGCAAAAAGAAAAGGAGGGGGCCGAAGCCCCCTCCCATCACGGCAAGCGCCGATCGTTTCGACCTCGTGGTCAGTCGTCGTCACCGTCGAAATCGTCGTCCTCGATGCCCTCGATGGAGTCTTCGATGTTGTCCTCCACGAGCTTCTCGTTGGATCCACCCTTGTTGGCCGTCGCCGGATCGACGAGTTGGCCGTCGTCGCGGCGGAACCAGGAATCCACGTCCACAATGAGCGTGACGTTCGTTTGACTCGAGGCGTCCGTCACGACGAGCGGCGGCGCGAGATCCACCTCTTGATCTTCGTTCAGATCCGTCTCGTAGACGAAGGGGTTCCCGGTGTAGTCTCCCTCGACACGAATGCTGATCCGCCGAAAGTCGAGGTGCGGCTGAATGAACGCGAGGTCGTCCGCCGTGTCGTCCTCGGGCTTGTGAATGTCGAACTCGAGCTCGTCATACACCCCGGGTGTCACATCGTCCAGCGTGATGATAGTCTCGACAGAGCCATCGAGCGGCA
>DAOVWI010000084.1 GCA_030636765.1 Gemmatimonadales bacterium
CATCCTGTTGGTGCCGGGCAGGAATCCGGAAGCGGCCCAGGCGCTCGTGGGGCTTCTTGGGGAGCAGGGAGTGGTTGTAGAGCAGAGCGTGCGCTCGTTCCGGGCAGTGGCGTCCCCGCACTTCGGCTTCCCCGAGAGGGAAGAGTTTCCGAAGGGGACGTATCGCGTTCCTCGGTCACAGCGGCGCAGCCGGCTGGCGCGTGCGCTGTTGGAGCCGGAGCCGCCGCTCGAAGGGTCCGGCGTCGAGTACACCTACGACATCACCGCCTGGTCGCTACCCTACGCGTACGGTGTGGAGGCACACTCGGGCGGGGGAGTGCGGGACAGCGATTTCGAGGCCGTGACGGCAACTCCGCCGGAGCAACCGGGGGCAGGCCTAGGCCTGCTGCCAACTCCGGGCCCAGCAGCCGTGGGCCCAGCAGCCCCGGGCCCGCGGCCAGCGGTCTACGGTTATCTCGTGCCGCCCACCGTGGCGGCCGCAGGTCCCCTGTTTCGATACGCGGCCATGGGTGGAAGGGCGCATGCGTTGACGGAGGCGTTCGCGACGGAGGGAAGCAGCTGGCCGCCGGGCACGGTGTTCTTGCTGGCGGACGACTCCACGGACGTCAGGGTGCGGCGGGCGGGGCTCGCGCCCTTTGTGAATCCGGTGGACAGCGGGCTCTCCACTTCCGGCGTCGACCTGGGCAGCGCCCGGTCGCTGGCGCTCGAGGCACCGCGGATCGCGGTTCTCACGGGAGAGGGAGTGAGGCCCACCTCGTACGGCCAGGTGTGGTTCATGCTCGAGCGCGGCGTGGGGATTCCGTTCGATCCGTTGCGGATCGGTCAACTCAGCGGCGGTACGCTCGCCAGGTACGATGTCGTTGTGGCGCCCGCCGGCAGCGCCGATGCGTATGAGGAGAAGCAAGACGTGCTTGCCGGTTGGGTCGAAGCGGGAGGTACGCTCGTGGCCATGGGTGCCGCGGCGCGCTGGGCCGCCGGCGCGATCGGCGCCGTTGCCGTACGCGAGGCCGATTCGACGGACGTCCCGGATGCCGAACGCTTGCGTCGGGGGCTGCGCACCCGTGCCGAGCGCCGCAGCGAGCGGTGGGATGAGAGCGTCACGGGCGTCGTCCTCCCCCTCCGGGTCGATCGGGAGCACCCGCTCGCCTGGGGTGCCACCGGGGGCAACGACGAGGGCGTGTTCTTCGCGCTTCACTACACGGATCTATCTTTCGAGCCGGCGGAAGAGTTCGAGTCGGTGGTGCACTTCCCGCTGGACGTGTCGGAGGTCAGCGGCGTGATCAGCCGGGGCAAGCTGGATCAGGTGGCCGGCTCTTCGTGGCTCCTCGTGGGATCGCGCGGCGAAGGCCGGGTCATTCTCTTTGCCGATGACCCGCTCTTTCGCCTCTTCTGGCGTTCGTCGTTCGTTCTCTTCACGAACGCGCTGCTCTATGGCCACATCCTCGACTGATCGGCTGCGGCCTGCCGAGGTGGCAGCCCTTTCCGGCCGCTCCAGCCGGCCGTGCGCCGTGATGGCGGACCTTCCACTCGATCGGCAGGAATCCGGGCACCTTCAAGGGCACGCCGCTTGCCCTTCTCTGGTAGGAGTTCTCTGAACCAGGGAGGGGTCATGATGGACGAAAGAGAAGAGGGAATCGAGGGCGAAGAGACGACCTCCAACGAGGCCGAAGAGACGACCTCCAACGAGGCCGAGGAGACGACTTCCAACGAGGCCGAACGCCCGGAAGTCGAGCGGCCCGGGCGCGACCTGTGGGGACGACCGCTGGCGGATTTCCAGGAGGTGATCGGAGATCTGCTGGGCAGCTTTCGAAGCCTACCGCTTGGAGCACGAGTGCCGCGGTACGATCTCATCCGGGTTCCCGATGCGGGATACTGGATCTTGATGGATCTGCCGGGTGTCGACCGGGCGGACTTGGAGGTCAACGCGGTGGCGGACGACCTCGTGATCACCGGCAAGCGCCGCTGGCCGGAGCTCCCCGATGGTTCGGAGGTGATCCGGTCGGAGCGCGACCACGGCCGTTTCCGGCGCGAGCTCCGAGTTCCTTCGGATGTTGATCCGGCGGGCGTACGGGCCAAGCTCGAGAACGGCGTTCTGAGGCTGGAGCTGCCGTACCGGAGCGAGGCAGGACGCACTCGAATCGAGATCGAGGAATAGCGGATCAGACAGATGATACCGGCGGAGGGATGATACCAGCCGATAGATTGACGGTAAGAGCGGCGGAAGCGTTGCAGGATGCGGCGTTGCTGGCCCGCCGGAAGAACAACCCGGCCGTGGAGGACCTCCACCTCCTCGCGGCGCTGCTGACGCAGGAGAACGGCGTCGTTCGGCCGATCCTCGGCAAGGCGGGCGTGGACCTCGCCGGCCTCGACGCAGATTTGCAGACACGGCTCGCGCGTCTGCCCACCCAGACGGGTGCCGCACCGGTGGCCAGCCGCGAGCTGAGCCGGGTGCTTGACGAGGCGGATGCCGGCGCGCGAGCCATGGACGACCTCTACGTGTCCAGCGAGCATCTCCTCCTGGCACTCGCCGGAAAAGCGGCCAGCTCGACGGGCGAGCTGCTGACCGGACGAGGAACGACGCAGGAAGCGTTGCGCGATGCGATCGAGCAGGTGCGAGGGCCCCACCAGGTGACGGACCAGGACCCCGAGGGAAAGTACCAAGCCCTGGAGCGCTACAGCGTCGATCTCACCGAGGAGGCGCGGCGGGGGAAGCTCGATCCGGTGATCGGCCGAGACACGGAGATTCGCCGCGTCATGCAGGTGCTCTCCCGCCGGACCAAGAACAACCCGGTGCTGATCGGCGAGCCCGGCGTCGGGAAGACCGCGATCGTCGAAGGCCTTGCCCAGCGGATGGTCGAGGGAGATGTGCCGGAGTCGCTTCGCGACAAGCGGCTCGTCCAGCTCGACATCGCGGCGATGCTCGCCGGGGCCAAGTATCGAGGGGAGTTCGAGGAGCGGCTGAAGGCGGTCCTGAAGGAGATCACGGAGTCGGACGGCAGATACGTCGTGTTCCTCGACGAGCTTCACACGATCGTCGGGGCCGGTGCGGCCGAGGGCGCCGTGGATGCCGGAAACATGCTGAAGCCGGCGCTGGCCCGGGGCGAGCTGCGGATGATCGGCGCCACGACGCTGGACGAGTACCGGCAGCACATAGAGAAGGATCCGGCTCTGGAGCGGCGCTTCCAGCCCGTGCTCGTCGGCGAGCCGGGGCTGCAGGAGACGATCGCGATCCTCCGCGGCCTCAAGGAGCGCTATGAGGTACACCACGGCGTGCGGATCACCGATCCGGCGCTCGTCGCTGCCGCCCGGCTTTCGGATCGGTACATCGGCGACCGGTTCCTTCCGGACAAGGCCATCGACCTGATTGACGAGGCGGGCTCGCGTCTTCGAATCGAGATCGACTCGATGCCCGATGAGATCGACGAGGCCGGGCGCCGCGTCACGCAGCTGGAGATCGAGCGTGAGGCGCTCCGCGAGGAGACCGATCCACGCAGTCGCGAGCGATTGAGGCTTCTCGAGGCCGAGCTCTCGGAGATCAGGGAAGAGCTCGCGGGCATGAAATCCCGCTGGCTCACCGAGAAAGAGGCCATCGACCACGTACATCGACTCAAGCGCGAGATCGAGGAAGCGAACCTGGCGGCGGAGCAGGCCACGCGGGCCGGAGACCTCGCGCGGGCGGCGGAAATCACTTACGGCCGGGTTCCGAAGCTGCGTGAGGAGATGGAGTCGGCCGAGGCGAAGCTGGCGGAGCTGCAGCGCGAGCGAAGCTATCTCAAGGAAGAGGTGACGCCTGAGGACGTAGGGGAGGTGGTCTCCGCGTGGACCGGCATCCCCGTGTCCCGGATGATGGAGGACGAGAAGGAGCGGCTTACCCGCCTGGAGGAGCACCTGCATGAGCGGGTTGTGGGCCAGGAGGAGGCGATCGTGGCAGTGGCGAATGCGGTCCGACGCAGCCGCGCCGGCCTTCAGGATCCGAACCGTCCGATCGGAAGCTTCATCTTTCTCGGCCCGACCGGCGTGGGGAAGACGGAGACCGCCCGTGCGCTGGCGGAGTTCCTCTTCGACGACGAGGATGCCATGGTCCGCATCGACATGTCGGAATACATGGAGCGCCATGCCGTTGCCCGGTTGATCGGGGCGCCGCCCGGATACGTCGGATACGAGCAGGGAGGTCAGCTGACCGAGCGCGTGCGACGCCGGCCGTACAGCGTCGTGCTGTTCGACGAGATCGAAAAGGCGCACCCGGAGGTGTTCAACGTCCTGCTTCAGATCCTGGACGACGGGCGGCTGACCGACGGGCAGGGCCGCACCGTGAATTTCCGGAACACGGTGCTGATCATGACGAGCAACATCGAGAGCGCGCGCATCCTGCAGCAGACGGTCGCCGACCGCGATTGGGAAAGCGTCGAGGTCGAAGTGCGGGAGGCCTTGCACGAGCACTTCAGGCCGGAGTTCCTCAATCGAATCGACGACATCCTCGTGTTCAGGCCCCTCAGCCGTGAGGAGTTGGGCCGGATCGTGGATCTGCAGCTGGGGAGCCTGGAGCGGAGGCTGGCGGAGCGGGAGATCAGGCTCGAAGTGACGTCGCCGGCCCGGCAGCGGATCGCCGACACCGGGTACGATCCGGCGTTCGGTGCCAGGCCGCTGAAGAGGGCGATCCAGAGGCTAGTAGCGGATCCGCTGGCGATGGCCTTCCTGGAGGGCCGCTTCGAGGACGGCGATACAATCCGCGTGGAAGCGGCCATGGATGGGGACGGCCTCGCCTTCGCGCGGACCGGAGAGCCGATGCCTTCTCCGGCCGAAGCGGAGCGGGCGTCGGGTTGACCCCGGTGGGTACCCTGTCCTATTTGGCAAGGATGAGTGCGCGTACGGGTTTGCTGGTTCGAGTGCGGCGGATGGCGATCGCCGGCATCGCCCTTCCAGTCCTCGCGCTGGCGTTTTCCGGATGCGCCTCTACGGGCGGCGAGGCGCAGGTCGACTCGACGTACGGTGCCGCCAGCGCGGAGGATGCGGTTCGCCGTTTCCTGGACGCGGCGCAGCAGCAGGAATACAGCCGCATGCGCGAGCTGTTCGGTACGCGGGATGGTCCTGCCGAGCGGAAGTGGGGCGTACAAGACGTCGAGCAGCGCATGATAGTGCTCTCGGGGATGCTGCTCCACGAGTCCTACTCCCTGAGGCCCCTCGAGCTCGGCTACATCGGGGAGAACCAGAGGAGTTTCGTGGCGAGGATCGCCGGAACTCGCTACGGGACTGTGACCCTCCCGATCACGACGATCCAGGCGAAGAGCGGCCGCTGGTTCGTGGAGCAGCTCGGCGTGGACTCGCTCACCGGCGGTGGCGACTCCTAGCAGGGTTGTCAGCGGCCTCTTAGACGTACCAGTCGGCCAGCCGCCCCGGCTTCGCGCCGGCGACAAAGGCGGCCCGGAGCAGCCAGTGGAGGACGACGGTGCGTGCGAATCCGTGCCGCTCCCATCGCCGCCGCGAGGTGTGGGCCCGGCTGCGGAGCGGCTGAAAGCGCCCGATACGTCGCAGTTTCTTGACGAGCGCGACGTCCTCGAACAGTGGGTGTTCCGGGTACCCGTCGGCCTCGTGGAAGCGCTTCCGCCTCACGAAGATCACTTGATCGCCGGTGGCGGCCCGGAAGACGCGGGTGCGAAGGTTCACCCCCGCCTCCAGCAGCGCGTAACGGCTCAGCCGCGACGCCGGTGGCTCGACCCGGAACCGGTGACAGCCGCCGACGACGTCAGGGTCCTCCAGTGCCCGGAGAATCTGGGAACCGCTGTCCCCATCCACGTGCGTGTCCGCGTGCAGAAAGACCAGGACATCGCCCCTGGCCTCTCCTGCCCCGGCGTTCATCTGTGCGCCGCGACCCCCGGTGCGGACGATCACACGGCACAGGCCACGCGCCACCTCGCGCGTGCGGTCGATGCTGCCTCCGTCCACGACCAGGATCTGACACTCGTCGCCGTAGGCCGCCCGGGCCGAGTCGATCGTGCTTTCGATGCCTGCTTCCTCGTTCAGCGCCGGAATGACGACGGAAAAGATCGGGCCGGGCACGTCTGTCACGATGGAAGGTCAGGGGCGGGCCTCGGCGAGCTCGATCAGCACGCCTCCGGCGGTGCGCGGGTGCAGGAACGCCACGCGACGTCCCTCGGCTCCGATTCGAACACCGGGTGGGAGTACATCGGCCCCCGCCCCGCGCGCTTTGCGGAGCGCCTCGTCCACGTCGTCCACAACGATGCACACGTGATGGAGACCCGGCCCGCGGCGCGCCAGGAAGGCCGCGATGGCCGAATCCTCACGGGTCGACTCGAGTAGCTCGATGCGTCCGGTTCCGGTGCCGAAGAACGCTATGCGTACGCCCTCGGACGGAACATCCTCTTGGGCCTCCGGGTTTTCTCCCAGCAACGCCACGTACAGCGGCACGGAGGCCTTCAGGGAGTTGACCGCGATTCCCAGGTGGTCGATCTTGGGCACGCCTCTCATGCTCGGTTTGCGGGGCCAGGACGTCCGGTGCACGATCGGTTCGCTGGACAGGTTCGCACGCCTTCGAGAGGTGCATAGTACGTGGAATCGCCCGCTTTTTCTACCGGGCGGGGAACCGCCGGTTGTTGTTCGGAGTGCGACGAGCGTGGCAGGGGTTGGGCCGGCCGGCGCCGAGGGAAGACTTTGGAGACACGTCTCGATTCTGGAGCAACGATGACAACGGATACCAAGCCGATCACGGTGACGGACGAGAGTTTCGAGCAGGAGATCGAGTCCAGCGAGGGTCTGGCGATCGTTGATTTCTGGGCGGAGTGGTGCGGCCCGTGCCGGATGGTCGCCCCGGTCGTCGAGGAGTTGGCGGAGGAGTACGCGGGCACCTTGAAGGTGGCCAAACTGGACGTGGACGAAAATCAGCGGACGGCGCAGCGTTTCTCCGTGCGGTCGATTCCGACGATCCTCTTCTTCAAGGATGGGCGTCACGTCGACACGGTAATCGGCGCCGTGCCGAAGGCGGCCCTCGAGAGAAAGATCCAGCAGCACAGCTGAGAGCGGCGCGGTGCGGGCGAGCACGGACGCCGCCCGGCCCCCGTTCCAGATCAGCGCCTCCTGGCTCCGGAAACCGGAGCGGGAGGCGTTCTTGTAGACATGGAGAGCGCTCTCTACCTCGTCAGTACGCCGATAGGCAATCGGGCGGACATCACCGACCGCGCTGGGCAGACCCTGCGGGAGGTGGACGTCGTATACGCTGAGGACACGCGGCGCACCGGACGCCTGCTGGGTTGGATCGGCTCGGAGGCTCCGCTCCGCTCCCTGTACGAGCACAACGAGGCGGCACGCGTCGAGGAGATCCTCGGACGGCTCGCGAATCGCCAGTGCTGCGCGATCGTCTCGGATGCGGGCACTCCGGTCGTCTCGGACCCGGGCGTACGCGTTGTGCGAGCCGTGCTGGAGGCCGGGTTCAGAGTGGTACCCGTGCCGGGAGCTTCGGCCGTCCTCGCGGCGTTGGCTGCCTCGGGATTGTCGGGCGGCAGGTTCGTGTTTCTCGGCTTTCCGCCCCGCAGGGGCGCCGAGCGGGCCGCCTGGATCGACCAGGCGTGTGGCCTGCCTTTCACGCTGGTCGCTTTCGAGTCGCCGAGGAGGATCGGCCGTCTCCTCGAAGACTTGAGGCAGGCCGGCCTCGCAGAGCGCCGGTGCACGGTGTGCCGCGAACTGACGAAGCTGCACGAGACCGTGCGGTCCGGTACCGTCGCTGAGATGGCCGCCGAATTTGCCGAGGAGACGAAGGGTGAGGTGACCCTCGTGATCGAGGGATCGTCCTCCAGGGGGAATGAGGCCTGGCTGGAGCGGAGGGAAGAGGTCGAGCGATCCGCGGCGCGGATGGGGAAAGGGGGATCGAGCGCCCGTGACATTCGGGAGAAGCTGGGCGATGAATATGGCGTGCCGCGCAACGTGGCCTATGCGCTCGGGTTGCGATTCGGGAGGAAGGGCCGAGGGCCTTGATGTGAGAGCGGCGTTCATGGCGCCCCCGAAGCGGTACGCTCTGGCGGCCGAACGGGTGTCGGCGGTTCTGTAGAAAGTGTCGTCGACGCTCCCTCCCGAGCCACATGCTGCTGCCGGGCGGCGTGCCGATCCGTATCGGCGGGCGATGCCGTGGGGCATGGCCGCGTCGCTCCTTATCCACCTGGTGCTGGCGCTTATCGTCTCCCGCCTGTACATCGGAGGCCGCGGATTCATGGGCGGGCCCCCGCGGCTCGTGCCGCTTCGGGAGGGAATCGAGGTCGTCGACGTGCCGTTTCCGGAACCGCTGGAGCCCCTGACGGAGCCCGATCGTCCGGAGATCCGGCCTGGTGAGCAGGAGGTGATCCAGGTCGTGCCCGGTGAGCCGGAGGGTGGGGCGCCGGAGGCCGAGCAGCCACGTCGGCTAACGAATGCCGAGCGACTCAGACCGCAGATCGGCGATCCGCGGCTGTGGATTCCCTACCCGGACAGGCCGTTCCCGGAGCGTCTGACCGGTCCGTACGCGCGGGCGGACAGCGCGGTTCGCGCGCTCCTGCGTGAATGGCTCGACAGCCTCACTCTGACGGACGAGGAGCGACGCAGGGCGACCGAGTGGACGGTTGGAGAAGGCGACAAGAAGTGGGGCATCTCCGCCGAGGGCCTCCACCTCGGCGACATCACGATTCCCATACCGTTCGGCGCGCTGTTCG
>DAOVWI010000268.1 GCA_030636765.1 Gemmatimonadales bacterium
GACGGTGAATGCCATAGAGAACGGCAAGTACGATCCCAGCCTGCCGCTCGCGTTCGGGATCGCACGTCTGTTCGAGCTTCAGATCGAGGGAGTCTTCGATCCGGATGATACGGAGACGGCGGAGATCGCATAGCAGATGCCGAGAACCCTACGAGGCCTGGTTCGGCGGCGTCGGCGGTCTGGCGGTCGCGGTGGGGGTCGTCGGGATCCTGCTCGGAGCCGCCCTATTCGCCCGCCTCAAGTCGAGATCCAGTCGATAGCCGGACACTGTCCGCGACTTCCTCAGCGAGCGGGGCGTCGAGCCGAGCCAGGCCTCGGTTCTCGATCAGATAGGCGGTGACCGCCCAATACTCCTCGGCGCTCAGCGACCCCGGCTCGTCGTGGGGCATGGAAAGATCGATGTAGTCGTAGAGAGAGCGGGCGTTGTGGTAGGACGCCAGGACGCGGGGCGAAAGCTCCTCCCCGATCCCGCTCTCCACCTCGTGGCAGGCGTAGCACCGCTCCCGATATATGGCCTCTCCCCGTGCCAGCTGTGCCTTCGCCAGGCCGACGCCTCCCTCCGAAGACGGCCCGCTGCCCGCGCCCCCGCCGGCGCAGCCCGTCAGGAGGAGAAGCAGCGCGGCGGTGAAAGCCGGAGTGCCTCGTAGCACGGATCCCCTCCTCGTCGAAAATAGCCCAGTGGCTCGCGACGCCCAGCTCTCAAAGGGCTACGAGGTATTTAGCCGGCTGTCGCTCGGCCGGCGAGACCGGGGGCGCGGCGCTGGCGCGAGAGGGAATCTCACCGGATCATCCTGGAGGCGCTCACGCAAAGACCCAAAGGAGATCTTGGCCATGGCCGTAGCAGGTGCTGCCGCAGCCGCGCAGGCGATCAAAGCCTCGGGCACAATCGTCCGGGTCGAACCCGGAGTCTTGGAGCACGTTGTGGGTTGGCAGGATGAGCCGGTCGTCATACGGGCGGGCGGCGGCCGTTTCGCAGGCAAGTTCCAGTACATGACCAGCTACCGAGGCTTCGTCTTCTACGCCAAGTCTGCGGTCCCGTTGCACATTCCCGGGAAAGCGAAGGTGATAGACGCGAAGAAGATCTGGATTCCGGGCTAACGAAGGCTGAGGACAGAGCGAAGCGCGACGCGGGGGTGCCTTGCCTGCGCTCTTGCGGAACCCACGTCTCGGCAATCGAATGAACAGCGTGTCTGTTCATTCCGTGCCAATCCGTGTGCCGGGCAGGTAGCAACGAAGCCGTCTCTTAGGGGTTCGTTCAATCGCGCCTCGCGGACTCCTCTCGCGAATCCTCGCGGGCTCGTTGCGGGGGCCCGGTTTCTGGCCCGCGTTCCCGGCTTCGTGCGGCGCCGTTTCACGCTCGAGGAAGCACGTTCCATCCAGGCGGCGCACCTGCGAGAGCGCGAGAGGCGCTTCGTAGCGCTCCTCGATAGGGTCGTGTTCGAGCGACCCGGAAGTGTCCTCTCTCGACTTTTCCAACACGCGGGAGTCGCCCACGAAGACCTCTGCGCGCTCGTCGAGCGCGACGGGCTCGAGGAAGCCCTGCGGCTGCTCTTCCGTGAGGGAGTGTACCTGACCGTGGA
>DAOVWI010000130.1 GCA_030636765.1 Gemmatimonadales bacterium
GGGCATGGCCTGGACCAACGATGAGGGGCCGAAGTTCGTCGGGTGTGACACATGCGGCCGTGAGTTCGTGAAGAGCGTGGGCGTCGGCCTCCGCCTAAACCTGTTCGGCCTGCTCGCCCTGGAGGGCAGCTACGTGAACCCGATCGACCGTGAGAGCAAGGGCTGGTTCTTCCTGTTCACGGTCAACAGCGGCTTCTGAGCGGGTCCCGAACGCTCGGCCGAACGGCGGAGCCTGTGAGTCTCGCGCGCCGCTTGTCCGCCCGTGATCACGGCATCGCCCGGCGTTGATTCGCAGCCGAGCGATCGTCGTCCTGCCGATATCCCTCTTCATCGATCACCTCCGGCTCGTCTGCAGTGATCGGCTTGGCCGTTCGGACAACTTGTGCGCGGCCCGCGGCTGGCGCAGCTTTGCTGGGAGGCACAGTGACTTTGTTACACTGGCTGATCGCGGCAAGCATCGTCGCTCTCGCGACGGCGCTCGCTCCGGGGTTCGAGATCGATGGCTACACATCGCTCGTGATGACGGCGCTGCTCGTCGGGGCGGCAAACGTCGCGGTTCGACCGGTCATAGCGGCGCTGCCGTTTCCCGTCCCCGTGATTGCGTTGGGGC
This sequence comes from Gemmatimonadales bacterium, assembly GCA_030636765.1. Lineage (GTDB taxonomy): Bacteria > Gemmatimonadota > Gemmatimonadetes > Palauibacterales > Palauibacteraceae. Next base: position 611 of record DAOVWI010000130.1, read on the forward strand.
TGCTGTACCTTTTTCTGGACGGGCTCCTGCTGTGGCTCGCCGCCGTCCTAATGCCTGGGCTGGCGCTCTCGGGGCCGGGAGGACTGATGATCGCTGCGTCGGTGGCGGCCGTTGGGGCATTGATTCTGTACGTCTCTTCGGGCCTCCGGCACTAACAGGTCGCTAAAGAAACCTGGTGGGTCGCGCGCTTTTCAGCGACCTGCTAAGCCAACACCCATGGGGAGGGAAGGGCCTGAGCGTGGACTACTTTGGTAAGAAAAACCTGCGGGAGCTGCTGAAGAACGAGGAGGCACCTGCCGTTTCCATATACCTGCCCACCGAGCGGGCGAGCACCGGGTGGGAGGCGAACCGGCTTCGATTCCGGGCCGCTCTCGGCCAGGCGCGGCAGCTCCTCGAGGCCGACCATGCGCCCGGCGACGTCGCGTCGGTGATGGCCAGGCTGGATCCTCTGGTCAACGATCAAGATTTCTGGCTCTACCAGACGGATGGGCTGGCGCTCTTCGCGTCGCCGGGCTTGCGGCGCACGTACCGTCTTCCGGTGGAGTTCGAGGAGATCGTCGTGGTTGGGCCCTCGTTCCACACACGCCCGCTCGTCGAGCTTCTGCAGACGCCCGACCGATTCTGGCTTCTTTCGGTCAGTCAGAATGAAGTACGCCTTTGGCAAGGAACACCGAGGGGTGTGACGCTGGTCGACCTCGCTGGCGTGCCGAAGAGCCTGCGGGACGCCGTCGGCGCCCAGGTCGAGCGGGACACCCTCAGCTTCCACGGCACGAGCGTGCGCTCGGGCCCCGTGTTTCATGGTTTCGGTGTGGGGAAGGACGACTCGAAGCCGGAGCTGGAGCGGTTCTTCCGACAGGTAGACGCCGGTCTGCGAGAGCTACTGGGTCATGACACCGCTCCCCTGATCCTGGCGGCCGTGGATTACTATCACCCGATCTACCGATCGATCAGCCGCCTGGACAACCTGGCGCCTGACGGCATACAGGGGAACGTGAGCACCTGGAGCGAGGAGCGGCTGCACGAGGCCGCTTGGCCGATCGTAGAGCGTCACGCGGAGCGCAAGATTCGTCTCGCGAGAGAGCTGTGGGAGTCGGCGTTCAAGCAGGAGAAGACGGAGGCCGATCTGTCGGCAGCCGCTCGTCTCGCCGTTGGGGGAAGGGTCCGGATCCTCATGACGGAGCGAGGTCGCCGAATCTGGGGCCGGCTGGATCGGACGACCGGCGTCGTGGAGGTGCTCCAGGAGTCCGGGAAGAAAGACGGTAACACGGTAGAACTCCTCGACGAACTGGCGGAGACGGTGATCTTGAGGGGCGGCGATGCCCTCGTGCTCTCCGGCGAGCGAATGCCCACCGATACCGGGGTCGCCGCCGTCCTCAGGTGAGGGCCGTGGCGACCGTCCTCGGGTAGGCAGGTCGCCAGAAGGGCAGCATTTCGCCTCGCCGCACGGAAGGCCGGTAGCCTGGCGACACCAGGCAAACGTCGGAAGGGTAAACCACTTAGGAGGAAGGTCGCGAGCGGTACGCGGGTTGAGACACAGGTGATCTGAAAGGAGGTTGCGCGTGATTCTGCCGAACGTGCGAATGTCCTTCGGACGTACCGAGGCCCGCTGGCTCGTGCGGCTCCTGTCCGGCTCCGATGCCGGGCGGCAGCGGCACTGGGAGGGGGTGCTCGCCGACCGCGGCATCGATGCACTGCTCGACCACCCGCGGGTGGCGGATGCCGTTCTGGAGCCCCGAGGCATCCTCCTCGCTCCGCCGCGCCTGGCGCTCTACGTCCTGATCCGCCGCGCCTTCCTCGACCGTGGCCTCGAAAGCCGCATGCTCGCCGACTACACGACGGCGCTCGTCCACGAGTTCGGCATGCGCGGGCGCTCCTATCGGGTCGCCGACCACGACGACAAGGAGTACTACTACCTGGTGGACGTGCTGGCCGACCTCGCGAACGCCGAGGGTCGCCGCGCGTTTCTCCTGCGGGCTCATCTCGGCAACTTCGCCCTCTGGCTCTCCGGGCTCTTTCCGGACTACATCGTGGCTCGTCTGCACCGAAAGGGCGGTCCGGGGATCGACTATTACGAGGAGATGGGGCGGACGGGCTTCCTGCTGGCCGCACGCGATCCGCACGCGTCGCACCAGTCACTCGAGCGGCTGTACGAGAGCGCCGCCGAGACGTTTCCGGCTGTCCGGCGCGCCCTGAACCTCTTTTCGGACCAGCACCTGCTCCCCGTGACGAGATCTCCGGCCGAGCGCTTCCTGAGGCAGGTCGCCGACGACTTCGAGAGCGGTCGCCACGCCTGAGAGCGGTCGCCACGCGTGAGATCGATGATTTGAAGACGGGCTCGGAGTCCCGTATCTTGTTCTCAAGCCGATGAGAATGAGCCAACGCGACCCATCGCCGTATCGATGAAAGCCGTAGAGACGGGCCCCCCGCTGGGCTGCGCCGCCGTGATGTTGGGCGTCTTTCGGGCTGCCCTGCAGGAGCAGCATCAACCCGTCACGCAGCAGCGCGAGGCCATCGCCCAGGCGCTCTTCGAGTCGGGTCGTCACCTCTCGGCAGAGGACATCGTCGAGAAGCTGCGGGAGGGTGGCGAGAGCGTCGGCAAGGCCACCGTGTACCGCACGCTCAACCTGCTTGTCCAGGTGGGTCTCGCCGTAGAGCACGACTTTGACGAAGGGTTCAGGCGCTACGAGATGAGCGCCGGACCCTCACGGCACGATCACCTCATCTGCACGTCCTGCGGAGTTGTCGTCGAGTTCCAGCGATCCGAGGTGGACGACCTCATGGGCGAGATAGCCGAAGCGCACGGGTTCCATGTCCTCACCCGACAGGTCAAGCTCTACGGTTTGTGTCCGACGTGCGACGAGGCCGCGGACGCAGACTTGACGCGTGCCGGCCTGAGGTGAGAAGCCGAGGTTGACGCCCCGCGAGCGACTTCGCCGGCTTCTCGCCGAGCGGTCTTTTCGTACCGGCAGCTTCAAGCTCTCCTCGGGGAAGACGAGCGACTTCTACATCGACTGTCGCGCGACCACGATGCACGCGGAGGGACTTCATCTGATCGGCGAGGTCGGCCTGGACGCCCTCGATCGGATAGGCTGGCGGCCCGACCTGGTCGGGGGCCTTACGATGGGAGCGGACCCGATCGCGTATGCCCTCGCCTCGGAGAGCTGGCGGCGCGGCCGACCCATCCACGCCTTTTCGATGCGCAAGCATCTGAAGCGCCACGGCACGGCGCGACGCATCGAGGGCTGCTACGAACCGGGCGCACGCGTCGTCGTGGTGGAGGACGTGATCACCAGCGGGGAGTCCGCTCTCCAGGTGTGCCGCGCGGTGCAGGAGGAGGGAGGCGAGGTCCTCGGCGTGCTCGCGCTGGTGGATCGACAGGAAGGCGGAAGCGAGGCCATCGGAGACGCCGGCATTCCGCTGACGTCCCTCTACACGCCGAGCGACCTCCGCGCGGCGTCCCCGGTGTGATTCGTAGAACCCTCCTCTTTCTCAGCGAGCAAGACCGGCTCAAGCACGTACTCTTCCGGCTTCCGGGAGCGCGAGGCGTGGCCCTTCGATTCGTGGCGGGCGACGGGCTGTCGGATGCTCTTCGTGTGGCCTGTAGGCTGAATGAGGCGGGGTTGCACGTCACGCTGGACTTCCTCGGGGAGAGCGTGACGGACCGGCAGGAGGCGCGCACGGCGGCTGAGGCATATCGTGAAAGCCTCGGCGCGATCGACCGCAGCGAGGCCGAATCGACGATCTCCCTGAAGCTCACCCAGCTCGGCCTCGACATCGATGAAGGGTTCTGCGAGGAGCACCTCCGCACCATCGTGCGAAGGGCCGAGCAGCTCGACAATTTCGTCCGCATCGACATGGAGAGCTCGGCCTATACCGAGCGAACGCTAAGCATCTTCCGCCGGGTATTTGCTGACCATGCCAACGTCGGGGTCGTCATCCAATCGTATCTGATGCGGAGTGAAGGGGATGTCCGTGAGCTGGTCGCACTGGGCGCACCGGTAAGGTTGTGCAAGGGCGCCTACCAGGAGCCACCGTCGGTGGCGTACCAGGAGCGCCGCGACGTGGACGCGAGCTTCGTCCGCCTCACGCGTCTCCTTCTGGACGGCGGTGTCCCTGCGGCGATCGCCACGCACGATGACCGCATGATCGAGGCGACGCTGGAGCACGTCTCCCGCAACGGCATCCGAGAGGATGCCTTCGAGTTTCAGATGCTGTACGGCGTTCGACGGGACTATCAGCGGCAGCTGGTCGGCGACGGTTACTCTATGCGCGTGTACGTACCGTACGGGTCGCAGTGGTATTCCTACCTGATGCGCAGGATGGCGGAGCGGCCCCAGAACCTCCTCTTCGGTCTCCGGGCCGTCTTGGGGCGTTGACCGCTCCGGAAAGAGCGAGACGTGCACGGGTATCTGCTTGGGCGGGCGCGCCCGCTGGTGGGCTCGTGCCAGTTCACAATGGAGGAGTCTTGAGAAGAAGCGGATCTAGCAGGTCGCTGCCGGGCCCTGCCGTCATGTGCATGAGCGTGATCGTGCTCATCGGTCTCGCTGCGTGTGGGGGTGGCGGCGACGGAGAACCCGGAAGTGCGGGCTCGCAGCTCCCGGCCGCCACGCGTGCCGAGCAGGATGTCCGCCAGGACGGTGGTGTGGGGGTCGATGCCGAGCGAGGAGGTCTGACACGCCAAGCCGGCCTCCGCGTGGCAGGAATCCAGATCACCGTCGAGATTGCCGACGACCCCGAGACCCGAAGCCGCGGGCTCATGGAGCGTGATTCCCTGCCGCAGGATCATGGCATGCTCTTCGTGTACTCAGAGGAGCAGGTCCTCTCTTTCTGGATGCGCAACACACGGATCCCCTTGGACATCGCGTTCATCGACGGGAACGGAGTCATCGTGGACATCCAGGGCATGGAGCCTCACGACGAGGAGTCCCGTCTCTCGAGACAGCCGGCCATGTACGCTCTGGAGATGAGCCGCGGGTGGTTCGAGGAGCACGGAGTGAAGGTCGGCGATCGCGTGGAGTTCTAGAGAGGAGGGTTCGCGCTTGAGGGAAGAGGGTTCGCGTTTGCGGATAGAGAAGGACTCGATGGGCGAGGTGCAGATAGGTGCGGGAATGCTCTACGGCGCTCAGACCGAGAGGGCCAGGCAGAACTTCCCGATCAGCGGAATACGGTTCGACCGTCGCTTCATTCAGGCACTGGGGGCGATCAAGAAGGTCGCGGCGCGGGTAAACGAGAGCCTCGGGCTCCTGGACGAGGAGCGTGCGACCGCGATCGTCCAGGCGGCCACCGAAGTGATGGAGGGAGCGCTCGACGCGCACTTCGTGCTGGACATCTTCCAGACGGGATCCGGCACGTCCACCAACATGAACGCCAACGAGGTGATCGCCAACCGGGCGATCCAACTCCTCGGCGGCGAGGTCGGATCCAAAGATCCCGTTCACCCGAACGACCACGTCAACCTGGGGCAGTCGTCCAACGACGTGATCCCCACCGCGATTCACGTTGCCGCTGTGGTGGCGATCAACGAGGAGCTGCTGCCCGGGCTGCGGCGACTGATGGAAGCGCTTGCCGCGAAAGCGGAGGAGTTCGATGACGTGCCGAAGGCCGGCCGGACGCACCTGCAGGACGCCACGCCGGTGCGCCTCGGGCAGGA
>DAOVWI010000218.1 GCA_030636765.1 Gemmatimonadales bacterium
ACCCTGATGTGGACACAGCCCGCTATGTCGTCGCCTTGATCACGATCGTGACCGTGCCATCGGCGATCCTCTTCTGGCTCGTGGTTCACCCCTACGTCCGTTTCTGGCGTCGCCTCGGGCCGCCGCTGAGCTACACCCTGTTGGTGGGGCTGACGGTGGGAGTGGCGGCCATAGTGTACCTGCTCCGAGAGCCGATCCTGTCGGTGGACTTCGGGACGAACTACCTGCTCGTCGCTGTGGCAGCGCCGATCTACGGCGCCGCCGTCTGGCTGTCGCTGCGCATCCGGCGGCATCTCACCTTCCGCACCTTCGTGGGCGTGCCCGAGTTGTCCGCCCGGAGCGATGGAGGCTGTCTGCTCACAGAGGGCGTCTACGCCCGAGTACGGCATCCGCGCTACGTGGCCGTTCTTTTCGGCCTTGTCTCAACCGCGCTCTTCTCGAACTATCTGGCGCTGTACCTCATGGTCCCGGTCGGGGCCGCCGGCTTGTGGTTGATAGTCCGTTTGGAGGAAAGGGAGCTCGTGGAGAGATTCGGCGACGAGTACGAGATGTATCGGGATCGCGTCCCGATGTTCTTGCCCAGGAGAGGCAGCATGACCGACCTCGATCCTCAGTAGCCTGGCCACCCGCTGATGCGCCAGGAGAACCGGTTCTGCAAGACGTCTGACGGCGTTCGCATCGCGTGGGCCAGCATGGGCGAGGGCCCGCCTCTCGTGAAGGCGGCGAACTGGCTCAGCCACCTCGATCTCGACCTGGAGAGCCCGGTGTGGCGCCACTGGCTGCGAGAACTCTCCCGCGACCATACGCTCATCCGATACGACGAGCGTGGGTGCGGCCTCTCCGACTGGGAGGTCGACGAGTTCTCCGTCGATGCATGGGTGCGAGACCTCGAGGCCGTGGTGGAGGCGGCAGGGCTGGACCGATTCGCGCTCCTCGGAATCTCCCAGGGAGGCCCCGTCGCGATCGCGTACGCCGTCAAGCATCCGGAGCGCGTCTCCCACCTGATCCTCTACGGCACCTACGGCCGCGGATGGGCAAAGCGTGGCGTCGATCCCGACGCTCTGGAGGAGCAAGAGGCCCTGATGACGCTCACCCGTGTGGGCTGGGGGCGCGACACTCCGGCTTATCGTCAGGTCTTCGCCGAGCTCTTCATGCCCGACGCCGACGAGGCACAGTTCGACTGGTTCAACGAGCTGCAGCGGGTCTCCGCCTCGCCCGAGAACGCCGTAAGGTTCCAGCGCGCGTTCCTGGAGATCGACGTCGCGGACCTCATGGACCGTGTGCCTGTCCCCCCGCTGATCCTGCATGCGCGCGACGATCTGAGAGTGCCCTTCGAGGCCGGTCGCGCTTTGGCCGCCGCGACACCGGGCAGTCGGTTCGTGTCGCTGCCGAGCCGGAATCACCTCCTGCTCGAGCACGAGCCCGCGTGGCGCCAGTTCCTCCACGAAGTGCGGACACACCTCGGCGTTCCGGCGGAGGCGGCAGAATCGGCGGAAGCGACGGAACCGGCGGAGGCGGCGACCACGGCTTCGACCCGGAGAGGAGCGGAGATAGCCGGCGGGCGGGACCTCCTGGATGTCGACAGGCGGCAGCGGGTCGAGGAGCTCTTCGAAGGCGCGCTCGAGTTGAGCCGGGACGAGCGAGGGGCGTTTCTGGAGTCGGCGTGCGTAGGGGATCTGGAGCTTCGCGCGGAGGTCTCGGCACTCCTGAGAGCCCATGAGCGGCCACGCGGAGTTCTGGAGGCCTCGCCCGCCGGGACCCCGACCGACGTCAAGCACGAGAAGGCGCGGACCGGACCCGCGATGTCCGAGTTCGAGTCGCCGGACCTCGGCGTGTCCCCTCGCAGCGGCAGACCACTCTCGCGGCTCTGGCAACGGATCTTCGGTCGAGCCGACCGACCGCAGGGCACGACGCCCTCCCTTCCGGGGGAGTTGGCAACGGTCGCGATCGGCGGCCGCGTCGCCCACTACGAGGTGGGGGAGCGAATCGGGGGTGGTGGCATGGGTATCGTGCACCGAGCCCGGGATACGCGCCTGGACCGAACCGTAGCCCTCAAGTTCCTACCGGCCCACATGAACGCGGATCGAGCGGCCCGAAGCCGGTTCCTGGTGGAGGCGCAGGCCGCCGCCGCTCTCGACCATCCTCATATCTGCACGATCCACGAGATAGGCACGGCCCCCGACGGGCGGCTGTTCATCTCCATGCCCTGCTACGAGGGCGAGACGCTTCGCGAGAAGATCGAGCGGGGTCCGCTCGACGTCGAGGAGGCCATCGAGCTCACGACCCAGGTGGCGCGCGGCCTGACGAAGGCTCACGAGGTCGGCGTGATTCACCGGGACATCAAGCCGGCCAACATTATGATCACGACCGACGGCATCGCGAAGATCGTCGACTTCGGGCTCGCCAAGCTGAGCGGAGTGGAGCTCACGAAAACGGGCATGGCGATGGGCACCGTGGCGTACATGAGCCCCGAGCAGGCCCTGGGCACGGATGTGACGGCTCGGACCGATCTTTGGTCGCTCGGTGTGATGCTGTATGAGATGCTGGCGGGAGGGCGTCCCTTCACCGGCGAGAACAGCGTCGCCATGCTCCACGCGATCCTGAAGCGTGAGCCGGATCCCATCGGTCAGCGACGCTCGGGCCTTCCCCCCGAGCTGGGGAGCCTGGTCCACTCCTGCCTCGTGAAGGAGGCGGTCGATCGGTGCCCAGCGGCCTCCGAGCTGGTGGAGCGGCTGCAGGCGCTTCAGACGAGCACCGGGTCCCTCAGTCGGGTGCCAGGGGAGGCGGAGCGCGCCATATCGCCGGGGGGCGAGCGACGGCGAGCCTGCATCGTGGTTGCTTCCATCTCCGCGTACTCCGAGCTCGTCGAGCGCCTCTCACCGTCGGATCTGGACGCACTCACGGAGCGGATCGGGCAGGAGGCGGCGCGGGTCGTCGAAGCTGAAGGCGGCGTCATAAACAGCTGCTCCGGCGATCAAGTCGTGTCGCTGTTCGGCGTTCCCAGGGCGCATGAAGACGACGTTCGCCGGGCCGTTTCCGCCGCGCTCGCGGTCCAGGAG
>DAOVWI010000158.1 GCA_030636765.1 Gemmatimonadales bacterium
GATGCGCTACGGAGGCGATTGGACGACGGTGCTCGACCCCGGCAGCCGCACGGCGATCGACTTCGGTGTCTACGGGGTGCCGGAGTCGTTCTTCCTCGACGCGGAAGGAAAGATCGCCCACAAGCAGATCGGGCCGCTCACCTGGCCCCTCCTGCAGTCCACCGTGGACTCGCTGCTGGCCGCTTCCACGCCTGGAGTGGGCTCCTGAGTCGCCTCACTCCTCGTGTGGCCGGCCTCACGCTGGCGGCAACGGTGATTATGACGGCAGCGGTGATGCTGACGGCAGCGGTGACGCCGGCGGCAAGCCCCGTTGCGGCCGCGCCCCAGCCGCAGGACCGGGAGCCGCTCTCCCCCGCCGAGGTGGACCAGCTTACCGCCCAGGTAGCCGCCCAGCTGCGTTGCCCGGTCTGCCGCAACCAGGCGGTGCTCGAATCCTCCTCTGGGCTGGCGCGCCAGATGCAGACGGTCATCCGGGAAAAGATAGCGGCCGGTGAAACGCCGGAGCAGGTGAAGGCCTACTTCGTGAGCCGTTACGGCGGCTGGATCCTTCTCAAGCCGGAGCCGCGTGGCATCAACCTTCTCGTGTATCTCCTCCCGGCAGCCGCCGTGCTGTTCGGCGGAGGCGTTCTCTTTCGGCAGATGCGACGCTGGACGGGGAGCGTCGGGTCCGAGGAGCCGGCGCCCGAGCCTCCGGACGAAGCCCTCAGCGAGGAGGAGGAAGCGTGGCTTCGGCGGCAGATCGGGAGCGCCCGATAGGCCGGAACTTCCCCTGTAGGGGGTTGTACTAACGGCCGCGCTGAGGAGCACCATGGCATACCTCGATTCTCACCGACACGAACTTCCGGAGGACAATGTTCTTCGATTCGCGTAACCTCGATTCTTTCGACCAGTACCTGCAGGACGTCGAGCGCTATCCGCTCATCGCGGACCCGAAGGAAGAGCGTGAGATCGCGCGGCGGGCCCGGGCCGGAAATCGAGATGCCGCAGAGCGCCTCGTCACGGCCAACCTCCGCTTCGTGATCTCCTACGTGAAGAAGTACCAGGGGCGCGGTCTGAACCTGGCCGAGCTCGTGTGCATCGGAAACGAGGGCCTCCTGAAGGCCGTCAAGAAGTTCGATCCGGACAAGGGCGTGAAGTTCATCTCCTACGCCGTGTGGTGGATCCGGCAGACGGTGCTGCAGGCGCTCGCCGAGCAGACGCGGTCGGTTCGCATCCCGCTCAACCAGAACTCCAACCTGGTGAAGCTCTCCCGCACGGAGACGATGCTGACCCAGAAGCTGGGACGGACGCCGACCGACCGGGAGATCGCCGAGGAGATGGAGGAGCCGGTGGACACGGTCCGCGCTCTTCGTCGCGTGGCCTCGGCGGAGCTGAGCCTGGACGCTCCGTTGGACCGCTCGGATCGGGACAGCGCCTCGTTCGGAGAGCGCTTCTCGGGCATGGGTGAGGAGGACATCGAGGTCGATGTCGAGGCGCAGGCGCGACGGGAGTTCCTCGAGAGGATGTTCGAGGGGTATCTGACCGAGCGCGAGCGCAAGATCCTGGTGCTCTACTACGGGCTCGACGACGGGGAGGAGATGACCCTGGAGCAGATCGGCTCGCTGCTGGGCGTCACCCGGGAGCGGATACGCCAGATCCGCAACCGGGCGTTCGACAAGCTGAGGGCGTCTCCCGACGGGCCGGCCCTGGAGGGCTTCTGGACCGCTAACGCCTAGCAGGCGGTTGAAGAAGTACGCACGTGCCGGGGGCGTCCATCGGGCGCCTCCGGTTTCTCTTACCTGCGAGGGCGATGCAGGACTTCATTGACCGGCTTCCGAAAGCCGAGCTCCACGTGCACATCGAGGGCACGCTCGAACCGGAGCTCATGTTGCAGCTGGCTGAGCGCAACGCCGTTGGGCTGCGTTACTCCACGGTGGAGGAAGCTCGCGCGGCTTATCAATTCAGCGACCTGCGGTCTTTCCTGAACATCTACTACGAAGGCGCGCGAGTCCTGCTGCGGGAAGAGGACTTTCATGACCTCACGTGGGCCTATCTGCTGAAGGCCCGCCAGAACAACGTCATCCACACCGAGATCTTCTTCGACCCGCAGATTCACACCGAGCGAGGCGTGCCCTTCGATACGGTGCTCTCCGGGATCCGAGCCGCCCTCGATGCGGGCCGGAGGGAGTTGGACATCACGTCGCACCTCCTGCTCTGCTTCCTCCGCCACCTCAGCGCGGACGCAGCGATGTCGACTCTCGAACAAGCCCTCCCGCATCGAGACGCGATTCTCGGCGTCGGGCTCGACGGGTCCGAGGTCGGCAACCCGCCCTCGAAGTTCGCCTCGGTGTTCGAGCGCGCCCGAAAGAAGGGATTCCTGAGCGTGGCTCACGCCGGGGAGGAAGGACCACCCGACTATATCTGGCAGGCCCTCGATGTCCTTCGCGTCAGGAGAATCGATCACGGCGTACGCTGTCTGGAAAACAGGCGCCTCGTAGAGCGCTTACGACGCGATCAGGTGCCCCTTACGGTCTGCCCGCTCTCCAACGTAAAGCTGCGCGTCTTCGACAGGATCGAGGATCACAACATCGGGCAGCTGCTCGAAGCGGGACTTTGCGTATCGGTGAACTCCGACGATCCGGCATACTTCGGCGCGTACGTCAACGACAACTACCGGGCGGTTCGCGACGCCCACGGGCTCGGTCGCTCGGAGATCCTCCGGCTCGCACGTAATTCTCTTGTAGCCAGCTTCCTCGACGACACCGAGAAACGCCGCTGCCTCGCCGACCTGGAGGCCAGCGCCGCCGGCGCCCGGTGATCGCCCCGACTCCGGCTCGGAGTCTGCTCAGACCGACGTTGCGGGTCCGACCTCCCGGGCGGGCGGCCAGGGGACGGCCAGCAGGAAGATCACGAGCGTGACCACCGCGCTCGTAACGCACCACCAGCAGATGGCGTCGAGCACGAAGAGCTCCACGTACGTTAGGTAGGCCGAGAAGCCGAGGCCACCGGCCGCCAGCAGAAAGAGCAGGCGCGGCGGCCACATGGCCGCGGCGAACCGGGGCTGCGTGGACAGGAACGCCAGGAGAAACACGGCCACGTACCAGGCGACACCCCAGGCGGCCACGGGGAGCCCCAGAAAGAGCGAGTACTCGGAGGCCTGGACGGTCTCGCAAGAGCCGCTGCCGCAGACGATCTCGCCGTAGAGGCCCATCCTGTAGAGAAGCAGGTAGGCGGAGATAAACAGCCCCGGCAGGGCCGCCACCGCGATCGCCATGCGCCTCCTCACGGAGCGCCGGCGCCGCCTTCGGTTTCATCGCCCTCTTCGGCCCCATCACCCCCGGTTTCCGCCGCGGCGGCCGCCTCCCGGATCATCTCCTCCAGGGACTCGTAGTCCTGGGACGCGCGTACTCCGTTCACGAAGATCGTCGGAGTCGAGTTCACCCCGAGCTGTGCGCCGTACTTCGCCGACGCGAAGATCTCTTCGAGGTGCCTTCCCTCGCGCATGCACGCCCGATACTCCCCGCGGTCCAGCCCGAGCTCCTTCGCGTAATCCTCGAAATCCCCGCGAGCATCGTCCTTCGGTGACCACTTCGCCTGGCGCGCGAAGAGCAGGTCGTGCATGGCCCAAAAGCGGCCCTGTTCCCCTGCGCAGCGAGCCGCCTGAGCGGCCGGCACCGCGTGGGGATGTTGGTCCAGCGGGAAGTCGTAGAAGACCCACCGGACGGATCCGCCACCGTCCACGTAGTTCTGCTTGATGAGCCGGCCGGAGAAGGAGTAGAAGCTCGCGCAGGCCGGACACTGGAAATCGGCGAACTCCACCAGAGTGACCGCCGCGTCCTCGGGACCCGCGCTTACGCCCGCCGCCGCGCTCGCCTCCGCCTCGGCCATGACCGGGATCAACGCCGGACCCTGGTCGCCACCTCCCGAGCGCGCGACAAGCAACGCCACCACACCCACCACCAACACCCCACCGACGATCATGTAGAAGGTCCGGCCCGGACCGGAGCCCGGACTGGATCGGCTCTTCTGATTCTTGCCGCTCATGCCGCTCGATCGCTCCTTGCTCTGAGATTCGCCTCGCCCTCCGCCTTTCCCGCCGGGTCAGGCGCTACGGCAACGGCCTACATTCTCCTACATTGGGATCCCCATCGCCAGCCGGGACGCGAGTCGCGTGGCTCACCGGTCCACCCTCCCGGTGAGGCCCGCCAGGGTTCTTCGGCGACCTGCGAGCTTTGGGCCGTCTCACCTCAGGGCCACCAGCGCCACGCTCGCCACGATCAGCGTGGTGATGATCCCGATGATCAACAGCTTCGCCCATTCCGGCACGCGCTGGCGGGGGGCGGAAGCCGCACGGACGAGGCGTGGCAGCAGCGTCTCCGACCAGGTCTGACCCACTTCCGACAGCAGTTCCTGCCAGGCGTCGTCGAAGCTGTGGTCCACGACGATGAGAGCGGCGTGCCACTCCTCAGCCGCCTCGTCCAGCTCGGCCTCCTCTCCCTCGGGCGGACCGGTCTCCAGCCTTTCCAACCGGAGCAGGAGACCCGCCTGGGCGCGCTCCAGCCGCTGGAGTTGCGGCGCCATCTTGTGCACGGGAGCGAGGAAGCGGCCCTGCAGGGATTCCTGCTCGGCGGGCGAGATGCCGAGCTCGGCCTGCAGCTTCTGGGCGCGCCGCTTCCCGAGCAGGAGACGAATCAGCTCCCGTTCGTAGGTGTCTGTGAGCCGGCGCAGCGAGTTCAGCGACGCCGCGCGTGCGTCGTCCTGCAGCTGTCCCGCATCCATCGCCTCCACGGCCTTCGCCAGGCTTCGGGCGCGCGAGGCCGCCGACTTCCGAAAGAGCAGTGGGCCAAGGGCGATTTCTCCGAGCTCCTGGAAGTGGCCCTCGAGGAAGTGCGGTTCCAGCAGCGCCCGAATGCGAAGCTCGGAGGGAAGCCCTGCGGCGGCCGTCTCGGCACGCTCCCGAATCGTCCCGGTGGAGGTGGCGAACTCC
>DAOVWI010000174.1 GCA_030636765.1 Gemmatimonadales bacterium
GATGTGCTCTCCGACGGCGACGACCGCCGCTTCGACGGTATCATCGGGACCGATCTTCTGCGCCACTACGACGTTCTCATCGATGCTCCGGCCGGCCTGCTGCGCCTCTATCGGCCGGGCACGACGGGCTCGGAGGGCGGACCGGTCGTCGGACCTTCGCTCGCCGTTCCGTACGAGCGCCTGCGGCGTGGCCTCATCCGGCTGGAGGTGTCCGTGAACGGGCACCCGGTCGCTGCCGTTCTGGACACGGGATCCCCCACCGTGCTGATGAACCCGATCGCGGCCGACGCCGTCGGCCTGACGCTCGATGAAGAGCCGCTGAGCGAGGGAGCGCGCGGGGTCGGATCGAAAGCGGTCACAACCTACGGTGGCCGCGTCGACGCCATCCAGGTGGGGGAGACGCGGTTCGAATCGGTGGACGTCGAGGTGGCGGATCTCCCGATCTTCGGCCGGCTCGGGCTCGGCGGGCGCGCCGCGATGTTGCTCGGCTCGCCGGTTCTCCTCGGCTGCCCGCTGTTGATCTCCTATAAGGAGCGAGCGCTGCGTTTCTGCCGGCTGTCGCCGGCACCGGATACGGTCCCGGAGTCGACCGACTCTCAGCGTCGCCTTTGGCAGCAGGTGTGTGAGCGGTGCCGCCCGGATGCAGCCGGCCTCTTCGCGCCGCTGCAGCCCTGGGAGGCCGTGCCCGCGGTTCGCACCGTAACGGCCTTCCTCCGCCTCGACCGTGAAGCGTACCGGCGGCAGCTGGCCGAGGGGGCGGCGCTCCTCCGGCGTGCCCGATCGGTGTACGAGGCTGCGGGCTACGAAGTCCAGACGGTCCGCATCGCCACGCAGCCGTTTCCGGAATACGCGGCGGGCCTGACCGGCGAAGAGGCCCTCTCCTTCTTCCGGGAGCTCGACGCGATCGCGGCGGAGGAGGGCTTCATACTCGCCATCGGCCCCGCGATGCACGCCGCCGGAGCAGGCGAGGCCGCCGGGGGCGCCGCCGGAGCAGGCGAGGCTGAGCTCCTCGTGGAGATCCTGAGCGCGACGTCCTCGATCAGCGCGAGCCTCACCGTCGCTGACGAACGGGGCGTGCGCTGGGATGCGGTGGCCGCGGCGGCGGGCGTGATGCGAGGCCTCGCCGACCGCACTCCCGGAGGCGAACGGAACTTCGGCTTCGCCGCCGCGGCGGTTGTCGCGCCCCACACCCCGTTCTTTCCGGCCGCCTACCACGACGGGAGCCGCCGATCGTTCGCGGTTGGGCTCCAGTCCGCGAATGTGGTCCGTGACGCGTTCAGGGCGGCCCCGGATCCCGCCTCCGCTCGGGCCGCGCTCACGGATCGGCTTGGGGAACATGCCCGGGCCGTCGAGCTTCTGGCCCGGCGGATTCAGGAGGAGACGGGCTGGGGATACCTGGGCATCGACCTCTCGCCCGCGCCGCTCGGCGACGTGTCGATCGGGGCCGCGATCGAGTCCTTCACAGGCGTTCCGTTCGGCAGCCCCGGCACGCTCGCGGCCGCCGCCCTCGTCACCGACGCCCTCGGGGCGATCGACGTAAAGGCCACCGGTTACTCCGGACTGATGATCCCGGTCCTGGAGGACGAGGTCCTGGCACGGCGCTGGACGGAAGGCGTGCTCACGCTCGAGGATCTGCTGGCGTACTCCTCCGTGTGCGCCGCTGGGCTCGACACCGTCCCGCTCCCCGGAGACGCGACGGTGGCCGAGCTGGAGCGGATCATCGGCGATATCGCGAGCCTGGCCGTCAAGCTCCGCAAGCCGCTCACGGCCCGCCTCATACCGGTTCCCGGAAAGCGGGCCGGGCAGCAGACGGAGTTCCACAACCCACTTCTGACCGACGTCAAGCTCCAGCCCCTCCACTGAGAAGGCCATGAAGGCGCCGGAAGCAGGATAGGCGCCAGAAAACTGGTTGTGGACGGTCTTCCGCGACTCCATATTGATTCGGTCGTTGACCTCGTCCCGTCCCTACTTTTTCAGGAGTCAAGAAATGTCCCGCAACTACCTTCCCTTACTGGCCGGGCTTCTGGCCGCTGTCGCTGCGCCGGCGACGGCACAGGAGGCGAAGTACGCCTCGCCCGAAGCGGAGGCGCAGATCAAGAGCGCCATGAGCGCCGGGCCAAGCTCCATCTCGGCTCAGGCGACGATCGTAGACTGGAACATGAACGTACTGCGTGAGGGCACGAACGAGTGGATGTGCCTCCCTGACAGGCCGGACACGCCGGGAACGGATCCGTGGTGCATCACCGAAGCCTGGAGGAACTTCCTGCACGCGTACATAAACCAGACGGAGCCCGCGTACAGTGAAATCGGCTTCGCCTACATGCTCCAGGGAGACACGCCCGTCAGCAACAGCGATCCGTACGCGACCGAGCCCACTGGGCCGGAGGACTGGGTCACGGATATTGGCCCCCATCTGATGATGCTCGTGCCGGACGCCGCCCTGCTGGAGAGCATCCCCACAGATCATCTGAACGGCGGGCCGTGGATCATGTGGGCTGGAACGCCTTATGCTCACATCATGATCCCGCTGAAGAGCAGGGGTCACTGACCTTCAGCGTGATGCCCGCGTGCTAGCGCGTGGGTCGGAGTCCTCTTAGCGCCATGGGGCGGTTCCTTCGGGGCCGCCCCTTCGCGTTGGGGCCGCGTTACGAGTGCCGGATCCACATGCGGCGGGTGGCCGGCTGATCCAAGGCGGCGTGCCAGGCTATGCTTCCGCCCGTTGCTTGACCCAGCCTGCCAGGGGCGGCAGGACAGCCAGCCCCACGAGGGCCCAACCCACGGCCTGGAGCGGGGGCGTCGGTTGCCAGAGCAGGAGAGCCGCACCCGCGAGTCCGGACAGCACTCCCCACTTGTAGCGAGCCAGCCAGCCGCGATCGGCCGCGAGAAGATGGTCGCGCAGTTCCGGTCGATCGTCCACGATGAGCGCGGTTTCCAACACCACCGCTTCGAAGAGGTCGAGCATCTCGGCGTCGCCGACCGAGAGCCCTTCTTCCCGGGCCTGCTTCCGGCCGGCCCGGACGACGTGCTGCAGCAGGGCGGAGGTATCTTGCGTCCAGACCGTTCGCTGCTCGACCTCCCCCGCTAGCCTGGCCGCCCATCCGTCGACCCGGTCGTCCAGGGCGGAAGGCAGGCCCGGCCGAACATCGCGAAGCACGGCCTCGAGCTCCTCGCGGCGATAGGCCTTCAGGTGGTGGGCGAGAAAAGAGCGGAACGGCGTGCCCGCCACGTCGCGGCCGAAGCGTGCGAGCGTCAGCTTCACACGCCCGGAGCACCGCGGGCATGACGCCAGGTCCGTGGAGGTCGCCGAGAGCATTGCGTCCTTCGAGGCGCGAGGAGTGATAAGGAGGCGGCGTCGTCCGGGCTACCCCGCCCGGGCGCCAAACGTGCCGGCGTTCGGAGGTTGCCATGTTGTCGGACCCCGACGACAATGGAGGTGATCGGCGGCCTCGGGAGTCCTAGCTCGAGACGGGTGGCCGTCAGCCCTTCAGGAGGTGGTCATGGTTCTGGCGTCGGGGAAGGTTCTCTCCGTGAACGTGGGACTGCGGCGGCAGTTCGAGTACAAGGGTCGGGCAGCCGAGAGCGCGATCTGGAAGTACCCCGTGGACGGGCGGGTTCGGGTGGAGGGCATCAACCTCGAGGGGGACGAGCAGGCCGATCGCGGCGTGCATGGCGGTCCGGACAAGGCCGTGTACGCCTATGCCATCGAGGATTATGGCTGGTGGGAGGAGCAGCTCGGTCGGCCCTTGGAGCACGGCGAGTTCGGGGAGAACCTGACCACCCGGGGGCTGGATCTCACAAACGCTTTGGTCGGGGAGCGCTGGGAGGTGGGAAGCACGGTGCTCGAGGTCTCGGAGCCGCGCATGCCGTGCTGGCGGCTTGGGGTCCGGATGAACGACAAGCACTTCCCGCGACGCTTCCTGCAGGCCGGCAGGCCCGGCACCTACCTGCGAATCCTCGAGGAGGGGGAGTTAGGGGTGGGAGACGAGATCCGAGTAGTGGACCGTCCCGGGCATGAGCTTACCGTCGGGGACATCTCTCGCATCTACGCGGGCGACCGGGCGGAGGTTGGCCGGCTCCTCGCGGTCCCTCAGCTCTCCGACTCGTGGAGGGAGTGGGCGAAGCAGCGGCTGGCACGCCAAGAGGCCGCTGCCCAGAGCTCCGGGTCGCCGAGCTGCTGTTGAACGCACCCGCCAGGTAGAAAGGCCCACAAAACAAAACGGGGCCGCCCCCGATAATCGAGGACGGCCCCGCCTTGAACTTCTAGTGTGAAGGTCGGTTCAGACGCCGACCGTCTTCGTCACGTTCTCAGCGGCCGGGCCCTTCTGACCCTGCACGAGCTCGAACTCGACGCGGTCGCCCTCGGCGAGCGTCTTGAA
>DAOVWI010000120.1 GCA_030636765.1 Gemmatimonadales bacterium
GACCGGAGATCTCGGTGTTCTTCATCACGGACGGTGAGCGGGCCGGCCCGCTGGTGTCGGCGCGGGACCCCAAGCGCCTGGAGGAGGGCGATCGCGGGCCCAACACGGGCGGGATGGGCGCGTTCGCGCCGGTGCCGGAGATCGGACCCGACTTCGTGGAGGCAGTCCGGACCGGGATTGCGGAGCCGGTCGTCGCCGAGCTCGCCGCCCGGGGAAGCCCTTACAGCGGCTTCCTCTACGTGGGACTCGTGCTCACGGAAGACGGCCCGCAGGTGCTGGAGTTCAACTGCAGGCTCGGCGATCCCGAGGCGCAGGCGGTGCTTCCGATCATGGGAGCCTCCCTCGTCGAGCCGATGTTGGCGGTGGCGGTCGGAGAAGGAGTGTCGGACTGGCAACCCGAGGCGGCGAAGGGAGCGGCCCTCGTTACCGTCCTGGCAAGCGACGGCTATCCGGGTTCCTACCCGACCGGTCTCCCGATCGGCATCCCCGATGGCCTCGAATCGGGCGACCTGCGCGTGTACCACGCCGGCACGGCCATGCTGGACGGAGAGCTCGTGACCTCCGGGGGGCGGGTCCTGGGTGTGACGGGCGTCGGCCGAACGGCCGAGGAGGCCGCGGCCCGGAGCCGGCGGGGTGCGGAGCTCATCGAGTTCGACGGCAAGCGCTGGCGCCGGGACATCGGCGGGTGAGGCCAGGAGCCTTGTCGGGCTGATGCCCGAGCTTCCCGAGGTGGAGGTCGTCCGGCGGCACCTCGACCGGGAGCTGTCGGGACGCACCATCCGAAGGGCCAGCTTCCGGCGGCGCGACATCGTCCTCGGTCTCTCCTCCGGACGCGCGCTCGCCCGGAAGCTGGAAGGACGCCGCATCCTCTCTGTCGGCCGGCGCGGCAAGAACCTCCTCTTCCGCATCGACCCGGATGCGGTCCTTCAGGCACAGCTCAGGATGACCGGCCGTTTCACACTCGGAGAGCGCCGGCCCGACCCGAAGCGGTATCGCCATATCGTCGCCGAGCTGGAGCTGGACGACGGAAGGACCCTCTTTTACGACGACATGCGCCGACTGGGTGGATTCCGGTGGCTCGAGGCGGAGGCCTGGAGGGCGCTGGACCGGGCGTTGGGCCCGGAGCCCCTCGCCCGGGGCTTCACGGCCCGAAAGCTCGGAGAGATCCTGGAGACCTCCCGGGCCCCGATCAAGAACGCGCTTCTCGACCAGAAACGAGTCGCCGGACTCGGCAACATCTACACGAGCGAATCGCTTTTCCGCGCGAACATTCATCCCGCGCGCTCCGCGGACTCGCTCGAGCCCGCGGAGGTCGCGGCCCTACACCGAGCCGTACGGAAGGTGTTGCGAGAGGCCGTCGAGGCCGCCGGTACCACGTTTCGCGACTTCCGGGCGGTGAACGGTCGTTCGGGGAGCTTCCAGCGGCGCCTGGCGGTTTACGCCCGCGAGGGAGAGCCGTGCCGCCGCTGCAAGCGCCCTGTCCAGCGAATCGTCCAGGCCGGCCGAAGCACGTTCTTCTGCGCAGCGTGCCAGGTTTAGAAGGTCGCTGAAGAACCCCGGCGGAAGGCCCGGAGCCTGCCGGCGTGCCGACCTGCTACGGCACGAGATGGACGTGGCGAGCCATGGCTTCGCCGTCCACGATGTCCAAGATGGCGACCGTGACCGGCTTTCCCGGCCGCCGAGGCCCGGCGCTTCCCGGGTTGAGAACCAGCACTCCATCGATTCGCCGGTTGGACGGCAGGTGCGTGTGCCCGTGGACGATGACGCGGGCATGCGGAAACCGGCCTGGCAGTGCGGCGTAGTCGGCGAGCTGATGCCCGTGGAGCACCTCGATCCGCATGCCGCCGATGTCGATTCCCCGCACCTCGCCGGTAAGGTCGCGCACCGTGGCGCCATCCATGTTCCCCCAAACGGCGATCACGGGAGCCAGCGCGGAGAGGTCGTCGAGGATCGAGGGGTCGCCCACGTCGCCTGCGTGCAGTATGTGCTGGACGCCCCGAAAGGCGTCGAACACCTCAGATCGCAGGAGGCCGTGCGTGTCGGCCACAACACCTATCCGGATCACGCTTGCCGCTCCGTCCGGAGCTTCCAACATGCTGTCGCGCGGTTCGATCAACGTCTACTGTTCCGTCGCCAAACTGCCCTCGCCAGCCGCACGTAGCCGGCCCCACTCGCAAGCACCTGGCCTGTGGACTACAAGGAGAAAACGGACCCGGAGCTCGTCGAGCTGTGCAAGCGAGGAAACGAGCGCGCGGCGGCAGAGTTGGTGCATCGGTTCGAGCGACCGGTGTTCTCGCTGATCTATCGCATGGTTCGCGATCGTGAGCTCTCCGAGGATCTGGCCCAGGAAGCGTTCGTCCGGGCGTTCAACAACATCGGGCGATACGATCCGTCCTACAAGTTCTCATCGTGGCTCTTCAAGGTCGCATACAACCTGACGATCGACCACCTGAGAAAAAAGCGGCTGGATACCGTCTCCATTCACGGGTCGCCGACGGCCGTGACCAGCGAGATGCAGCAGGCCACGGCCATCACGCCGGTGGCGACGGGCGAGCTGCCGGATCAGGCGCTCGAGGCTCGCGAGATCGGATCGGAGATCGAGCTGGCGATCGGGGAGCTCCGTGAGGAATACCGGACCGCCATCATCCTGAGGCACGTGGACGGCCGTGCCTACGAGGAAATCTCACAGATCATGGACGTCCCGCTGGGAACCGTGAAGACGTACATCCATCGTGCACGGAAGGAGCTTCAGGTACACCTCCAGCATCTGCTGACTTAGGCGCCTTCGCCGGCATCGTGGTCGTGAAACCTCGAGCGGCAAGGCTGCGTAAGGAGAGGCGAGCGAAAGGACGTGGTTCAAGGGAATGATGATGGACAGAGCCCAAAACCCTGACAGGCACCTGACTCCGGACGAGGTGGAGCTCTTCACCCTCGGCCTTCCGGCCCGTCCGCAAAGCGCGGAAACGCATCTCGCAGCGTGCCTGGAGTGTCGCAGCGAGGTCGAATCGCTCCAGGCGCTCCACCGGGCTCTGTCGAGCCTCGAACACTTCGCACCCGCGCCGGCGTTCGCCGAGCGTGTGATGGCTCGGGTGACGCTACCGGTTCCATGGCGTGCCCGGGCATGGACCCTCGCGCGGGAGCGCTGGCTGCCTGTGGCGGCGGCTCTCGTCGCCGTCCTCGGGGCGACCAGCCTCACGGCTCTGTGGCTCGGCAACCAGCCGGAGCTCAGCGTGGGCGGCGTGCTGGAGCTCATGTCTCGGGAGGTTCGGGAGTTCGGGCTCCAGGTGGTGATGACCGCCGGCGGTCTGCTCTGGAACTCGGCCATCGTGCGATCGATGGCCGATGGCATCGTTAATATCGGACTGGAGGGAGCGATCCTCCTTCTGTCGGCCCTCAGCCTGGTCACCATCAGCGCCGCGGCAGCCATGGCACGACTCGTTCAGCCAACTCCGCTGCGGATAGGTCACACCGGCCAATGACGCCTACGCCGCGCCGGCGTATGGCGCCGCACCGAAACCGGGAAAGAACCCCCAGAGAAATCGGATGAGGAAGAGAATGCACACGACGCGAACCGGAGTGTTCCTGCTGGCGGGGGTCGCCCTCGCCGGCACCGCCGCCCTGCTCTTGTCGCCGCTGGCCGCGCAGGAGGCCCAGGAGACCGCCGATGCGCGGGATGCGATCATCGTCTCCGTGTCGATGTCCGGTGACAGGGCCGCACTGACGCTCTCTCTTCCGGATGGCACCGAACGCAGCTTCCGGCTGGAGCGGGGCCAGCTCTTCATCGATGAGGTGATGCAGGCGGAGTACGAGCCTGACGGCGATCTGGAGAGCGCGTGGAGAGATCTGCTTCGCAGCCCGGCCGTTTTCTCACCCGAGGATCTGGCGGTAGCGCTCCGGGAATGGAAGCCGCCGGCGGGGGCGGATGAAGTGGCTGCCGGGATGCTGGAGCGAGCGCTCCAGGGCGTTGGCGGCGGCGTGCCCGCGGCCAACCTCGGGAAGCAGATCGGCGAAGAAGAGGTGATGGTCGAAGGACCGAGCGGCGATGGCGTATCGATCGCCCCCGGTCTGCTTTCGGTCGGCGAGTTGAGCGGCCAGCTCGAGCGCCTCCACTCGTCGCTCGAGCGCCTCGGCGAGGACGCCGCATCGGCCGACAAGATGCTCGCCCTCGTCGTCCACGACTCCTATCACATTCCCCCGGACCGTATCGTGAAGGGCAACCTCGCCCTGCTGGATGGAGAACTGAGTCTCGACGGCACGGTCACCGGCAATGTGCTCGTGCTCGACGGCACGCTCCATCTCATGCCCAACGCCGTGATCGAGGGCAACATCCTTCAGGTCGGTGGCGACGTGGAGCAGCACGGCAGCCCCCGGATCGACGGGGAGCTTCTCTCCGTCGTGCCGCTCGATCCCGGCTCGATGGCGGCCGTCGCGGTGGCACCCGAGATCCGGAGTCGGATCGCCTCGCGCGCGGACATCATCAAGATCAAGCCGAATCGACCGGGCTTCTTCGGCCGGATCTACCGCAACTTCGAGCTCTCCATGGAGGGCCTCGGAACCGTGCTGGGCTGGTTCATCGGCCTCGGCGTCGCCGGCCTGGGCCTTGTCTACTTCGCACGACCCCGGCTCGAGGTCGTCGCGGACACCGCCCGGAACAACATCTCGCGCTCCTTCGGCCTCGGGCTCGCCGGAGAGGTGCTCTTCTTCCCGGTGTCTCTGATCCTCTGTGTGGCAGTGATCACCTGGCTGCTGATTCCGTTCTTCGCCCTGGCGGTCGTGGTGGCACTCGTGGGCGGCTACGTGGCGGTGGCCCATGCGACGGGCGAGATCCTGGCGGCCCGACGCTTCCGTAGCGAGCTGCTCGACCGGCTGCGCCGGTCCAACTCGTACTACTACGTACTGAGCGGGCTCGCGCTGCTCCTTGTGCCGTTCGCCCTGGGCGCGATCCTTCACCTGTTCGGCGGACCCCTCTCGTTCCTGAGGGGACTGACGTGGTTCGCCGCCTTTCTGCTGACCTGGCTGGCCGTCACGATCGGCCTGGGCGCCGTGATCCTCTCGCGCGGCGGAACGAGAACGGACTACGGGAACAGCTATTTCTCCGACTTCATCCCGTACATGCGCGGGAAGCGCGCGAAGGAGGACGTCGCGTGAACCGGGCATGGACCCTGGTCCTTGGCCGCTCCACGGGCCCCAGTTGGCTGCTCGCCGGCCTGCTTCTCGCCCCTCTCCTGGCGGTGCACGCGGCAACTCTCCAGGCACAGGAGTGGTCGGAGTTCCGCTCCGCTCGGCAGTCACATTCGATCACCGAATCGTTCGCTCTGGAGATCGTGTACGGCGCGGGTGTCCTCGAGATCGAACCCGATGCGGGAGAGCTCCTGTACGACGTCCGAATGACGTATGACTCCCGGAAGTTCAAGCCGGTGCGCAGGTGGGATCTGACAGAGGGAAGAGCCCGGTTGAAGGTGGGTCTAACGACGGCGGGCGATGGAGGCGATTGGATCGAGGCGCTGTCATCCGGAGACGTCGACGACGGCGACTTCGATCCCGAGCTGTCCTTCGACCTCGACGACCTGCGGGAGCTGGACGAGTCGAGCGGCACTCTGCACCTGAGGTTGGGACAGCGGCTTCCCACCGACCTCAAGCTCACGATCGGCGCCGCCAAGAGCGAGATCGAGCTGGGGGGCGTGGTGCTCTCCCGGTTCCAGATAACCACCGGGGCGAGCGATACCGAGCTTTCGTTTTCCGCTCCAAACCCCGTCCGGATGGCCGAGCTCGTGATCCGCGTCGGAGCCGCGGAGATCCGAACCAAAGGGCTGGGGAACGCCCGCTTCGAGCATTTCGAGCTCAAGAGCGGCGTGGGCGACGTGGTGTTGGACTTCACCGGCGCCTGGGACGGGAACGCGACCGGAGTGATCCGCATGGGGATCGGCTCGCTCAAGCTTCGCCTGCCGGCAGATCTCGGTGTGTGGATCAAGAAGAGCACCTTCCTGACGTCCTTCAACGCGCCGGGCTTCCGTAAAGTCGACGACGGCTACCGCTCTCCCAACTGGGCGGGCGCGGAGCATCACCTCGAGCTCCAGCTCGACACGGCTCTCGGGGCCATCGACGTGGAGCTGGTTCCCTAGCACACTGGCGAATGACGACGGGAGGGAACGGCTGCGGTTCTACCTCCTCCGCCGCTCTAGTTGTACACCTGCGCAGGTAGAGGGGCGGGCGCGAGAGGTCTTCGGGCGTGGCGAAAGCTGCGAGCGGAGCGAAAGGCGGATACTAACGGCGCTCGCCGACCTGCTAACTGTCCTGCCCCCCCGGCCGCACGACGATCTCCGCGTCTCGGTGCACTCCGAGGCGCTCGCTGGCGCTCCCGTCGCGAACCGAGACCTCCAGCGTTCCACCGGAGCCGCGCGTGAGGAGGAGATGGCCCGGCTCCACCGCGTCGTAGCTCGCCGACACTCCCGGAATCCTCACCCCGGCTATCTCCACCTCGGCCGCCTCGGGCAGCCAGTCGTTCGGCACGGTCGTGATCAGGTTGCCGAACCGGTCGATGTGGAGGACGTGGCCGCGGAGGAGCGGACCGTCGCGTTCGGGCTCCGGGATATCGAGCCGCTCGAGGCTCGACGGCTCGACGGGCGGGCC
>DAOVWI010000127.1 GCA_030636765.1 Gemmatimonadales bacterium
AGCCGGCGCAGGCTGGAGCCCGCCAGCGTGGTTCGCGGGGAGAGAACGGCCTCCACCAGACCCACGCGCTCGGATTGGAGCGCCTCGATGCCGTCGAGGCCCGCCCGGTCGATCTCCAGCTCCGTGAGGGTGTCGAACGCGCTGATGTCCCCGGGCCTGCCCGAGACGACGAGCGTGTCCCCTGCCCGAAGACGCTCCTCGGGCACCGGCATCGGACGCGTCGTGCCGTCCCGCACGATGCTCAGCACGGACAGTCCGAACACCCCGCCCAGCCGGCTTTCCGCCAGCGTCTTGCCGACGAGCATGGAGTCTTCCGGCACGCGCACGACGAAGAGCCGTTCCTCGAGCTGGAAGAGCTCAGCGTGCTCCGCCCCGGACACGAGGAAACCGGTGTCCTCGCGCAGCGCCTCGAGGCTCTCGTGGGGTCCCTGCACGAGCAGGCAGTCTCCGGCGCGGAGCTCGAGATCCTGCAGCCCGGTGCGGTAGGAGACGCCGTTCCGACGGATGGTCAGCACGTTGAGCCCGAACCGGCCTCGGAAATCCACCTCCTGCAGCGTCCGGCCCGTCAGCGGCGACTCGGGCTCCAGGTGCACCTCGGCCACGTCCACGTCGGCCGACGTAAGGCGCTCGATCGCCAGGCTGTCCTTCGCCGGGACAAGCTGCCGCCGCCCCCGCAGCTCCGCCAGGCGCTCCGGTCTTCCCTGTACGAGGAGGCGATCCCCGGGTCTCAGCACCTCCGCCGGGTCGGGAGCGAGGCGTGCGCCCTCATCCCGCAGGATCGCCAGCACGTTGAGGTCGAGGGCGGCGCCCAACCGGCTCTCCGCCAGCGGCCTTCCGGCCAGCGTCGAGTCCGGCGAGATCCGGATGACGAACAACTCCTCGCGCAGCTCGTACAGCTCCGCCAGATCCGTCGGATCGCGCGGCCCCGTGCGTTCCCCACGGCGCAGGACGCTTTCCGCATCCCGGGCGGGGTCCCGGGCCGGGAGCAGGCGCCGGCCGATCACCGCCATGAAGAGCACGCCCACCAGCATCACCGCGCCGCCGACGGGGAAGTAGTCGAAGAGCCCGAACGGCCGCAGGCCCTCTTCGCGGAGCGCCTCGCTGACCAGGATGTTCGGTGGCGTGCCGATCAGGGTGGAGAGCCCTCCCAGGAGGGAGCTGTAGGCCAGCGGCATGAGCAGCCTGGCGGGCGCGATCCCCGTGCTGCGGGAGATGTCCATGACCACCGGCAGCAGGAGCGCGGCCACTCCCACGTTGTTCATGAAGGCCGACATCACGGCTGCCGTCAGCATGATGACCAGGACCAGCCGGAACTCCCCGTGGCCGGCGACCCGAAGCACCTGGCGGCCGAGCACGTTTGCGACGCCGGTTCTCGACAGGCCCCCGCTCAGGATGAACACCGCCCACACGGTCACGACGGCCGGGTTGCTGAAGCCCGACAGCGCTTCCAACGGCGTCACGAGTCCGCTTACGGCGAGCGTGGTGAGCACGAGGAGGGCGACGAGGTCCATTCGGACCCAGCCGCTCACGAAGAGGATGAGGCAGACTCCGAGGATCGCGAGTACGAGCGCGATCTGGGGTGTCATTCGTGTCTGGCCTCTCGGCCGACCGGAGGCCCGGCGGGCCGGTTAGCCTGCCCGCCGCCGGCCGGTGTTCAGAATGTTGATCTGGTGGAAGCGGGCCACCGGGCACCCGTGCGACACGGCGTTGACCTGACCGGGCTGTCCCTTCCCGTCATAGAAGCTGCCGCCCACGTAGTACGTGCCCGCACCGCCGATCATGTCCATGGCGTTCCAGAAATCCAGCGTTCGGGCCTGGTAGGCCAGGTCCCGCAGCATTCGGGTCTTCTTGCCCCCCCGGATCTCCCAGAAGACCTGCCCCCCGAACTGGAAGTGGTAGCGCTGCTGGCCGATCGAGTACGAGCCGCGGCTCTCGACGTAGATGCCACGGTCGGTGGCCCCGATCACGTCCTCCAGCGTCACGTCCGCCTGCGCCGGCAGGAGGTTGATGTTCGGCATCCGCTGGAAGGGGATGCTCGACCAGTTCTGCGCGTGGGAGCAGCCGTGGCTGCGCTGGATCCCGGTGAGATCGGAGATCCACGCGACCTGCTCGCGGGTCGTCTGGTAGTCGACGAAGATGCCGTTCTCGATCAGCGGCCACTCCTCCGCCTTCACCCCCTCCTCATCCCAGCCGATCGTCGCGAGCCCACCCTGCGACGTGCGCTCGCCCACGATCTGCATGAACTCCGGCCCGTATCGAGTCCTTCCGATGACCCGGGACGGCGGCGCCAGAAAGCTCGTGCCCGCGTAGTTCGCCTCGTACCCGAGCGCCCGATCGAGCTCGGTCGGGTGGCCGATCGACTCGTGGATCGTGAGCCAAAGGTTTGACGGGTGAAGCACCAGGTCGTAGAGGCCCGGCTCGACCGCGGCGGCCGATAGCTTCTGCACCGCCTCGGAGGCCCACACCTCCACCGCCTCCGGCGTCATCCGGTCGCGGATGTACTCCCAGCCCCGTCCGGCGGGCTCGAGCACGGCGCCCCGCGACTGGAAGTCGCTTCGGTCGGGAGCCACCGCCGTGATCGACATCTGCGGGTTCACCCGGATGATCCTCTGCGCCGCAATGGTGCCATCGGTGGTCGCGGAGGTGACTTCGATCTTCACGAAGTGGAGCTCGGAGGAGACGAAGCTCACGCCCTCCGTCCCCAGCGCCACCTCGTTCAGGTCGAGCAAGTACTGGACCTTGTCTCCGATCGGCACGTCCCACGGATCGACCTCGTAGGAGCTGCTCCAGGAGACCTCTCCGTACGGTTCGACGGGAGCGAGCGTGACCGGCGACTTCTCGACCCTCGCGTTCGCCGCTCCGATCGCCGCCGCCTCGCGCCCGGCCCGAGCCGCCGCCTCGCGGCTCATCTCCCGCGTCGCCGCGAACCCCCAGCTGCCGCTCACGAACGCCCGGACCCCCAGCCCCAGCGAATCGCTCTCGCTCACGTTCGTGACGCGTCGCTCCCGCGTCCCGACCCGCCGGGTCCGGTAGAGTCCCACCCGGGCGTCGGCGTAGCCGGCGCCCGCACCCGTCGCCGCGTCGAGGGCCTCCATCAGGAGGTCGCGCGTGGCGGCGTCCACCGCCGGAGGCGCGGGCATCGATGTGACCGGGGTCGGCCCGGCATGGGCGCTGCCCGCCGCGCTCAACCGGGACCCGACGAGAGCGATCGCTCCCGCCGTCAGCGCAGAGCTCTTCACGAAATCCCGCCGTTCCATCAGATCGCCTCGGATACGCTGCTGAAGGTGAACTCGCTGGTCCGGATCGCCGGAACCTCCCGCGTGGGCGTGACCCGCACGGGCCTGCTCATGGCCTCGAGCTTTCCCAAAACCGCGAGCGGAGAGTCGTTCCACCGGAAGTTGTTGACCGGATGCGCGATGCGGCCGTCCTCGATCAGGAAGACTCCGTCGCGCGTGAGCCCCGTGTAGAGGATCGTCCGTGGATCGACCGCTCGGATGTACCAGAACCTGGTGACCAGGACGCCGCGCTCGGTGGACGAAACGAGATCCTCGAGCGAGCGATCCTCGCCCTGCATGATGAGGGTGTTCGGGAAGCCCGTGGGCTCGACGCCCTCACGCTGGGCCCAGTAGCGGGAGTAGAACAGGTTCTCGAGCACGCCCTTGCCGACCCATGTGGTCGGCTTCAGAGGAAGGCCGGCATCGTCGGATCCCGCGCCGCCGAATCCTCCCGCACCGGCGAACGGGGCCGCGCCGAGGGCGGCCGGATCGCTGGAGATCGTGACGCGCGAGTCGACGATGGGCTCGCCGATCTTCGTGCCGCCTCCCTTCCGCGAGAAGGCGCTCCGGCCCTCGTCAGCCGAACGCGCACTCAGGGAACGGGCGAGCAGTCCCACCAGCTCCGAGACCGCCGCCGGTTCCAGAACGGCCGTGTACACACCGGGCTCCAGGGGGCGCGGATCCCGCGACCGAATCGCCTTCTCGACGGCCCGGGCGCTCAGCTCCCCGTGCTCGACTCCGCTCCAGTCGCGCCCGCCCGTTCCCGCCCAGCCGGAGCCGCTTCCGTCCGAGGCGCGAGCGGTGATCGAGTACTCGAACTGCGTCCCGGGATGGTAGGCGAACAGGCCCGTGCTGTTAGCGATCGCCGTGGATCCCGCCGTGGGGCGGAGGAACCCCGCCGCCTCGAGGTCACCGGATTCCCGGGCCTCCGCAATCGCGGAAGCGGCGACGGCGGCGCGACGGTCGGCGTCGAGCTCGGCCGTCGAGTCGAAGTACCCGTGAACCGCGGCGTACGACTGAGGGCCCGGAAGCGGCAGACGCTCGGGATTCTCCGGAGCGAGGCGAGCGAGCTCCTCCGCGCCGCGAACCGCCTCCCGCAGACCGTCCTCGTCCAGCCGGTTGGTGGTGATGCTCGCGGCCCGCTTTCCGAACCCGGCCGTGATCCTCGCGGTGATGTCTTCGGAGCTGCCGGCCGTCGTCACCCGGTTGACCGCGAAGCGGGTATTGGCCCGCCAGCCGCTCGCGAGCCGTACCTGGGTCTCTTCCGCCCCGCTGAGCCCGAGGATCCGGTCGGCCAGCGCTCTCGCCTCCTGCTCCGTCAGCCCCTTCCGATCGGGACCGGCACGGCCCGGGGCGTCCCTCACGAGGCCGAGCAGGCTTCGTCGATCGATCGTCCGCATGGCGCAACCTTCTGGATGGTGATCCGGCGTCGGCGACCCGGCGGCCTTGATTCGCCGTCCGAAAGCCGGGAACCCGGCAATCTTTCGGTGGAAGCCGGGCGCGGCAACACCGCGCGAGACGCCGCGATCCGTAGGCGTGGCGCCGCCGCTCGCTCCGCCGCGCTTCAACGCGGCGGCTTGCGGCCTGGATGCCTACGGCTTGCGGCCTGGATGCCCCGCCGGGAGATTCGTCCCCCCGTGATGAAGTTCCACTACCACTCGGCCCCGCGAGACCTTCCCCGCCTGGGCGTCCGGCGCGGCGACCCGATGTGTCACGTCTACAGCGACCGCTCGCTGGCCGAGCTGATCACGTGGGGACGCGAGCGCAGTCTGAGATCCGAGTGGATCGACCGCCGAAACGCGCTGCCTCACTTCGACGCGTTCGGCGAGCGCCTGGAGCTCTGCGGGCCCGGCGTGAGTCGCGCGGAGCTCGTCCGCGACCTCCGGTGGTGGCGTGCGCGACGCGCGGACTCAGAGCGCCAGCGGAGCGAGACAGGTCGGCACGGCGCGGAGCCCGAACGCTCTCACTCAACGTAACGACCGCGGCTTCACGGCCGTTCCGCTCTCAGCAGCCTGTTAGTACGCGGCCAGCTCGGAGATCGCCTCGGCGAGGTCCTCCACCTGAGGCAGGATGGCCTTCTCGAGCTGGGGGGCGTAGCCGACGAACGTGTCGGTGGAGGCGACCCGACGGACGGGCCCGTCGAGCCACTCGAACACGTGGTCCGCGATCCGCGCCGAGATCTCCGCGCCGAAGCCGAACGAGCGCGCGTCCTCGTACGCCACCAGCACCTTGTTCGTCCGCCGAACGGACGCGGCGACCGTCTCCATGTCGAGCGGGTTCAGCGTCCGGAGATCGATGAGTTCGGCGTCGACCGGCCGGCCCTCCTTCTCAAGCTGCATTAGCGCCTTGCG
The DNA here is from genome assembly GCA_030636765.1 of Gemmatimonadales bacterium. GTDB lineage: Bacteria > Gemmatimonadota > Gemmatimonadetes > Palauibacterales > Palauibacteraceae. The sequence goes on from DAOVWI010000127.1 coordinate 5,627, forward strand.
CGTTCGCTCCACGAGAGCCCCGTACGTCACGACCGTGAGGGCGTCCCCCGGCCGCACGATGCTCGCTTTCCCGAACGGAATCATGAAGTTCGGTCCCGGGTTCGCGCTCTTCGCGTACGGCTGCCGGTAGAGGTGCTTGTGCTCGAGAAAGAGCACGGGATCATCACAGCGGATGGCAGTTCGCAGCAGCCCGTTCGAGTCCAGCGCGTTCGAGGCGCAGACGACGTGCATGCCGGGCGTGTGCGTGAAGAGCGCGGCGCCGGTCTGCGAATGATACAGCGCGCCGCCGGTCAGGTATCCACCGTACGTGGTGCGCACGACTACCGGACAGGTGAACGACCCGTTCGACCGCCAGCGGTAGGCTGCCATCTCGTTCCGCAGCTGGTGGAAGGCCGGCCATATGTAGTCGAAGAACTGGATCTCCACGACCGGCTTCAGCCCCCGGAGCGCCATCCCGATCGCCCGGCCGACGATGTTCGCCTCGGCGAGCGGCGAGTTGTAGACACGCTCCGAGCCGAAGCGCCGCTGCAGGTTGGCGGTCACCTTGAAGACGCCGCCCTTACCCTTCACCTCATCGAGGAAGCGCTCCCGGCTCAGGTCAGCCACGTCCTGGCCGAAGACGACGATCCGGGGGTCCCGCTCCATCTCGTCCTGAAGGCACGCGTTCAGAAGGTCGACGGTGGTCGTCGGATCCCCCT
>DAOVWI010000151.1 GCA_030636765.1 Gemmatimonadales bacterium
TAAACGAAAAAGAGGTAGCGCACAGGATGCCAGCGACGATCAGACTGAAGCGGATGGGCCGCAAGAAGCAGCCCTACTACCGGATCGTGATTGCCGATGAGTCGGCGCCCCGAGACGGCCCCGCGATCGAGATGTTGGGAGTCTACAACCCCCGCACGAATCCGGCCGTACTCCGCGTCGATGCCGCGCGGGCGCTCTATTGGTTGAACGAAGGCGCGAAGCCGAGTGACACCGTGCGATCTCTTTTCCGGCGGGCCGGTATCTGGAAGCAGTTCCATGATGGCGTCGCGCCCGATGCCCTCGAGGAAACGATCGTGCGTCTGGGACCGCAGGCAGGGGAGGACAAGACCACGCAGCGCGTAAGCGGCCCGCCGCGCAAGCCCAAGAAGAAGCCGGCGACGGCAGCGGCGCTGGTAGCGGAGGCCGCCGAGGCAGTGGCCGTGGAGGCGGTCGTCGCGGAAGCCGCCGCCGAAGAAACCGAGGCTGAAGCCGTGGAAGTGGCCGCTGAGGCCGAAGCAGAGCCCGAAGCTGAAGCCGCCGAGGCTCCGGTGGAAGAAGCTCCCGAGCCCGAAGCCGAAGCGGAGGCGGAGCCAGAGGCTGAGGCGCCTGCGGAGGAAGAACCCGTCGCGGAAGCCTCGGAGGCCGGCGAAGAAGAGCCTGCGGAAGAGGTGGAAGTGGTTGCTGAGGCCGAGGCAGAGCCCGAAGCTGAAGCCGCGGAGGCAGAGCCGGAAGCTGAAGCCGCCGAGGAGCCAGCCGAGGAGGAAGAGGCGAAAGAGTAGCCGACTCCCGGGCCCGGATCTCGGGGACTGCTGTGCTCTTCTGAGCTTGGGGCAGGCCTCGATCACTAGCCGAAAGATGCGTGACATCGTTGTCGGATTCGTGCGTCGCCCGCATGGACTCGACGGAGAACTGCTTGTCCACCCGGAAACGGACGATCCGGCGGAGACGTTTAGACCCGGACGAATGTTCCGCGTGGGAGACCCGCCGGAAGGCATGCCTGCGGTGCTGACGCTGGAGTCGGCCGGGCCGCAATCCAGGGGATGGCGGCTGAAGTTTCGCGAGATCGGAGACGTTGAGGGGGCGGAGAGCTACGCCGGTTGCTCGCTTGAGCTGTCCGAGGAAGAGCTCGTCAAGCTGTCGCAGAACGAGTTCTTTCTCCATGACCTGATCGGTCTGGAGGTTCGCCAGACAGGCGGCGCGTCGATCGGACACGTGGAGTGGGTGATCGACCGGCCCGGTCAGCCCGTGCTGGTAGTGGCGAAAGACGACAACAAGGGAGTGGGCAGCGAGCGCATGATCCCGTTCTCCCCGGCAATCGTCAGCGAGGTCGATCTCGAGGCCCGGGTAATTCGGATCGATCCACCGCCGGGCCTGCTGGACGTGTAGCGGTCGCCGGTCGGGCGACCGAGTCGGTGACGGCGGAGCACGGAGCGGCGGCCAGTGCGAATCAACATCTGGACGATCTTTCCGGAGTTCTTCGAGGGGCCGCTCGCCACGAGCATCCTCGGGCGTGCGGCGGTGGCTGAGCTGGTCGAGTACCGGCTCGTCGACCTGAGGCAGTACACGCACGATCGCCACCGCACCGTCGACGACGAGCCGTACGGCGGCGGAGCGGGGATGGTGATGAAGCCGGAGCCGTTCTTCGAGGCGAACGACGACCAGCGGCCGGCCGGGCCGATCGTGTTGCTTACGCCGCGGGGTAAGCTGTTTGACCACTCCGCTGCGGTGCGGTATTCGGTCGCCGAGGAGCTCACACTCCTTTGCGGCCACTACAAGGGCGTGGACGAGCGTGTGGCGAGCGGCATCGCCACCGAGGAGGTTTCGGTAGGCGACTACGTTCTCAGTGGTGGAGAGCCGGCGGCCCTGATCGTGGTCGACGCGGTGGTCCGGCTGCTGCCGGGGTCGCTCGGCGATCACGAGTCGGCGGCCAGCGACTCGTTTTATGACGGCTGGCTCGCGCCTCCGGTCTACACGAGGCCGGCCGAGTATCGGGGCCTGGAGGTCCCGGAGGTGCTCCGGTCGGGCGATCACGCCCGCATCACGGAGTGGCGGCAGCAGCAGGCCGAATCGGCCACGCGAAGCCGCCGACCGGAGCTCTGGAGGGCTCGAGAAGAGCAGCAGGCGGAAGAGTAGCGTCGGCGCACCGGCCGCTTTTGATTCGACGCGACGTGGGATAGCTTGGGAGTGTCGGCGAGGCTGCTGGCCTGCCCCTGCCGTAAGGAGTGGCGATATGGATCCCAGGATCCAAGACATCGAGAAGGATTACATAAGGAAGGACCTTCCCGCCTTCGATCCGGGCGACACGGTACGCGTGCGCGTACGGGTCGTGGAGGGGAAGAAGGAGCGGATCCAGGCGTTCGAAGGCATCTGCATCGCCCGCAGCGGTGGTAGCGTGAACGAAACCTTCACCGTTCGGAAGATCTCGGGCGGCGTCGGAGTCGAGCGGATCTTTCCGCTGCACTCGCCCTCGATCGCGGGGATCGAGGTGGTGAGGCGCGGCCAGGTCCGAAGAGCGAAGCTCTACTACCTGCGAAAGCGGGTCGGCAAGCGCGCTCGCGTCCGCGAGCGGCGCTGGTGGCTCTCGGGCAAGGAACGCGACCGGATCGTACCGGTGGCGGCCGCAGAGCCGGTGGTCGAGCCGGTCGCGGAGGAAGAGCTGGCGGCGGAAGAGCTCGCGGAGGAGCCCACGGAGGAGCCCATCGGCGCCCAGGCTGCAGAGCCGACGGAAGAGGCTGCCGTTGATTCCCAGGTCTCGGAGCCGAACGAAGATGTCGATAAGGCCGCGCAGATCGAGGGCTAGGTAGATGATCGGCCGCCCGCCCACGACGGCAGGCCGGCGGTAACGTCCGTGGCGTCACGCACCGCTCCGCTGTTCTTCGAGGAAGAGGGTTGGGCGGCAGGGTGTCAGCACGTGGTCGGCGTAGACGAGGTCGGCTATGGACCGGTGGCGGGTCCCGTCGTGGCTGCCGCCGTGGCCCTGGAGCGAGGGCAGCGGTTCGAGGGGGCAGTGGACAGCAAGCTCCTCAGCGCCAAGCGACGCCGGGAGCTGGCGGAGCGCATTGTCGCCCACTGCCTCGCCTTCGGTGTGGGCGCCGCTTCCTGTCGCGAGATCGAGCGACTGAACGCGCGGCAGGCCGCCGCTCTCGCGATGCGTCGGGCGATCGCTCACCTGCCGTTCGAGCCCGACCTGCTTCTGGTGGATGGAAAGCGCGTTCCCGGACTTCCCGATCACACTCCCCTGGTCGGCGGCGATCGGCGCTGTCACTCCATCGCGTGCGCGTCGATCGTGGCCAAGGTGACCCGGGATCGTCTCATGAGGCGACTCGACCGCCGCTATCCCCAGTACGGCTGGGCCTCGAACAAGGGATATCGGACGGCCGAGCACAGAGCCGCCATCCAGGAGTTCGGACCGACGCCTCACCACAGACGCACTTTCGCCGGCGTTCTTCAGGTGGACCTGCCGCTGGACCTTCCGGCCCCGCAGGGTGGGGCGGGCGCCAGCGCGACAACCGGCCGATGACTTGGCCCGTGAGATGAGCCATGCACTCTGAACACCTTCGGAACGTGCAGTGGTCCTGGACGGCGTTCGGCTGGTTCGCGGCCGTCGCCGCGTCCAGCGCCATCCTTCTGGCGATGGAAGGAGTGGGGCTGTTGGGCCGAAGCGAATCGGCGGACGCCCTGTGGGTGACGTTCGCGGTGGTGCTGGGCTTTGCGTTCGGCGGGTTCGTGGCCGGCTACAAGGCCGCCGCGGCGCCGATTCTCCACGGGGCCGCGATGGCAGGCGCCAGCTTCGTGGCGTGGTTCGTGATCAACCTGACGTTCGGAGGGTTCACGACCGGCCTGAGCGCCTGGGAGCACCTGTCGGTCCGCACGGCCGCCCTCGCGCTCCTCGTGCAGGGGGGCGCGGCGATCGCGGGCTGTTGGCTGGGCTACCGGTACGCGCCCGTACGAGTAGAATAGGGCAGGGTCTGGACGGCGATTCCCAATGACGGGCGGGCCCATCTCTCCGGGCCAGGCCGGGTAGCTCAGTTGGTAGAGCAACGGACTTTTAATCCGTAGGTCGTGGGTTCGATCCCCACCCCGGTCACTGTTGTAAGTGAAGTCCCTACCCGATCTTGCGGTCTCTAGATCCTGTCCCTTCCGCGTTGGGTGGGGTAGCCGGTGGGGTAACTTCCAACTGGCGAACCGGCCGTGAGCGAAGCTTCGGAGCCTCCAACAATACTCTCTGTAGAGTCTCCTCAACCGGCTGCTGGTAGCACTTCAGCAGCGTAGTGGGATCTCTCCGTCCACCAGCCGCAGCTACGTCCCGCAGAGGCATTCCTTGCGCTCGGTGGCCCACTTCCGCCGCCACGGGTGCCAGAGGCCACCCTTCAGCGTCTCAAGGCCAGCACGGGAGTACGCGCGGCGAAGGATATTGCTCATCACCCATACGTCAACGGCTTTGGTGGGGTCCTGCTCAGCAGGAAACAGCCAACCGGAACCTTCTCCATCGATCCGCCGCACGTGTGGAAGCAGGTACGAGCGGCACTCCTCGCTCAGGGGCAGGCACTCTGGATGGAGTACGGGCCGAAGGGATAACCGAAGCAACGCTACAACGCGATCTTGACGGATGATGGTATCGAAGTTGACGGCCGAGTCTACTCACCCAGCTACGCAGCCGTGGCTTGCATGAGGAAATCTGGTCAGGATCGCAAGACGGCTAACGGGTGGTTGCACTGGAGAGACGAAAGCGGCCGGACACTGGACGAGAAATACCAAACGCTGCGAACCAGTACGATAGAGGCCGAGTCGGCCTAGCTCCTGAAACCCGGAGTGGGCGATTCCGGCAATTGGACATACGGTGACAACTGACCCACGCGATACAGGCACACCTGGAGAAAAGGAATGGCAGGAATTCCGAGCGAGCTTTGCGGCCGCCGTACTCCACTGGCGGGCGGTTGAACACATCGACGTACTGCTGCCCGACTATGCTGACGATCTGCACGACCGTTTCATGTCGGGGGAAGACTGGAACGCGATTCTGAGGGAAGACGATCCGACGGACAACTGGAACGTCGTGCCAGGCCCAAAAGGTCTGGATGACACGAACGAGTAAATCTGGCCTACCAAAGAGGAATGGACGGACCTTTACCATCAGATGTTTCCGCATTCTCGTGTGGCAGGATCGATCGACACGGACTTCGGCAGTATGTCGCGTGGCCTGATCGTCGTGGGACTTCATTCGGCTCTCGAGCGCTATTTTGAAGCCTGTAATGAGGAGAAGCTGCGAGGATCTCTTCCTGAAGCAGTCCGTAGCCTCTTCGGTCCTGAGAACATCTCGAGTGCTCTGGATCGATCGCTTCTCGAGCTCGACCAAACACGCCACCTCTACGTCCATAGCCGCGGCGTGGTA
>DAOVWI010000043.1 GCA_030636765.1 Gemmatimonadales bacterium
CCCAGACGTCGCCCGAAACCGGGATGCTGTCGTGCTTGATGCTGAGCACGTTGAAGTATGCGAGCGTCGTATCCCCGCCACGCGCGAACTCGAGCCGGTACTCGTCCGTGTATCGGTCCCACGCGTGCTTCCGGTCCGCCACGACCTCGCCCTCTCGTTCCACGATCCACCGGAAGCCGACGAACCGGGTCTCTTCCCACGCCGTCCGGCCTCCGAGCGCATCCAGGAGCAGATCGGCGACGAGGACGGCTGAATCACGCTCGACCGCTTCGCCTCCCCGAACGGCGGCATCACGTTCCGATTCGTCGCCCTCTTCTCGCCGACCCTGTGGGCCGCAGGCGATCGATGCAGCGGCGAGTGCGACGATTGCGGTGCTCAGGAGACTTCGCATGGGAACCTCCGCTTCAGCGGCGTCTTTGGGCGCTCCAGCGACCGCTTCCACGGGCCCTTCCGGCCGGCGAAAGCGAGGCCGGTATCCTACGGCGGGGTGTGGTCCAATCGCCAGATGCGGCTGCTGCCACGCCCGCCAGACGCGCTTGCCGCCAATCGCCAGATGCGCTTGGCGCGTCAGCGATCCGGCGCCAGCTCCAGCTCGGCCTGAACGTCCTCCGCGACGGAGGCGTCCTGCGCGACGGAGGCGTCCTCCGCGACGGAGGTGTCTTCCGCGATGGAGTCGTCCTCGCCGGCGTTCCGCCCGCCTGCAGCGACGTGGAGGGCACGGACCACCGCTTCCCCCTTCAATCCCTTGAGAATCCGGACCGTCGCGGCCCGCCTCGAGCGGGGCTGGAGCCGGTTCCCATCGCTGGCCAGGAGCTCCCCGGAGTCCAGCTCCCACATCAGCCGGTCGTCGCCTCGCAGCTCGACGAAACCCACCAGGTCTCCGGCCTTCTCGCGGTCTGGAAGGACCCTCACACCCTTGCCGGCCCTCGATTGCAGGCGAAGCTCCGTGAGGGGAAGCCGCTTGCCGTAGCCGAGCGTCGTTGCCAAGCAGAAGCTGGCGTCTCGACGGGGCGCCTCGGCCGCCACCACCTCGTCGCCCTCCGGCATGTCGATGCCGCGAACCCCACGAGCGCTGCGTCCCATCGGCCGGATCTCCCGCTCCGCGAAGCGGATGGCCTTCCCCGCGCGGGTGGCGAGGACGAGCTCCGCCGAACCGTCGGTAACGAGGGCCGCTACCACTTCGTCATCTCCGCTCAGTCCCGCGCCGATGATGCCGCCGGCCCGGGCGTTCGCGTACTCGGCGAGCTCGGTTCTCTTCACCTGACCCTTCCGGGTCACCGTCACCAGAAAACGGTCCTTCCACTCGCCGACCGGAGTCGCCGACACCACTCGATCGTCCGCCGCGAGAGCGACGAATTCGGAGAGCGCACGGCCGCGCGAGCTCCGGGTCTCTAGCGGCAGGTCAGAGACGTGGGGTGTGTAGGCGTTGCCCGCGGCGCTCACGACCAGCAACCGGTCGCTGCCCCGGCACAAGAAAGCACGGCGGACGTAGTCGCCGGCCCGGCTCTCGATCGCCTCGGCTCCCGAGAGGCCGGCGCCGGTGCGGATCGGGAGCGCCTTGACGTAGTCGCGCCGGCTGAGGAGCACGAGCACGGCGCCGTCCGCGCCGCCCGAGGGGAGGGGAAAGCTGTCACCCTCCAGGATCTCGGTCCGTCGGCCGTCGCCAAAGAGCGAAGTCAGCCGGGAGAGCTCGGACCGCAGGCTGTGCTTGCGGTGCTCCTCGTGCTCGGCCAGCTGGCGCAGTTCGGCGATCCGTTCTTCGAGTTGGTCCAGCTCCGCATCGAGCTTGCGGTGCTCCAGAGCGGTCAGCCGAGAGAGGCGCATGGCCAGGATCGCCTCCGCCTGGGGTTCGGTCAGCTTCAGCTCCCTCCGGAGCTTGCTCGCCGCGGACTTCGGCTCGCGGGAGCCGCGGATGATCTCGATCACGCGGTCGATCGCGTCGAGTGCCGTGAGCAGCCCGCGAACGATGTGGGCCCGCTCTTCCGATTGCCCGAGCTCGTAGGCGGCCCGCCGCCGGATCACCTCCAGGCGGAAGTCGATGAAGTACTGAAGGGCCTCTTTCAGGGTCATCTCCCGTGGGCGGCCCTCGTGAAGGGCCAGCATGATGACGCCGAAAGTGGTCCGGAGCTGTGTCCTCTTGAAGAGCGTCTCGACGACGTTCCTGGGGTCGGCGTCCCGCTTGAGCTCGATCACCAGACGGATGCCGTCCCGGTCCGACTCGTCGCGAAGGTCGCTGATCGCGTCCGAACGGCCCTGCCGGACCATCTTGGTGATCTGCTCGATCACACGGGTCTTGTTGACCTGGTAGGGGAGCTCGGTGATCACCAGCAGATGCTTGCCGTACGCGCCCTCCTCCACGTGGATGCGGGCGCGCATCTCGACGAGCCCGCGGCCCGTCTCGTACGCCTGCCGGATCCCGCCCCGGCCCCAGATGTAGCCGCCCGTCGGGAAGTCGGGGCCGGTTACGTGGCTCATGAGATCCGCCACCTCGCACTCCGGGTGGTCGATCAGATGGTCGGCGGCGCTCAGAAGCTCCCGCAGGTTGTGTGGGGGGATCTTGGTGGCCATCCCGACCGCGATGCCGTCGGCACCGTTCAGCAGCAGGTGGGGGAGACGGGCGGGCAGGGTCTCGGGCTCCTCGAGCCGGCCGTCGAAGTTGGGCCGCCAATCCGCCGTGTCGAGCTCGATCTCGGCGAGGAGCTCGAGCGCGATCGGGGCCAGCCTCACCTCCGTGTAACGGTAGGCAGCGGGGCTGTCGCCGTCGATCGACCCGAAGTTACCCTGTCCGTCCAGAAGCGGGTAGCGGAGCGAGAACTCCTGCACCATGCGCACGAGCGTGTCGTAGACCGCGCTGTCACCGTGTGGGTGGTACTTGCCGAGAACATCTCCGACGACCGTGGCACTCTTCTTGTACGGGCGCTCCGGACGGAGCCCCATCTCGTGCATGGCGTACAGGATCCGGCGGTGCACCGGCTTGAGCCCGTCGCGGGCATCGGGAAGGGCGCGCTGAACGATCACGCTCATCGAATAGTCGATGAACGAATCCTTCATCTCCTCCTCGATGAGGCGCGGAAGGATCCGCTCGTGCTGAAGGGAAGGCTTGACCACGATCTTTCTCACCTCGGTTTCGGTTCACTTTCGGTATAGCGGAAGAGCCCGCTCGACGCAAATCGAGCCGGTCTGCCCCGGGCGATCCGCGGGCCCCGCACTTGCCTCGAGGGCGTCGTCGGCGTAATGAGCGGCGGCACGGGAATTGGAGAGAACCCAACAAGGAGTACGTCGTGGCCGACCGCTATGACCTCCCGCTCGTCAACTCGGTCCTGCATTCCACCGACTTCTCGAAGGCGGGCCAGCAGGCCTTCGCGCACGCCCTGGCGATCGCGCTGATCCGGAAGACCAGCCTCACGATCCTCCAGGCCGGGGGGAATCGATCGAAGAGCTGGGACAGCTTCCCCTCCGTCCGCAGAACCCTCGAGCGCTGGGGGATGTTGGAGGTGGGGAGCCCGCGCTCGGCCGTGTTCGATCAGCTGGCGGTAAGGGTGAAGAAGGTCATCTCGAAGGAGAAGAACCCTCTCGCCGCGTGCCTCGGATACCTGGAGGATCACGAGATCGATCTGGTCGTCCTTGCCACCGGCGGGCGGCGGGGACTGCGGCGCCGGCTCAAGTCGTCGACGGCCGAGAACATCGCCCAGCGCTCCCAGACGATGACGATGTTCGTGCCGGATGGTGGCCGCGGGTTCGTCGCCGCCGGCAGCGGGCGGCTCACGCTGAGTCGGATCCTGGTGCCGATCGCCCACACGCCAAGCCCCCAGCCGGCGGTGCAGTTCGCGGCCAGGACGGCCAGGGTGGCCGGCGGGGACGTTGGAGTGACCCTCCTGCACGTCGGAGACGCCGCAAACGTGCCGGAGGTCCACATCCCGGATGATTCGGTCGTCGAATGGACGAGCGAGGTTCGCCAAGGAGAAGCCCCGGACGAGATCGTGGCCGAAGCCGAGAGATCATCCGCCAACCTGATCGTGATGACGACGGACGGGCGCGATGTCCTCATCGACGCGCTGAGAGGGAGCCACACGGAGAGAGTGATTCGCCGTGCGCCGTGCCCGGTGCTCGCGGTGCCGGCCAGCTGGGCCGAGGAGTATCTGTCCGGTCGTCCGCTGGGGGACGTCGTCTCGGAGGAGGGGAAGCGGGAGACGAAGGTGCTCAAGAAGACGTTTCGCGAAGCGGCACAGAGCCTTCATCCCGACAGGGCAGCCGACGAGGATGATCGGGCGCGCCTTACGGATCTCATGGCGCGCGCCAACCGCGCCTACGAGAAGGGCGATCGGGTGGAGATCGAAAGAATCCGGAGGGAGCGGGAGCGAGGATAGCAGGCCGACGATGTGGCCGGCCGCTCCCCTCCTGTTCACCCTCCTGCAGGCCGCCGGGCCCGTCCGCCAGGACGAAGCGGGCGGCTACTGGCAGCAGGGCGCCGCGTACACGATCGAGGCCGAGCTGGACGAGGGGGCCGAGCTCCTCCGGGCGGCCGCGATCTTCGCGTACCGAAACCGCTCCCCGGACACGCTGGATGTCCTGTACTTCCACCTCTACCTGAACGCCTTCCGGCCGAACAGCCTCTGGGCCCGAACGGAGCGGCGGCCAGGGTACGACTTTCAGTCTCTCTCGCCCGAGGATCAGGCGTTCGAGCGGCTCACCCGGGCCCGCGCCGGCGGGGCGGATCTCACCGCCGACTACCCGTACGCGCCGGATTCCACCGTGGTCCGGCTCGCGCTTCCCGAGCCGCTCGTGCCCGGGGACTCGGTGGTGCTGGTGCTGGAGTGGGAGGCTCGCCCCTCGACGCTCTGCCGCCGCCAGTGTCGGTCCGGCCGCCACTACGATTTCGCCCAGTGGTATCCGAGGATCGCGGTCTACGACCGCGGCGGCTGGCAGGCGCATCCCCTGTATCCGCAGGGCGAGTTCTACGGCGAGTTCGCGCGGTACGATGTGACCCTGGACCTCGCCGCCGACCAGGTGGTCGGTGCGACCGGCGTTCCCCTCTCGGGTGATCCGGGCTGGCGTCCAGCCTCCTCGAGCTCGGCCCGCGAACCGGCGTACCAGAGGGCGTGGTACGGTGTGGTGGCTCCGCCGCGGCCGAGTCCCCTGGGACGAGCGGCCCGGCTCTTCCGGTCCGGAGAAGCAGCGCCGGGCCGAAAGCGCGTGCGCTTCTACGCGGAGCAGGTGCACCACTTCGCGTGGAGCGTCGATCCCGCTTTCCTGTACGAGGGCGGCCTCCTCGAGGCCCGGACGGGCGACGCCGATCCGGCGGAGATCTCGATCCACGTCCTCTACCGGCCGGAAGACGAGGCCACGTGGGGCGGCGGGATCGCGCTCGAGCGGACGATCGGCGCGCTGCGCTGGCTGGAGGAGGCCTTCGGGCCCTACCCGTATCCCCAGCTCACGAACCTCCACCGGCTGGAGGGCGGCGGAACCGAGTTCCCGATGCTGGTGATGAACGGATCGGCGAGCGAAGGGCTGATCTTCCATGAGGTTTCTCACCAGTACGTCCACGGCATCCTCGCGAACAACGAGTGGCGCGAGGCCTGGCTCGACGAAGGGTTCGCCGATTTCCTCACGACTTGGTTCCAGGAGCGGCAGGTCGGCCCGGGGGTGTGGACACGGAAGCTCGAGCGTGCGGCGATGCTGGAGCGTAGCGGCATCGCCGAGCCGGTCGGCACGCCCGCCGAGGAGTTCTCCAGCTTCCCCATGTACGGGGCGATGGCGTACACGAAGGCATCCCTGATCTTCCGGATGCTCCGGGAGCTGCTGGGCGAGGAGTCCTTTCGGCTGCTTCTCCGAGAGTACTACGCACGCTACCGGCTGCGTCACGTCACCGAAGACGATTTTCGAGGGCTCGCCGAGGAGGTGAGCGGCCGCTCGCTGGGCTGGTTCTTCGACGCCTGGCTGCACGGCACCGAGACCCTGGACTACGCTATCGGGGATGTCGAGATGGAAATACGGGCGGACGGCACGTGGCGGACGCTCGTGGAGATCCGCCGGCTGGGGGGAATCTGGATGCCGATCGCCGTCCGCGTGGACGATGTCGTGGTGATGGCGGAGTCGCGCGAGCCGCGTCAGCTCGTCGAAGTGGTCACCAGCCGGCGTCCCCGGATCGTCGAGCTGGATCCGGCCGCCCTTCTGCTGGAGGCGGACCGATCCAACAACCGGGTCGGAACCGGGCGATGACGGATCAGAACCGGGCGATGAAGAGAGCTAGGAGCAGAGCAGCTCCTGCGCGGCTTCCTGAGCGGAGCTCGGCTCGACCGGCCCCGCGATCGTCACCGCGCGCTCGCCCTTGCCATCGGGCAGGTGGAGAAGAAGGGGGCCGAGCGGCGGAGCGTCCCCCGAGCGGCCCGCACGTCCGGAAGCATCGACCACGACCAGGCGTCCTGGCGAGACGTGGTTCGCCAGCCAACTCCCATAACGGATCCAGATGAGAAGGGGGTTCTCCGAGCCTTCCTCGACGGCCGCTCGGACCTCGGTATCGTAGCGTTCCACGGCCTCCTCGTAGAGAAGGATATCGGTTGCCTTCAGGCTTCGGAGGATCGTCCGATAGACGGGCTGGACGTCGCGGATCCCGTGTCGCGCCAGTGCGGCTTCGTAGCGTTCGGCAGCTCGATCCGTACCGGCCGCGTCGGACATGGCGCTCCGTTCCTACTCGCCCGCGGTCATGGAGTTGAGGAACTCCTCGTTGTTGCTCGTCCGGTTCAGGCGCTCGATGATGAACTGGACCGCCTCGGCGGGCGGCATGTCCGAGAGGAAGTTCCGCAGGAGGTACATCCGGTTGAGCTCGATATCGGAGAGCAGCAGCTCCTCCTTACGCGTGCTCGACCGGTTGAGGTCGATCGCCGGGTAGATCCTCTTGTCCGAGATCTGGCGGTCGAGGAGGACCTCGCTGTTGCCCGTCCCCTTGAACTCCTCGAAGATCACCTCGTCCATGCGGCTTCCCGTATCGACCAGAGCCGTGGCGATGATCGTGAGGCTTCCGCCCTCCTCGATGTTCCGCGCGGCGCCGAAGAACCGCTTCGGCTTGTGCAGGGCGTTCGCGTCCACTCCGCCCGAGAGGATCTTGCCGGAGTGCGGCACGGTCGTGTTGTAGGCGCGTGCCAGGCGCGTGATGGAATCGAGCAGGATGACGACGTCGTGCTGGTACTCGACCAGGCGCTTCGCCTTCTCGAGAACCATCTCGGCCACCTGCGTGTGACGGTCCGCCGGCTCGTCAAACGTGCTGGCTATGATCTCGGCCGCCACCATCTCCTCCATGTCCGTGACCTCCTCGGGGCGCTCGTCGATGAGGAGGACGATCAGCTTGCACTCGGGCTGATTCTCGAGAATGGAGTTGGCGATCTTCTGGAGGAGAATCGTCTTCCCGGCCTTCGGTGGAGACACGATCAGGCTTCGCTGTCCCTTGCCCACCGGAGCGATCAGGTTGAGGACGCGCATCGAGATGTCGCCGTCCTGGCGCTCGAGGTTGAGCCGTTCCTCCGGATACCGGGGGCGCAGGTTGTCGAAGCCGATGCGGTGCTTGGCTTTCTCCGGGTCCTCGCCGTTGACCTCTTCGACCTTGAGGAGGGCGAGGTACTTCTCACCCTCCTTCGGCGGTCGAACCTGCCCGAGCACCGTATCGCCCGTTCGCATGTCGAAGCGCTTGATCTGAGACGGGGAGACGTAGATGTCATCCGGGCCGTACAGGTAGTTCCAGTCCTGGCTACGCAGGAACCCGTAGCCTTCGGGCAGGATCTCCAGCACGCCCTCCCCTCGAAGCACGATTTCCGAGTCCAGGAGGTTCTGCTCGATCCGAAAGATCAGATCCTGCTTTCGCAGACCCGAGTAGTTGTGGATACTCAGATCCTCGGCCATTTCGTGAAGGTCGGTGATGGATTTGGACTTCAGCTCTGCAATGTCCACGGATCAGGTCTCGCTTGATGTCAGTTGATTACGCGTGTTCGGCCAGCGTCCAGCGAAGGAACTCGCTCAAGGATGTTTTTCACGGGATCGCGGAAGCGGAGTGGACTCAGGAGAATGAATAACCAGCGGTGCCGGAGAGGTCAAGCCGAATCCGGCAGCAGTACGATCCACGCGGGGAAAAGGAGAAGCGGATGGCGCGCCACAATCGTGAGGCCCGGGGGGTCGACCAGCGAGGCGATCTGTGGATCATTGACTATCAGCCCGATTGGCTGAGCCGGGTCAAGATCTCGCGGCAGCTTGCCCGCGGCCGGAGACGCTCCCGTCTCACCATTTTTAGGAACCCGGCCCGCCAGGCGCAGGCGAAGCCCGGAAAGGTGGTCAGAACGCGCATCGCCGCCGCCGACGGATCGGCGGAGTTCACCGTGGCGCTGGAGGACCGCAAGAACGTCGTCGAGTCGATCATCGTGGTGACCCGGCGCGGAGCGAGGAAGAAGGAGAAGGTGGAGTTCGTGCTGCAGGGTCGCCTCCCGCCACCGAGGTGAGCGCCTGGAGTGGCCGGCTAGCCTGTGGGAAGGAACGGCTGCGGTTCCACCTTCTCCGCCGCTCTAGTTGTACACCTGCGCATGTAGAGCGGCGGGCGCGAGGGGTCCTTCGGGCGTCGCGGAAGCTGCGAGCGGATCCTAGAAGAGGCGGAAGCGGAGCCAGGCCAGCGGGTTCCTCGCGAGCTCGCTCTTGACGGTGTCGAGACGCGCGCGGAGCAGGCGCGCCTGCAGGTCGAGCTCCGTGTCGTGCGCCGCTCTACCGGCCGTGCCCCGAGCCGCTGCCAGCCTACGGCCCAGCGCGTCCACGTTCTCCGAGAGCGAGCGGAGGGAGCGCCTGACGCGCTCTCGCGAGTCCCGTCCGGAGACGCTCCTCTCGGCCACCATCTCCAGGCGGTCCGACGATCGCCGCAAGGCTGCGACCAGCGCCGTGTCGCGGGCCAGCCGTTCGAGTGAGCCCGGGTGGCTCGTGAGGCTCCGGAGTCGGGCGAGGTCCTCTCGCAGCGCGAAGAATGGCGCGGGCCGCGTCGCGAGCTCGGCCAGGGTGCCGCCGCCCGCGCGAACGTCCCTTTTCAGGCGGTCGACGATGGGCTGGAGCTCTTTGAGCACGCGCCGTAGGCTGTCTCCGAGCGCCACGATGGCCCGCGTCGTCACGGAGATCTCGGCCCGCAGCGTATCGGCGAAGTCGTAAGGAGGCTGCCCCCCCCTTCCGGCCGTCAGGTCGACGACGAACGGCGCCAGAAGCCCGGAGGGCTGGATCGTGGCTCCGGCGTCCCGGCGCAGGGCCCGCGCCGCCTCGCGGCTGAGGACGGCACGAATCGCGAGGTGCGGCGACTCGTGCGGCGCGTCCTCGAGGAAGCGGATCTCGGTGACCACCCCGGCCTGCACCCCGGCCAGCCAGACATCGGCTCCGGGCCGGAGGTCTCCGGCCTCCTGAGCGACCAGCATGAGCGTGGCGCCGCTCTCGATCGCGAGGCGCGCCTCGTCCATGAAGAATATGGTCAGGCAGAGCGTAACGCCGATGCCGATCAGCGTTGCTCCGCGCCGGAGATTCGACCAACCGGGAAGCTCTCTATCGATGCGCATCTCCCGGATCTTGGGGGACACGCAGGGCCGTGTCCACACGTGCCACTTTGGAAACCGGCACACTCGGGGTTTGCCGATCTCGCTATGCGACACATCCTGGGGTCCTTGTTACGGCCTCGGGCGCGAGGCGTGCCGGGCCGGCACCTGACGAACCCCACTGCAGATAGGAGTGTCCCGATGGCTCGATCGGTAAACCGCATCATCCTCATCGGAAACGCCGGGTCGGATCCCGACCTGCGAGAGACGAGCAGCGGCACGCCCGTCGCGCATGTCTCGCTCGCCACCAACCGCTTCTTCCGGCAAGACGGCGAGGAGCAGCGCAAGACGGACTGGCACCGGCTCACCTTCTGGGGGAAGACCTCCGAGACGGCGGCCCGTCTCATCCGGAAGGGAACTCGGATGTACGTGGAGGGTCGCCTCGAGTACGGGTCCTACGAGCGCGAGGGTGTGATGATCCCGACCGCGGACGTGGTCGTCTACGATTTCGTGCTTCTCGACGGCGGTCCGGCAAGCTCCGAACCGTCCGACTTGGTCCTCGAGGAGGAGGAGGAGGAGGCGAGCGTGTTGATCTGACGCCCACGCCTCCTGCGGGCTCCATTGCGCCGCTTTCTCCGCCTGCAGATTTTCCGGCTCGTGGATGCCGGGCGGCAGTCGGGCCTGGTGGGAGCCGAACCACGTAGCAGCCAGGTCGCTGGGACGGAGCGTGCTCACTTTGGTTCGAAGCATTGAGCGAAGCGGGGAGGGTAGCGTGTGACCGCCGAGGTTCGCCAGCTGCCCTCGGAGGAGACGGCCAGGCACGATCCCGGTTTCCTGACCGTCTCCAACCTGCTCTCGCTCAGCCGCATCCCGCTGGGGGTCATCTTCCTCCTCACCAGCGACGCCAGGGTGCTGGCGGGCGTTGTGATCGCCGGGTCGCTCACCGACCTCCTGGATGGCTTCATCGCGCGGATCAGCAGAACGACGTCGGAGGTCGGCATCCTGCTCGATCCCTTCTGCGACAAGATCTTCGTGCTACTGGGCGTCGTTTCGTTTCTTCCCGGTGGGCGGCTGGATTGGGCCGGATTCCTGATCCTCGTCCTCAGAGATGTCTTCACGGGAGGGTCGTACCTGGTGGCTCGGCTCGTGGGCCAGGAAATGGCGCCCCGCTCGCGATTGGCGGGGAAGGTGACCACTTTCTTCCAGCTGAACACGCTTCTCGCGCTCATCTTCTGGCCCATGTACGTTCCCCTCTTCGTCCTGGCCGTCGGGATCGGATCGGTGTACGCGATCATTGACTACACCATCTTTCTGATCCGGAAGGGACAGCTGGCACGAGCACCTGGCTGACCGGTTCGTGATCCGCCTGCTCCACGTGGCCGACGTGCACCTGGGCGCTGCCTACTCCGGCTTTCAGCCGATCGCCGAGCTCCGACGCGAGGAGGTCCTGGACGCCTTCCGGCGACTGCCGGAGCTCGCCGAGGAGGCGGAGGTGCACGCCGTCGTGATGTGCGGCGACATCTTCGACGGGCCACGGCCCCCAAACAAGGTCGTCGCGGTGGCCCGGGAGGCGGTGCGGAGGCTTCAGGAGGCCGGTTACCCGGTGTTCGCGGTTCCCGGCAACCACGACGCCCTCGCCCTCAATTCGACCCTCTATGAGGAGGCGCTTGCCGGGGCGCACGTCTTCCGGGAACCCACCTTCGGCTCGCCGGCTACCGTGGAGACGACCGCCGGCCCGCTTCACGTGTACGGCCTGGCCCACGATCGGGCTCGAGCGCCGGATCCATTGGGGAGCCATCAGAGGATCGAGGCTTCCGGCGCCCATGTCGTGCTCTTGCACGGGGCCGTGCCGGATGCACCGCACTGGGGCGAGCCCTCCTCGCTCAGCCTCCCACTGGAGCGGCTTTCCGGGCTGGACGCCGATTACATCGCGCTCGGCGACTATCACCGGTTTCGCCCGCCCGCGGAGTTCGGTGCCGGAGAAGACTTCAGCGGGTGCTACGCAGGCTCCTTCGCCGCGGTCGATCTCGGAGAGGATGGTCCGCGCGGCTACGTGATCGCGGAGGTCGAAGCCCGAACGCCGCCGCGCGTGCGGCATGCACGGTCGGGCGTGAGAGAGCTCCTGCGTGTGGCCGACTTCGATGTCAGCGCGTGCGCCGATGAGCTGGCCGTGGCGGATGCGCTCAGGGAGCGGATTCCCGAATCCGTCATACCCCTGGTGCGTCTCACCGGCGAGCCGTCGTTCCCCCTGGAGGTGGAGAAGATCCGCCTGCAGCTGGAGGAGCGCTTCGGGTGCGTCCGTCTGGAGGACCGAACGCGCTTCTTCGCCTCCACCCGTTTGGCGGAGATCGCTCAGGAGCGAACGATAGCGGGCCACGTCGCGCGACTGGGCCTGCGTCGGGTAGAGGAGGCGGAAGGCGCGGAGGAGCGTCGTGAGCGGGAGCGGGCGCTGCGGATCGCGCTGCGAAGCCTGGGTGTGTCGTGAGCGGGGTCGTGCGCTTCGTGTCGCTGGATCTCGACTACGGTTGCCATCACGGCCGGTACCGGTTTCCGGTGAAGAGCGCCCCCACGGTCATCCTCGGGTCGAACGGCTCGGGGAAGTCCACGCTCGTCGACGCGCTCGTGCGGACGATCTACGGCTTCAATCGCCGCGAGTCGGACGCGCGTCGTGCCCAGGAGCATCGGAGGCCGTGGAAGGGAGGGCGCTTCCGGGCGCGGGTGACGCTGGAGGACGCGGAGGGTAGGCTTTCGATCGAGCGCGACTTCGAGAGCAACCAGGTGGTCGTGCGCCGGCTCGCGCCCGACGAGGAGATCTTCCGGGGCGAGGCGAACCCCGCTGCCCCGTCGAGCAGTGATCAACAGGCCTACCGAAAGCTGCTTCACAAGCTGTTCGGTCTGACCGAGCTGGATGACTACGAAAGGACGGCCTGCATTCAGCAGGGGCACCTGCTCGGGACGGAGCTCGCCCAGGATCTCCTGCGGATCGCGGCAGGCGGACACGCGGATGTGGATGCGGCGCGGGCGGTGGTTCGAGACGAGTACTACAGGCTCACTCTTCAGCCGATCACGAGCGAGGAGAGGCGGCGGCATCGGGCGGGGCGGGTCGAGCAGCTGGAAGAAGAAGTGGAGGAGCTGAGCGCGATGCTGTCGGCGGTCCTTCAGGCCGAAGCCGATCGCCGGCCGCTCCTGGATGAGGAGAGGCATCTGGAGGCCGAGCTGAACGGGATCCGTGCCGACGTGAGGCGGCTGGAGGGAGAGCGGGACGCCCTTTCCAGGCTGCGCGGGCTGGAGGAGCGCGAGGCGGCCTCCCGGGAGAGGATCCGTCATCTGGAGGACGTCCACGCCGAGCTGCGTGAGGCGATCTGGAAGGTCGAGGCGGCAGCGAGCGATTCGGCAGCGCTGCCGGGAGAGGACGCGTACCCGCCGGACTACCTGGAACGGCTCGTGGCCCTCGAGGAGGCGCTGTGGCCGCGGCTACGCGAGCTGGAGGCAAAGCGGGACGCTCTGGCCGGTCGGTTCGAAGGATCCCCGGCCGGCCCATCGTTCCGCGGGAGGGTAGCGTTGGGTCTCGGGGTCGCGCTCCTGATCGGCGGCCTGACGCTGAGCGCCAGAACGACCGGGGTCGTCGCGATGCTGATGGGGGTCGCGCTCCTCGTGTGGGGAGCGCGGGGCATCGTCGTGCAACGGAGCGCTGGCCGCTTCGCGCGCGCAGAGCTGGGGAGGACCACGGCCGAGATCGCCGACGCGGAGCGACGAATCGGCGAGAAGCTGGACGGCTTGTCGGATCCCGGCCTGGCGCCGGGCGAGCTGCCGGAGAGGCGCCGGGCGTTCTCCGCCTGGCGGGCGGCGCGCGCACAGCTCGAGGATGGCCAAGGAAGGCTGGACGGGGCCAGCCGGCGCGCAGAGCGAACGCTGCGACGGGATGAGGCAGGACCGGGCATTCGTGTGGTCGCCGAGTCCAAGCGCCTTCTCACCGCTGTAGAGCAGGCGATCTCTGCGGAGCGGAACGACGTAATGGCCCCCACCAGGCTGGCTCTCGAGCGTGAACGGGCCGAGGTGGAGCGGCTTCCGCAGGACGTGCGGGCGGCGTTCCGAGAGACCGACCGCGACCTGCAGGACAAGCGCACGAGGCTCGAGGACGGGGGGACGCAGCTGCGGGACGTGCAAAGGCGCTTGATCGCCCTTCCCAGGCCGGAAGAGAGCTCACTCGCTCTCGAGGCCAGGCGCCAGACCATGGAGGAGGATTTGCAGGCGGCTCGGGGCGAAGCCCGTGCCTACTCGCTGGCATACGCGCTGTTGGTGGACGCCTACGAGGAATTCCGTGCGACCGATCAGGAGCGCCTCGTCGAGCACATCGATGCCCGTCTGGCGGCTCTCGGCGGAGGAGAGCTCGGCCCGCTCGCCGTGCCGGACGACCTGAGCTCCGCCGCGCTCATGTATGCGGGCCGTACGGTGCCGCTCGCGTCGCCGCCGCTCAGCTACGGAGAGTGGCACGTCGCGCTCTTCGCGATCCGGATCGGTTCGGCCGACTTCCTCTCCGATCTCGGTGTCCGCACCCCGCTTCTGGTCGACGATCCGTTCGTACACCTCGATCCTCGCCGTGCCGGCGAGATCTGGGAGGTTCTGTGCCGTGTCGCCGGCGAGCGACAGGTGCTCGTGACGACACAGGACCGCCTCATCCTCGAGCATCTCGGAGTTCGCCCCGATCTCAACCTGGATGGCCCGGAGCGCGAGGTCTCCGCTCAGATGGAGCTGCCCGTCGCGGGGCCGCGGTCGTCGTGAGCGACGTAGCCCTCTTTCCGCTTCGGGTAGGAGTCTCGGCCTGTCTGATCGGGCGCGAGGTTAGGTATGACGGCGGGCACAAGCTGGATCGCTTTCTTGCCGACGCGCTGGGGTGGTGC